>NZ_WBOF01000001.1:4627500-4927500 GCF_009569385.1 Streptomyces kaniharaensis
GGTGAAAAGTACCGCGGGAGCGGAGTGAAATAGTACCTGAAACCGTGTGCCTACAAGCCGTGGGAGCGTCGTTCATCAGCTTGCTGGTGGGCCGTGACTGCGTGCCTTTTGAAGAATGAGCCTGCGAGTTTGCGGTGTGTAGCGAGGTTAACCCGTGTGGGGTAGCCGTAGCGAAAGCGAGTCCGAATAGGGCGTTTGAGTTGCATGCCCAAGACCCGAAGCGGAGTGATCTAGCCATGGGCAGGTTGAAGCGCGGGTAAGACCGTGTGGAGGACCGAACCCACCAGGGTTGAAAACCTGGGGGATGACCTGTGGTTAGGGGTGAAAGGCCAATCAAACTCCGTGATAGCTGGTTCTCCCCGAAATGCATTTAGGTGCAGCGTCACGTGTTTCTTGCCGGAGGTAGAGCACTGGATAGGCGATGGGCCTTACCGGGTTACTGACCTTAGCCAAACTCCGAATGCCGGTAAGTGAGAGCGTGGCAGTGAGACTGTGGGGGATAAGCTCCATGGTCGAGAGGGAAACAGCCCAGAACACCGACTAAGGTCCCTAAGCGTGTGCTAAGTGGGAAAGGATGTGGAGTCGCAGAGACAACCAGGAGGTTGGCTTAGAAGCAGCCACCCTTGAAAGAGTGCGTAATAGCTCACTGGTCAAGTGATTCCGCGCCGACAATGTAGCGGGGCTCAAGCACATCACCGAAGTCGTGTCATTGCAGCATGAGGGCCAACGCCTGCTGTGATGGGTAGGGGAGCGTCGTGTGCCGGGTGAAGCGGCGGTGGAAACCAGTCGTGGACGGTATACGAGTGAGAATGCAGGCATGAGTAGCGATACAAGAGTGGGAAACTCTTGCGCCGATTGACCAAGGGTTCCTGGGTCAAGCTGATCTGCCCAGGGTAAGTCGGGACCTAAGGCGAGGCCGACAGGCGTAGTCGATGGACAACGGGTTGATATTCCCGTACCCGCTTTGAAGCGCCAACGCTGAACCAGGTGATGCTAAGGCCGTGAAGCCGTCCTGGATCCTTCGGGTGAAGGGGAGTGGTGGAGCCGCTGAACCGAGTCTGTAGTAGGTGAGCGATGGGGTGACGCAGGAAGGTAGTCCAGCCCGGGCGGTGGTTGTCCCGGGGTAAGGGTGTAGGCCGTGAGGTAGGCAAATCCGCCTCACGTTAAGGCTGAGACCTGATGCCGAGCCGATTGTGGTGAAGTGGATGATCCTATGCTGTCGAGAAAAGCCTCTAGTGAGTTTCATGGCGGCCCGTACCCCAAACCGACTCAGGTGGTCAGGTAGAGAATACCGAGGCGTTCGGGTGAACTATGGTTAAGGAACTCGGCAAAATGCCCCCGTAACTTCGGGAGAAGGGGGGCCATTCCTGGTGATAGCACTTGCTGCTTGAGCTGGGGGTGGCCGCAGAGACCAGCGAGAAGCGACTGTTTACTAAAAACACAGGTCCGTGCGAAGCCGTAAGGCGATGTATACGGACTGACGCCTGCCCGGTGCTGGAACGTTAAGGGGACCGGTTAGCTCCATTTCGGTGGGGCGAAGCTGAGAACTTAAGCGCCAGTAAACGGCGGTGGTAACTATAACCATCCTAAGGTAGCGAAATTCCTTGTCGGGTAAGTTCCGACCTGCACGAATGGCGTAACGACTTCTCGACTGTCTCAACCATAGGCCCGGTGAAATTGCATTACGAGTAAAGATGCTCGTTTCGCGCAGCAGGACGGAAAGACCCCGGGACCTTTACTATAGCTTGATATTGGTGTTCGGTTCGGCTTGTGTAGGATAGGTGGGAGACTGTGAAGCGGCAACGCCAGTTGTTGTGGAGTCGTCGTTGAAATACCACTCTGGTCGTGCTGGATGTCTAACCTGGGTCCGTGATCCGGATCAGGGACAGTGTCTGGTGGGTAGTTTAACTGGGGCGGTTGCCTCCTAAAGGGTAACGGAGGCGCCCAAAGGTTCCCTCAGCCTGGTTGGCAATCAGGTGTTGAGTGTAAGTGCACAAGGGAGCTTGACTGTGAGACTGACGGGTCGAGCAGGTACGAAAGTAGGGACTAGTGATCCGGCGGTGGCTTGTGGAAGCGCCGTCGCTCAACGGATAAAAGGTACCCCGGGGATAACAGGCTGATCTTCCCCAAGAGTCCATATCGACGGGATGGTTTGGCACCTCGATGTCGGCTCGTCGCATCCTGGGGCTGGAGTAGGTCCCAAGGGTTGGGCTGTTCGCCCATTAAAGCGGTACGCGAGCTGGGTTTAGAACGTCGTGAGACAGTTCGGTCCCTATCCGCTGTGCGCGTAGGAGTGTTGAGAAGGGCTGTCCCTAGTACGAGAGGACCGGGACGGACGAACCTCTGGTGTGCCAGTTGTTCTGCCAAGGGCATGGCTGGTTGGCTACGTTCGGGAGGGATAACCGCTGAAAGCATCTAAGCGGGAAGCCTGCTTCGAGATGAGCACTCCCACCTCCTTGAGAGGGTAAGGCTCCCAGTAGACGACTGGGTTGATAGGCCGGATATGGAAGCCCTGTGAGGGGTGGAGTTGACCGGTACTAATAGGCCGAGGGCTTGTCCTCAGACGCTCGCGTTCACTGTGTGGTTCCCGGGTAGCGAACAGCTATCGCCGGCGAACACAAGAAACACTTATCAACTGAAAAGTGTGTATTCGCTGAATACCCGATAGGGTTTCGGTGGTCATAGCGTGAGGGAAACGCCCGGTTACATTCCGAACCCGGAAGCTAAGCCTCACAGCGCCGATGGTACTGCAGGGGGGACCCTGTGGGAGAGTAGGACGCCGCCGAACAATTATTCAAGGCCGCGGCCCCAGCGATTCGCTGGGGCCGCGGCCTTTTTGTGTTTTGCGAACGTACACGGCCGGCAGGACCGGACCTCCGCTCGGACGCGGAGTGTTCCGGGATGCCGGACAATGGAGATGGTGCGCGGCCAGGAGGCCGGCACTGAGCCGCGTGAGGGCAGCGATGTTCGGCCCGTGCCGCGGCGAAGCTTAAGCAGCAGAAGGAGTCACCGCGATGTCGAACCAGCCCCAGGACCGTCCCGAGCGTCGATCGGACGACGGCCGCGGCTACGAGCCCCGGTCCCGTGGGGGCTGGTCCAACGACCGTGGCGGCTCCCGTCGTGACGACCGCCCCTCCGGTGGCTTCCGTCGTGACGAGCGTGACGACCGTCCGCGTCGGGACGACCGCCCGTCGGGTGGTTACGGCCGTGACCGTGACGACCGCGGTGGCTTCCGTCGCGATGACCGTCCGGCCGGCGGCGGTTTCCGCCGTGACGACCGCCCCTCCGGTGGCTACAACCGTGACCGTGACGACCGTGGCGGTTTCCGTCGCGATGACCGTCCGGCCGGTGGCGGCTACCGTCGCGACGACCGCCCCTCCGGCGGCTTCCGCCGTGACGAGCGTGACGACCGTCCGCGTCGCGATGACCGCCCGTCGGGTGGTTACGGCCGTGACCGTGACGACCGCGGTGGCTTCCGTCGCGATGACCGTCCGGCCGGCGGCGGTTTCCGCCGTGACGACCGCCCCTCCGGTGGCTTCCGCCGTGACGAGCGTGACGACCGTCCGCGTCGGGACGATCGCCCGTCGGGTGGCTTCCGTCGTGATGACCGTGATGACCGTCCGCGTCGCGATGACCGCCCCTCCGGTGGCTTCCGTCGTGACGAGCGTGATGACCGTCCGCGTCGGGACGACCGCCCTTCCGGTGGCTACAACCGTGACCGTGACGACCGCGGTGGCTTCCGCCGTGACGACCGCCCGTCGGGTGGCTTCCGTCGGGACGACCGCCCCTCCGGTGGCTTCCGCCGTGACGAGCGTGACGACCGTCCGCGTCGGGACGACCGCCCGTCGGGTGGCTTCCGTCGTGATGACCGTGATGACCGTCCGCGTCGCGATGACCGTCCGTCGGGTGGCTTCCGTCGGGACGACCGCCCCTCCGGTGGCTACAACCGTGACCGTGACGACCGTGGCGGCTTCCGCCGCGATGACCGTCCGGCCGGTGGCGGCTACCGTCGCGACGACCGCCCCTCCGGTGGCTTCCGTCGTGACGAGCGTGACGGCCGTCCGCGTCGCGATGACCGCCCGTCGGGTGGTTACGGCCGTGACCGTGACGACCGCGGTGGCTTCCGTCGCGATGACCGTCCGGCCGGTGGCGGCTACCGTCGCGACGACCGCCCTTCCGGTGGTTACAACCGTGACCGTGACGACCGCGGCGGCGACCGTGGTGGCCGCTTCGAGGGCCGCCGGGACGACCGCGGTGGCTTCCGCCGTGACGACCGCCAGGGTGGCGCCTACCGCCGTGACCGCGACGACCGCGGTGGCCGGGACTACGACGACCGCCGCGGCACGTACGAGCCCGTCAAGCGCCTGCCGATCCCGGAGGACGTCACCGGCTTCGAGCTGGACGCGGACGTGCGCCAGGAGCTCAAGAGCCTGCCCAAGACGCTCGCCGACGACGTCGCCCGCAACCTGGTGATGGTCGCCCGCCTGCTCGACGGCGAGCCGGAGGAGGCGTACCAGTACTCGCGCGTCGCGCTGCGGCTGGCCTCCCGCGTGGCGGCCGTCCGCGAGGCGGCCGGTTTCGCCTCGTACATGACCCAGCGCTACTCCGAGGCGCTGACCGAGTTCCGCGCCGCCCGCCGGATGACCGGCCGGGCGGACCTGTGGCCGGTGATGGCGGACTGCGAGCGCGGTCTGGGCCGCCCGGAGCGGGCGCTGGCGATGGCCGGCGAGGCCGAGGTCAAGCAGTTGGACAAGGCCGGCCAGGTGGAGATGCGCCTGGTGGCGGCCGGTGCCCGCACCGACATGGAGCAGTTCGACGCGGCCGTGGTCACCCTGCAGAGCCCGGAGCTGGCCTCCAGCGCCGTGCACCCGTGGACCGCGCGGCTGCGGTACGCCTACGCCGAGGCGCTGATCGCGGCCGGCCGGGGCGACGAGGCCCGCGAGTGGTTCGCGAAGGCGGCCGAGGCCGACACCGACGGCTCGACCAACGCCTCGGAGCGGCTGGCCGAGATCGACGGCGTGGAATTCGTGGACGCCCTCGACCCGGAGCTCGCCGAGGAGGAGGCCGAGGCCCCGGCGAAGAAGCGTGGCGGCGAGATTGCCGACGACCGCGTGATCTTCGAGGACGAGGAGGACGTCGAGGAGTACTACGACGAGGACGACCTCGAGATCGACGAGGACTTCGACGGCGTGGTGCCCCAGCGCTCCGGTGACGCCAAGACCGACGCCAAGAGCGACGCGACCGACGTCGAGACCGACGCCAAGAGCTGAGCCCTGAGCAACGAGTGAGGCCCTGCCGCACCCCGGGAGTTCCCGGAGTGCGGCAGGGCCTCACTGCGTTACGGCCCCGGCCGCGACACCGGTGCCGCTCAGCCCAGTTCGAGGCTACGCAGGACCAGCCCGGTGGCCGGCTTCGGCCCGAAGGAGGTCGACTTGCGCGGCATGGTGACGCCCTGCTCGGCCAGCCGCCGCACCACGCTCTCCCGCACCGGGTGCAGCAGGACGGCCGTGCCGCCGGTGCGGGCGGCCTCCCGTTCGGCGGCGACGGCGGTGTGCAGGTAGCCGATGTCGTCCGGGCCGTCGGGGACGTGCCAGGTGTGGTCGAGCAGGGTGGCGTGCAGGACGGTCGCGTCGAGGTGGCGCCACTCCTCGGGGCGGTCGTGCCGCACGGTGGCGTCGAGCAGGGCCTCCTCGGGCTCGGCGACGAGCCAGAAGACGCCGTCGCCGCCGGTCAGCACGAAGCCGTTCCCGCCGTGTCGCTTCTGCTCTGCGAGGGCCTGGAGCGCGGCGTTGAGCGGGCCGGGGATCTCCTTGACCTTCCACTGGTCGCCGAGCCGCTCCAGCGCCTCGGCCACCGGCAGCCGGTACAGCACACGGTGGATGGCCCGGACGCGCAGGGGGTAGCGGGCGGTGTCCACCAGGAGCACCATGCCGCGGTCCCACGGGCTGCGCGGGAGGTGACGGTGCTCGCGCTGGAGCCGCAGGTACATCTCCCAGCGGTGGTGGCCGTCGGCGATGAGTGCCCGGCAGCGGGAGAGGTCGCGGCCGATCTCGGCGGTGTCGCCGGGGTCGGTGACGGCCCAGAGGCGGTGGTGGGTGCCGTCGCTGGTGGCGGTGGCGAGCAGCGGGTCCTGCCGGACGGTGCGTTCGATCACACCGGCCGCTCCGCCGCTGCCCCGGTACGTGAGCAGCAGCGGTTCGAGGTTGGCGCGGGTGGTGCGCATCAGGCCGACCCGGTCGGCGACCGGCCGCGGCATCACGTCCTCGTGCGGGAGCACCACGCCGGCCTCGCTGCCGCTGACCGCGAGGGCGCCGATCAGGCCGCGCTGCAGCAGCTCGGGGGAGTCGGCCGTGGCGGGTACGCGCTGCTCGTAGACGTAGAGCGCGGGCTCCGGGTCGGCGGCCAGGACGCCCTCGCGCTGCCAGTCGCGCAGCAGCCGTGCGGCGTGCCGGTACCGGGTGTCGCGGTCGGGGCGGTCGCCGCTGTCCTGGGGCTCGGGGCGCGGCAGGATCAGCCGGACCACGTTGTGCGGGTCGGCGGTCTCCAGGTCGAGCCGACGGCTGGGGTCGACGACGTCGTACGGAGGTGAGGTGACGGCGGCCAGGGCGCTGACCCGGTCGGGGACGTAGCGAAGGCCGCGGAACGGGGACAGGGACAGACCTGCGGTGGCGACGTGCCCGGGATCGCCGGGGCCGCCCTGCGGAGTCTCGGCTCCGTTCTCTGCACTGGAGGTGCTCATTCTGGGCATCGTAACCGGGGACGCGTTGTTGGGAGATGGGAACACCTGTGCCGACGTGTGGGGCGGGTGGGCAGTCGAGGGGCCGAATCGAGGGCGAGGTACGGCATGAACGACGGGTGGGAACGGGTGGACGGCGGCGGTCCGGCCGAGCCGGGCGGGCCGGACGGCGCTACCGGCGGGGGCGGTCCTGAGGGCGGCGGCGTGCCGGCGCAGGAGCGGTCGGGCGAGCCGGCCGGCGACGTGTACGACTGGTTCCGCCGGGGCGGGAAGCTGCTCGCCCAGGGCCACGCGGCGGCGGCCGAGCAGCTGCTGGCCCGGGCGGCGGCGGCCGAGCCGCACTCGCGCAGCATCCGGGAGACGCTGGCACGGGCACAGTTCGACGCCGGCTCGTACGCGGCTGCGCTGGAGAACTTCCGGGCCGTCGCGCTGGCCGATCCGTCGGACGACTACGCTCAGTTCGGTTGGGGCGTGGCGGCGGCCCGGATGGGCGACTTCGAGACGTCCGCCGAGCACCTGGCGCTGGCCGTGGCGATGCGGCCGGACACCGACCACTACCGGGCCGCGCTGCGGCAGACCCGGGCGACGCTGGCGGCACGAGCCGGGGCGTTCGGCCCGCTGCTGCCGGGTGCGCCCGGCTACCTGGAGCCCCCGGCGTCCGCGGCCGGCCAGGCCACGGACGAGCCCGACGGCGTCAACGGCGACGCGTGAACGGCGCAGTGAACAGCGCAGTGACCGATGCAGTGAACGCAGTGAATGAGGTAGAGCAGGCATGACCGAGACGGCCACCACCGTGCGACGGACCGCCCCCGGAGGCAGTGAGCGCCCGCTCACCGAGGCGTACGACACGGCGCTGCTGGACCTCGACGGCGTGGTCTACGCCGGCCCGCACGCGATCGAGCACGCCGTGGACGCCCTGGCGGCCGCCCGGACGGTCGGGATGCGGCTGGCGTACGTGACCAACAACGCCTCCCGCCCGCCGCGGGTGGTGGCCGAGCACCTGACCGAGCTGGGCGTGCCCGCAGCGCCCGCCGACGTGATCAACTCGGCGCAGGCCGCCGCCCGGGTCGTCGCCGAGAAGGTGCCGGCCGGGGCGAAGGTGCTGGTCGTGGGCGGCCTCGGGCTGGAGGAGGCGCTGGCCGAGCGCGGGCTGGTCGCGGTCCGCACGCTGGCCGAGGAGCCGCTCGCGGTGGTCCAGGGCTACGACCCGTCGGTGGGCTGGGCACACCTGGCGGAGGCCTCCTACGCGGTGCAGCGCGGGCTGCCGTGGGTGGCGTCCAACACCGACCTGACCGTGCCGACGGCCCGCGGCATCGCGCCGGGCAACGGGACGCTGGTGGCGGCGGTGCGGGCGGCGACCGGGGTGGACCCGGTGGTGGCGGGCAAGCCCCTGCCGCCGATGCACCGGGAGACCGTGCTGCGGACCGGTGCAAAGCGGCCGCTGGTGGTCGGCGACCGGCTCGACACCGACATCGAGGGCGCGTTCAACGGCGGGGTGGACAGCCTGCTGGTGTTCACCGGTGTGACCACCGCGGCGCAGCTGCTGGAGGCCCCGGTCGAGCACCGGCCGACGTACCTGGCGGCGGACCTGCGCGGGCTGCTGGAGCCGCACCCGGCGGTGGCGGCCGAGGACGGCGGCTTCCGCTGCGGCGGCTGGACGGCGCGGGCCCAGGGCAGCGTGCTGCGGCTGGACGGCGCTGGGGCGGACCGGTGGGACGGCCTGCGGGCGCTCTGCGCGGCGGCCTGGACGGCGCTGGACGCGGACGGTGAGCCGGCCGACGGACGGAAGGCGCTGGCCGAGCTGGGGTTCTGACCGGGCCCAACGGCCGGGTCGGAGCCGAGGGCAGAGCAAGGGGCTGGGGGCCGGAGCCCGGGTCAGAGCAGGGTGCGCAGCCGCAGCAGGTCGCGGATGCTCGCCTCCAGCCTGACCCGGCCGCCGACCCATGCGGAGGCGAAGTTGAGCCGGCCGCCGACCAGGGCGAGGAGGTCGTCGCTGCTCATGGTGAGCCGGATCTCGGCGCGCTCGGCGGGAGCACCGGGCGCCGAGACGACGTCCTGGATCCGGCCGTCGCGCAGTCGCCCGGTGAAGGTCAGGTCGAGGTCGGTGATCCGGCAGCTGAGCGAGCGGTCGAGGGCCGCGGCCTTGCGGACGTCGCCGGTGGACCTCGCCATGTTCCGGCTGAGCTGTTCCAGTGCCTCGCGGCACTCCTCGGCGTTCGCCATGGCGGTGGATCTCCTCCCCGGGGGCCGGACTTTCGGCGGTCGGCGGCGGCGGTAGGTGCGGGGCCACGGTACCGCAGGCGGGTTTTGGCGGTAGCGTCGTCAGTGGAGTGCCCGGGACCGGCCGGGCACCGACGGCGACGGAGCGATGCGCGTAGGCGCTAAGGAGGCACCCGGATGCTGCCGAGGACGGTGCGGGGAGTGGTGGAGGCCGCCGCCGTGGTGGTGGAGGAGGTCGGCAAGCGGGTCGTCGGGACGGCGGCCACGATCCTGGAACGGACCGGGGTCGACGTCGCCGAGGTGGAGCGCCGCCTGGGCGGGCAGTTCCCGCCGTCGGCGAAGACGCTGCAGACGCTCGCCGAGGAGGCGGTCACCGCCGGACGGGCCGGGGTGGACCTGGCCGTCGGGGTGGCGCGCGGCGAGGTGGAGAAGGCCTTCGAGAAGGTCGGCGACCAGGTGACCAAGGTGGGCGTGGTGCTCGCCTACCTGGAGAGCAAGCTGCGGGAGGTCGAGGAGGGCGGCGTCCCGGCCGCGAAGCCGGGGGCGGAGGAGGAGGCCGAGGTGCCCGCGCCGGCGCCGCGGGCCGACGACCTGTTCGGGCGCGGCTGGGAGCTGCAGGACGAGCCGCCGGCGGCCCGGGCGGTGGGGCAGCCGATGGTGGCGGAGCGGGTGGAGGTGGACGAGCCGATCGAGGTCGACCCGCCGGTGGCGCCCGTCAGGGCCGCGGCCGCGAAGGCCCCGGCAAAGGCGGCCCCGGCGAAGAAGCCGGCCGAGAAGAAGCCGGCCGAGAAGAAGGCAGCTGCCAAGAAGGCGGACGCCCGGAAGACGGCCGCCGGGAAGTCGGCCGCCAAGACTCCGGTGAAGAAGACCGCCGTCAAGAAGACCGCCACCGCCAAGAAGACGGCCGCCGAGCCGGCCGCCCAGCCCAAGGCGCCCGCCAAGCGCACGGCGACGAAGAAGACCACCGTCCGCAAGGCCACCAGTACGAAGAACTCCGATGCCTGACGACCCCGCACGAGGCCCTGTACGCGAGACCGCGCCGCTGCCGCTCGGCGTCGAGCTGACCCCGACCGGCCACCCCGCCGTGGACGCCGGGCTGGCCCGGCTGGAGGCGCTGGACGGGGTGCCGGCCGAGGCGCACGTCGCGGTGTACGAAGATGTTCACCAGCGGTTCGCCGACACGCTGGCCGCGCTCGACCAGGAATGACCTGCACGACCCCGTAGGAGCTGAAACACCAGTGGCAGTGGCACGACGCCGTCTCGACGCGGAGCTGGTCCGCCGCAAGCTGGCCCGGTCGCGCGAGCACGCGTCCGAGCTGATCGCGGCCGGTCGGGTGACCGTCGGCCGTACCACCGCGACCAAGCCGGCCACCCAGGTGGAGACCTCGGCGGCGATCGTGGTGGTCAAGGACGAGAACGACCCCGACTACGTCTCGCGCGGCGGCCACAAGCTGGCCGGGGCGTTCGCGGCGTTCGTGCCGCAGGGCCTGGTGGTCGAGGGCCGCCGGGCGCTGGACGCGGGCGCGTCCACCGGCGGCTTCACCGACGTGCTGCTGCGGGCGGGCGCGGCCCACGTGCTGGCGGTGGACGTCGGTTACGGGCAGCTCGCGTGGTCGCTGCAGAGCGACGAGCGGGTGACGGTGATGGACCGCACCAACGTCCGCGAGCTGACCCTGGAGCTGATCGGCGGCACCCCGGTCGACCTGGTCGTCGGCGACCTGTCGTTCATCTCGCTGGGCCTGGTGCTGCCGGCGCTGGCCGGGTGCGCGGCCGAGGACGCCGACCTGGTGCTGATGGTCAAGCCGCAGTTCGAGATCGGCAAGGAGCGCCTGGGCAGCGGCGGGGTGGTGCGCAGCCCGCAGCTGCGGGCCGAGATGGTGCGCCAGGTCGCCGGGCAGGCGTGGGAGCTCGGGCTGGGCGTCCGCGCGGTCACCGCGAGCCCGCTGCCGGGGCCGTCCGGGAACGTCGAGTATTTCCTCTGGTTGCGCCGGGACGCCCCGCAGCTGGACCCGGCGGACGCGGACCGGGCCGTCGCCGAGGGCCCCCGATAGGGTGCTCTGCGGACGACCGGTCCGTCATGCTGTGTGACGAGGCCGCACCGGGCCGAGGGCGGACCGGCAGGCTTAGGGAGAGGGCAGCGGCATGAGCGATGAAGAACGCACGGTCTTCCTGATCGCGCACACCGGCCGGGAGGCGGCGATGCGCAGCGTCGAGGGTCTGGTGCACGGGCTGCTGAAGGCGGGCATCCGGATCCGGCTGCTGGCCGCGGAGGCGGTGGGCCTGGACCTGCCGGGCGGCGTCGAGAAGGTGGCCGGGGGGCCGGGGGCGGCGGACGGCTGTGAGCTGATCCTGGTCGCCGGCGGGGACGGGACGCTGCTGCGCGGGGCGGAGTTGGCGCGCGAGCACGGGCTGCCGATGCTCGGGATCAACCTGGGCCGGGTGGGCTTTCTCGCGGAGGCCGAGCGGGACGATCTCGCGGTGGTGGTCGAGCGGGTGGTGAAGGCCGACTACGAGGTCGAGGAGCGGATGACGATCGACGTCATCGTCCGCACCAACGGCGATGTGGTGCACCAGGACTGGGCGTTGAACGAGGCGTCGATCGAGAAGGCGTCCCGGGAGCGGATGTTGGAGGTGGTGACCGAGGTGGACGGCCGCCCGGTCTCCAACTTCGGCTGCGACGGGGTGGTTTGTGCGACGCCCACCGGCTCCACGGCGTACGCGTTCTCGGGCGGCGGGCCGGTGGTGTGGCCGGAGGTGGAGGCGCTGCTGATGGTGCCGATCTCCGCGCACGCGCTGTTCGCGCGCCCGCTGGTGACCTCGCCGGAATCGGTGCTGGCGGTGGAGGTGCAGCAGAAGACCCCGCACGGCGTGCTCTGGTGCGACGGACGGCGTTCGGTCGAACTGCCCGCCGGCGCACGGGTGGAGGTGCGCCGGGGAAGGACGCCGGTGCGCCTGGCCCGGCTGCACCGGGCGCCGTTCACCGACCGGCTGGTGGCCAAGTTCGCACTGCCGGTGACGGGTTGGCGCGGCCGGGCCGACACGCACCACTAGCCACCCGACCTGACTGTCGGTCAGACCGCCAGCGGCTCGGTGCCGTCGGTCGAGCCGAACCGCCCGCCGGCGCTCGCCCGGGCGGCGAGGGCGGCGAGGCGTTCGACGGCGGCGGGGACGGCCGCGGCGGGCACGGTGAGCGGGATCCGGATGTGGTGCTCGAACGCGCCGTCCGAACCGAACCGGTTGCCCGAGGCGATCCGCACCCCGCCGCGCTCCCCGGCCAGCGCGAGCGCCGCGCCCGACAGGCCGCCGGTGGACACCCAGAGCGAGAGCCCGCCGGGCGGCGGCGCGTAGGTCCAGGTCGGCAGGTGGACGGGCAGCGCGCGGGCGAAGGCGTCGGCGGTGGCCCGCAGCCTGCCCAGCTGGTGTGCCCGGACGGCCGGCAGGGCCTCGCCCATCAGCTCGGCGGCGATCAGCTGGTCCAGCACCGGGGTGCCGACGTCGCTGTAGACCCGCTCGGCGGCCAGTCGGCGCACCAGCGCGGGCGCGGCCCGTACCCAGCCGATCCGCAGCCCGCCCCAGAGCAGCTTGCCCGCCGAGCCGACGGTGACCACCTGCGCGGCCCGGTCCAGGGCGGCCATCGGGCGCGGCAGCGGCGCGGACTCCGGTACGCCCCAGCCGAGTTCGGCGGTGGTCTCGTCGACCAGGACGATTGTGCCGGCCGTCCGGGCGGCGGCCAGCAGCTCCCGGCGCTGCTCCTCGCCGATCAGCGCGCCGGTCGGGTTGTGGAAGTCCGGCAGGACGTAGGCGACCTTGGGCGTGGCGCCGAGCAGCACCCGGCGCCACCCGGCGAGGTCCCACTCGGGCTGCCGTCGCGGCCCGTTCGGCCACGCGTACGGGACGGGCACCAGCCGGGCGTCGGCGAGCCGCAGCGCCTGCAGGGTGTGGGCGTAGCTGGGCGCCTCGACGGCGACCCGGTCACCGCGGCCGATCAGTACCCGCTGGAGCAGGTGGAGGCCGCCCATGGCGCCGGTGGTGATCAGGATCTGGTCGGGGGTGGTCGGCAGCCCGCGCTCGGTGAAGCGGCGGGCGACGGCCTCGCGGAGCACGGGCACGCCGGTCGGGTAGTGGCCGTGCCCGGCGGCGTAGCAGGGCAGCTGCTCGACGGCCCGGGCGGCGGCCTCGCCGAGGAAGGGCTGCGGGGCGGGCGGCGCGGCGACGCCGAGGTCCAGGGTGCGGTTCTGCTCGTCCGGCGGGACGGGGTGCAGGGCGTCGCTGGGCGGCGGGGCGCCCTCGGGCAGGGCCGTCCAGCTGCCGGAGCCGCGGCGGCTGCGCAGGTAGCCGTCGGTGCGCAGGGTCTCGTAGGCGGTGGCGACGGTGGTGCGGCTCAGCTCCAGGACGGTGGCGAGCTCGCGCTCGGCGGGCAGGCGGGCGCCGACCGGCAGGCGGCCCTCGGTGACCAGCAGCCGGATCTGCCCGGCGAGGGTGCGGTAGGCGGGCCGGCGGGTGGTGGCCGGCTGGGGCAGCCGGGCGGTGGCGAGCAGCCGGGCGAGCGCGGGCGGAGTGACGGTGGTGTGCCAGTCGGCCATGGCGGATCCAGTCCACTTGCTCGTGATTGGCCCTGGAAGGGGCCTCTTTGGCCCCATCATCATGACAGGGCGGCCATCGAGTCCGCCACCACCGGGGCCGCCCGGGGTGCAGCACCACCCGCAGGAGCACCCGTTGGCCACAACGACCACACCCGTTCGCGAGAGCACCCGGCCGTCCCTCGCCGTCCGCGTCCTCGGCGATACCCACGCACTCGGCCGCCGCCTCCCGCAGCTCGCCCTCGGCCTGACGCTGTACGGCGCGAGCATGGCGCTGATGCTCCGCTCCGGGCTCGGCCTCGACCCCTGGGACGTCCTCCACCAGGGCCTCCAGCGCACCGCGGGCCTCTCCGTCGGCGCCTGGGTGACGATCTGCGGCGCCGCCGTCCTGCTGCTGTGGATCCCGCTGCGCCAGCGTCCGGGCCTCGGCACCGTCGCCAACGTGCTGATGATCGGCGCGGCCATGGACCTCACCCTCCGGGTGGTCGGCGACGTGGCCGGGCTCCCCGCCCGGATCGGGCTGATCGTCGCGGCGATCGTGCTCAACGGCCTGGCCACCGGCCTCTACATCGGCGCCCGTTTCGGCCCCGGCCCGCGCGACGGCCTGATGACCGGCCTGCACCGGCGCACCGGACGCTCGCTGCGGCTGATCCGCACGGGCATCGAACTGACCGTGCTGGTCGCCGGCGTCCTGCTCGGCGGCACCGCCGGCGTCGGCACCGTCGCGTACGCGCTGGCCATCGGCCCGCTGGTGCAGTTCTTCCTGCCCTGGTGCACCGTGCCCACCGCCGGGCAAACCTCCCGGAAGGGGTGAACTTCAGGTCACGGTGTTGCCGCTCACCGTTGCCGCTCGTCGCGCGCCGGGGGTGGAACCTCGTAAGGTCGTCTCCGTGTTGGACGAGATGCGGATACGGGATCTTGGGGTCATCGACGACGCGGTGGTCGAACTGGCCCCCGGCTTCACCGCCGTGACCGGTGAGACCGGCGCCGGCAAGACCATGGTGGTGACCAGCCTCGGCCTGCTGCTCGGCGGCCGGGCCGATCCGGGCCTGGTGCGCAACGGCTCCGGACGGGCCGTCGTCGAGGGCCGGCTCGAACTGCCCGCGGGCTCCCCGGTGGCGGCCCGCGCCGTCGAGGCCGGGGCCGAACTGGACGACGGCGCCCTGCTGATCAGCCGCACCGTCTCCGCCGAGGGACGCTCCCGGGCGCACGTCGGCGGCCGGGCCGTGCCGGTCGGGCTGCTCTCCGAGCTCGGCGAGGACCTGATCGCCGTGCACGGCCAGACCGACCAGCAGCGGCTGCTGCGCCCGGCCCGCCAGCGAGGCGCGCTCGACCGGTACGCGGGCGAGTCGGTGGCCGAGCCGCTGGCCCGCTACCGGGAGACCTACCGGGCGCTGCGCGAGGTGTCGGCCACCCTGGAGGAGCTCACCACCCGGGCCCGCGAACGGGCCCAGGAAGCCGACCTGCTCCGCTTCGGCCTGGACGAGATCGCCGCCGCCGAGCCGGTGGCCGGCGAGGACGTCGAGCTGGCCGCCGAGGCCGAGCGCCTCGGCCACGCCGACGCGCTCTCCTCCGCCGCCACCCTTGCCCACGCCGCCCTGGCCGGCGACCCGGCCGACCCGGAGGCGCTGGACGCCGGCACCCTGCTCGCCCAGTCCCGCCGCGCCGTGGACGCCGTCCGCCACCACGACGAGCGGCTCGCCGCGCTGGCCGACAGGCTGGGCGAGGTCGGCTACCTGCTCGCCGACGTCGCCGGCGACCTGGCCGGCTACGCGGACGACCTGGACGCCGACCCGGTGCGCCTGGCCGCCGTCGAGGAGCGCCGGGCCGCGCTGGCGCAGCTGCTGCGCAAGTACGGCGGCCCGGACAACACCCTCGCCGAGGTGATCGCCTGGGCCGAGGATGGCGCCGCCAGGCTCGCCGAGCTCGACGGCGACGACGACCGGATCGACCAGCTCGGCGCCCAGGAGACCGTGCTGCGGGCCGAGTTGGCCGAACTCGCGGCCGAGGTGTCGGCCGCCCGGCAGGCCGCGGCCGGGCGCTTCGCCGCGGCCGTCTCCGCCGAACTCGCCGAACTGGCCATGCCGCACGCCCGGGTGACCTTCTCGATCACCCAGGTCGACGACCTGTCCGGGATCGAGATCGACGGCCGCACCGTCGCCTACGGCCCGCACGGCGTGGACGAGGTCGAGGTGCTGCTCGCCCCGCACCCCGGCGCCCAGCCCCGCCCGATCGCCAAGGGCGCCTCCGGCGGTGAGCTGTCCCGCGTGATGCTCGCCGTCGAGGTGGTCTTCGCCGGCGCCGACCCCGTCCCCACCTACCTGTTCGACGAGGTCGACGCGGGCGTCGGCGGCAAGGCCGCGGTCGAGATCGGCCGCCGGCTGGCCAAGCTGGCCGAAAGCGCCCAGGTCGTGGTGGTCACCCACCTCCCGCAGGTCGCCGCCTTCGCGGACCGGCACCTGGTGGTGGAGAAGACCCACGACGGCACCGTGACCCGCAGCGGTGTCAAGGTGTTGAACGACGAGGAGCGGGTACGCGAACTCTCCCGGATGCTGGCCGGTCTGGAGGATTCCGAGCTGGGCCGCGCCCACGCCGAGGAACTGCTGGCCGCCGCCCGGGCCCCGCGCCAGCGCTAGCCGACCCGTCGCCGCGACGGCGGCCCTCACGGTACGACGGCGACGCGCCCCCGGTGGCGCCGACTGTCCAAGAGGGCCGCCGACCTGGCATGGTGGCGGCTGGAAGCTGGCTTTCCAGTCCCGAGCGCCGCCAGCGGGCGATCCTCGCACGCGGCGCGCGAACCTGATCGAGTCGGATGCGAGACGACGTGGACCATTACGCCGCCCGGGTCACCCCGGCCGCCCCCGAGCCGGGCCAGCTGCACGTGGTGCTCGTCCTGGCCGCCAGCACCGGCGGCATCGGTGCGCACGTGCGCTCCCTGGCACAGGGCCTGGTCGCGCACGGGGTGAGCGTCACGGTCTGCGCGCCGGCCGGCACGGACGCGCTGTTCGGTTTCTCCCGCACCGGCGCGCGGTTCCACACCGTCGACATCACCCCCACGGCGGGCGCGCGCAGCGACGCCACCGCGATCGGCGAGCTGCGCCGTGCCTTCACCGGCGCCGACGTGGTGCACGCCCACGGGCTGCGCGCCGGGCTGCTCTCCGACCTGGCGCTGCGCACCGCCGGCCGCTTCCCGGGCCTGCGCCCGGAGACGCCGCTGGTGGTCACCTCGCACCACGCCCTGCTGGCCACCGGCATGGAACGCCGCCTCCTGCGGCTCATGGAGCGCAGGGTGGCGCGCGCCGCCGACCTCGTCCTCGGCGCCTCCTCCGACCTGGTCGCCCGGGCCCGGGAGCTGGGCGCCACCGACGCCCGGCTCGGCCCGGTGGCCGCCCCGCCGGCGCCCGAGGGCAGGCTGGACCGGGCAGCGGCGCGGGCCGCGCTGCTCGGCGACGGCCCGGACCGCCCGCTGGTGCTGGCCATCGGCCGGCTCGTCCCGCAGAAGGCCTTCGGACTGCTGCTGGACGCCACCCGCGAGCTGTCCGCGCTGGATCCGGAGCCGCTGCTGCTGATCGCCGGGGACGGCCCCGAGGCGGGCGCGCTGCGCGAGCGGATCGCCGCCGAGAAGCTGCCGGCGCAGTTGCTCGGCCACCGCACCGACGTGCCCGACCTTCTGGCGGCCGCCGACGTCGTGGTGGTCTCCAGCCGCTGGGAGGCCCGCTCGCTGGTCGTCCAGGAGGCGATGCGGGCCGGCGTGCCGGTGGTCGCCACCTCCGTCGGCGGGATCCCCGAACTGGTCGGTGACGCGGCCGTGCTGGTGCCCTCCGGCGACCCGGCCGCGATCGGCCGGGCGGCGCGCGAGCTGCTGGCCGATCCGGCGCGCCGGGAGCAGCTGGTGGCGGCCGGGCGCCTGCAGGCCGAGACCTGGCCCGACGAGGCCGCCACCGTCGCCCAGGTGCTCAGCACCTACGACGAGCTGGTGCAGCGGGTCTAGTGAGCTGGTTCGGAGATGCGTGAGCAGTAGCGGCAGATTCGATCGATGATCTGGTCGGCGGTCTTGGTCCACCTGAACGGCTTGGCGCTCTCGTTCCAAACCTTGATCCAGTTCTCAAGGCTGGCCTTGAGGTCGTCCAGCGAGCAGTGCACGCCGCGTTCGAGGCAACGCCGTTCCAGTTCGGCGAACCACCGCTCGACCTGGTTGATCCACGACGAGTACGTCGGCGTGAAGTGCAGCTGAAAACGCGGATGCGCCAGCAGCCAGCGATGCACCACGGGCGCCTTGTGAGCCGACAGGTTGTCGCAGATCACGTGGACCGCCAGACCGGGCTCGGTCTGGCGGTCGATCTCGTCGAGGAAGTCCCGGAAGTCCACCGCCCGGTGCTGAGCCGACAGCTTCCCGATCACCTTTCCGGTCGCGATGTCCAGGGCCGCGAACAGGTCGACGGTGCCGTGGCGGACGTAGTCGAAACTGCGGCGCTCGGGCACCCCGGGCAGCATCGGCAGCACCGGGGCGGTCCGCTCCAGTGCCTGGATCTGCGGTTTCTCGTCGACCGCGAACACCGCCGCGTTCGCCGGCGGCGCCAGGTAGAGGCCCACGACGTCCCGGATCTTGTCGATCAGCTGCGGGTCCGGGGAGACCTTGAACACCTCCGTGCGCCAGGGCTGCAGCCCGAACGCGTGCCAGATCCGCAGCACGCTGGAGGGTGAGATGCCGATCTTCCTGGCCAGCTCGCGTTTGGACCAGTGCGTGCCGCCGTCCGGCACCTCCTCCAGGGTTCGCACGACCACTTCCTCCACCTGGGCATCGGTGATGGTACGTGGGACCCCGGGGCGCGGCTCGTCTGTCAGGCCGTCCAGCCGTGCGCGCAGGAACCGGGCCCGCCACTTCGTCACGGTCCCGCGGTTCACGCCCAGTCGGGCCGCCACCGCGAGGTTGCTGCCGCCCTCCGCACACGCCAGGACGATCCGTGCCCGCAGGGCCAGCCCCTGCGCGGTCGTCCGGCGCTTCACCCAGCCCTGCAACACCTGCCGCTCCGCCTCGGAGAGCACAAGCGGCTTCAGCCTGCTGTCACCCACGCACCCCAGCACACCGCGCCCAAGGCCCAAGCCGCAGCCGTTCCCAGGAAGTCGGTACGCACGGCAACTCATGAGGCGACGGACCGACTCCGAACCAGCTCACTAGACCGTGGCCTGCTCCATCCGGTCCGCGCGGCCGTCGGGCTGGGCGGAGAGGTAGGCACCGCCGGAGGCGGTCAGACGCAGCGCGGTGTCGATCAGCGGAACGTGGCTGAAGGCCTGCGGAAAGTTGCCGACCTGGCGCTTCTCGCGCGGGTCCCACTCCTCGGCGAGCAGGCCGAGGTCGTTGCGCAGCCCGAGCAGCTTGTCGAACAGCTCGCGGGCCTCCTGCACCCGGCCGATCATGGCGAGGTCGTCGGCCAGCCAGAACGAGCAGGCCAGGAACGCGCCCTCGTGGCCGGAGAGGCCGTCGACATTCTCGCCCTGAGCGTCGTGCGTCGGGTAGCGCAGCACGAAGCCGTCCTCGGTGGACAGCTCGCGCTGGATCGCCTCGATGGTGCCGATCACGCGCTTGTCGTCCGGCGGCAGGAAGCCGACCTGGGGGATGAGCAGCAGCGAGGCGTCCAGCTCCTGGCCGCCGTAGTACTGGGTGAAGGTGTTGCGCGCCGGGTCGTAGCCCTTCTCGCAGACGTCCCGGTGGATGGTCTCGCGCAGCTCGCGCCAGCGCTCCAGGTGGCCGCCGGAGGGGGCGTCCTCGGGGGTCTGCTCCAGCAGCTTGATCGTCCGGTCGACGGCGACCCAGGCCATGACCTTGGAGTGGACGAAGTGCCGGCGCGGGCCGCGGACCTCCCAGATGCCCTCGTCCGGCTCCTGCCAGTGGTCCTCCAGGTAGTCGATCAGGCGCAGCTGGAGGTGGTGGGCGTGGTCGTTGCGGACCAGGCCGGTCATGTGGGCCAGGTGCAGGGCCTCGACGACCTCGCCGTAGACGTCCAGCTGGAGCTGCCCGGCCGCGCCGTTGCCGACCCGGACGGGCTGGGAGCCCTCGTAGCCCGGCAGCCAGTCCAGGGAGGACTCGGTGAGCTCGCGCTCGCCGGCGATGCCGTACATGATCTGCAGGTTCTCCGGGTCGCCGGCCACCGCGCGCAGCAGCCACTCGCGCCAGGCGCGGGCCTCGTCGCGGTAGCCGGTGCGCAGCAGGGAGGACAGGGTGATGGCGGCGTCGCGCAGCCAGGTGTAGCGGTAGTCCCAGTTGCGCTCGCCGCCGATGTCCTCGGGCAGCGAGGTGGTGGGGGCGGCGACGATGCCGCCGGTGGGGGCGTAGGTGAGGCCCTTGAGGGTGATCAGGGAGCGGATCACGGCCTCTCGGTAGGGGCCCTGGTAGGTGCACTGCTGGGCCCAGTCGTGCCAGAAGTCGGCGGTGGCGTCGAGCATCTCCTCGGCGTCGGGGGCCTTGGGCGCCTCCAGGTGGGAGGCCTGCCAGGTGAGGGCGAAGGCGATCCGCTCGCCGGCGGTGACGGTGAAGTCGGCGTAGGTGGTGAGGTTGCGGCCGTAGGTCTCGGCCTCGCCGTCCAGCCAGACCGAGTCGGGGCCGGCGACGGCGACGGTGCGGTGGCCGCCGTCGGCCTGCTCGACCCGGTGCACCCAGGGCACGATCCGGCCGTAGGAGAAGCGCATCCGCACCGCCGAGCGCATCCGGACGGTGCCGGCCACGCCCTCGACGATCCGGATCACCTGGGGGACGGCGTCCCGGCCGGCGAGCGGGCGCGGCGGCATGAAGTCGATCACCCGGACGGTGCCGCCCTGGGCGTCCCACTCCTGCTCCAGGATCAGCGAGTCGCCCCGGTAGCGGCGGCGGTCGGCGGGCACGGCGGGGGCGCCGACGGTGGGCGGCGGGATCCGGAGGTCGGCGGTGTCGGCGATGCGGGCGCGGGCGGGAGTCGTCGCGGCTGGGGCGGCCGTGGGGGCGGGGACCTCGGTCAGGACGGCTTCGGCCGGGCCGATCCGCCAGAAGCCGTGTTCATCGGTGCCGAGCAGGCCGGCGAACACGGCCGGCGAGTCGAAGCGGGGCAGGCAGAGCCAGTCCACCGCCCCGTCCCTGCTGACCAGGGCGGCGGTCTGCATGTCCCCGATGAGTGCGTAGTCCTCGATACGGCCGGCCACGTGGATCTCCAGTTCGCAATGTGGTCACGACGCATCGGCGATCCGGATGGAGCGAGCGCGGTCTGCGGGGCCGGAGGTTCACCCCGGGACGTCCGGCCTGCCGAGGGGTGGTGGCGGGCCTTGCTGGAGTGTCCGCGCGGGGCTCGGTCGAGCCCCTGGAGTGGGTGGGGGGAGCTGGATTACGGGGAGGTCCGGTCGCGCATCTGGGACCGGGAGTGTCCTGACCCTCCCACGCCCTCCGCGTGCTCGTGCTGTCGGCGATGCGTCCGTGCAGCTTACGACGGACGAAAGGGGCGAAGCACGCGGGCGCAGCCTCGTACGGCATCACAATTCGGCGGAAATGCCGTGCATCGCGAAGGCGCCGGGCAGGATGGTCCGGACGGATCAGTTCGGGGTGGTCCGCAGGGAGGGGCCGGCATGGCCCGGTCGGGGCGTGCGGCAGTGGCCCGGTCAGGCCGGTGGTGCGACCGGTGGGGCGGATGCGTTCGAAGGTGCGCGGGTGGTGCGCCGGGCGCACGCCCCCGGGGTACCGCGAGCGGGTGGGAAGGCGACCCGGTCGGGTCACTGATACCCTGGTATCCCGTGGACCGGCGGGATCAAACGCCCCGGACCAGCCGAACTGTCGACTCTTCGAGTGCCGTGCCTCACACCGCACTCGCGTCGCCCGGCGGCCCGGTGAGCCTCCCGCCCACGTCACTTCCGACACGCGACCCACGGGAGCCCCCTCTTGGCACAGCCCCATTCCGGCAAGGCAGCGAACGGCCGCGCCGTGACGACCAAGCACCTCTTCGTCACCGGGGGTGTCGCCTCTTCGCTCGGCAAGGGCCTCACCGCCTCCAGCCTGGGCGCCCTGCTCAAGGCCCGCGGCCTGCGCGTCACCATGCAGAAGCTCGACCCGTACCTCAACGTGGACCCGGGCACCATGAACCCGTTCCAGCACGGTGAGGTCTTCGTCACCGACGACGGCGCCGAGACCGACCTCGACATCGGCCACTACGAGCGGTTCCTCGACACCAACCTGCACGGCTCGGCCAACGTCACCACCGGCCAGGTCTACTCCACCGTCATCGCCAAGGAGCGCCGCGGCGAGTACCTGGGCGACACCGTCCAGGTGATCCCGCACATCACCAACGAGATCAAGTCCCGGATCCGCCGGATGGCGACCGAGGACGTCGACGTGGTGATCACCGAGGTCGGCGGCACCGTCGGCGACATCGAGTCGCTGCCGTTCCTGGAGGCCGTCCGCCAGGTCCGCCACGAGGTCGGCCGGGACAACGTGTTCTTCGTGCACGTCTCCCTGCTGCCGTACATCGGCCCCTCGGGCGAGCTCAAGACCAAGCCCACCCAGCACTCCGTCGCCGCGCTGCGCAACATCGGCATCCAGCCCGACGCGATCGTGCTGCGCGCCGACCGCGAGGTCCCGCAGGCCATCAAGCGCAAGATCTCGCTGATGTGCGACGTGGACGAGGAGGCCGTGGTCGCGGCCATCGACGCCAAGTCGATCTACGACATCCCCAAGGTCCTGCACGGCGAGGGCCTGGACGCCTACGTGGTGCGCCGCCTCGACCTGCCGTTCCGCGACGTGGACTGGACCACCTGGGACGATCTGCTGCGCCGCGTCCACGAGCCGCAGCACATCGTCAAGGTCGCCCTGGTCGGCAAGTACATCGACCTGCCGGACGCCTACCTGTCGGTGACCGAGGCGCTGCGCGCCGGCGGCTTCGCCAACAACGCCCGGGTCGAGATCAAGTGGGTCACGTCGGACGACTGCGTCACCCCCGAGGGCGCGCAGGAGCAGCTGGGCGACGTGGACGCGATCTGCATCCCCGGCGGCTTCGGCGACCGCGGTGTGGACGGCAAGGTCGCCGCGATCACCTACGCCCGCGAGAACCGCATCCCGCTGCTGGGCCTCTGCCTGGGCCTGCAGTGCGTGGTCATCGAGGCCGCCCGAAACCTGGCCGGCCTGCCCGAGGCCAACTCCACCGAGTTCGACGCCGCCGCCAAGTACCCGGTCATCTCCACCATGGCCGAGCAGCTGGCGATCGTCGACGGCAAGGGCGACCTGGGCGGCACCATGCGCCTGGGCCTCTACCCGGCCAAACTCGCCGAGGGCTCGATCGTCCGTGAGGTCTACGGCGGCGAGCAGTACGTCGAGGAGCGCCACCGCCACCGCTACGAGGTCAACAACGCCTACCGCGCGGACCTGGAGAAGACCGGTCTGCTCTTCTCGGGCCTCTCGCCCAAGGGCGACCTGGTCGAGTACGTCGAGTACCCGCGCGAGGTGCACCCGTACCTGGTGGCCACCCAGGCCCACCCGGAGCTGAAGTCCCGCCCGACCCGCCCGCACCCGCTGTTCGCGGGTCTGGTCAAGGCGGCCATCGAGATCAAGACCGCCGCGGCCGAGTAAGGCCGGGCAAGGCCGAGCAAGTCGTCGGTCGTTCACCGGACGGCGGCCCCGCGATTCCCGCGGGGCCGCCGTCCGGCGTTAGATTGTGTCGTACTGACGAAAAGGGGAGAGCGATGGACGACCACAGCGACCGCGTGATTGCCGACGCGGCCGAGGAATGGGAGGTCCGGGAGAGCCGGACGCCGTTCCAGGGCCGGGTCACCGGAGTGCGCAGCGAGGAGGTCCGGATGCCCGACGGCAGCTGGGCCCGCCGCGACTACCAGACCCACCCCGGCTCCGTCTCCGTACTCGCCCTCGACGACAAGCAGCGGGTGCTGATCCTGCGACAGTACCGCCACCCCGTCCGCCAGCGGCTCTGGGAGCTGCCGGCCGGCCTGCTCGACGTGCCCGGCGAGAACCCGTGGCACGCCGCCCAGCGGGAGCTGTACGAGGAGGCGTACGTCAGGGCCGACTCCTGGCGGGTCCTCGCCGACTACTACACCTCCCCGGGCGGCACCGACGAGGCTCTGCGGATGTTCGTCGCCACCGACCTGTCCGACGCCGAGGGCGAGCGCCACGCGGCGGAAGGCGAGGAGCAGGAGATCGAGGTGGCCCGGGTGCCGGTGCCCGAGCTGATCCGGCTGATCCAGGCGGGGCAGCTGCACAACCCGACCCTGATCACCGGCACCCTCGCCGTGCACGCCGCGCTCACCAGCCCGGGCGGGCTGGACGCGCTGCGCCCGGCGGACGCGCCCTGGCCGGCCCGGCCCTTCGAGGCGTGAGCGAGCTGAGCGAGCGAACTGAATAGAGGTGCGCGCTTCGCGAAGAGGCCGCCGAGCGGTGGGGGTACCCCCGGCCGCTGGCTGGGGGAGACGTGGGCCGCATGAGCGAGCGGTGTCCCGCCCTGCTTGATCCGCCGGGGTGATTCGCCGGTTCGTACGACCGGATGTCACCTCGGCCGAGCCGGACGGTCGAACTACGCTTCGCAGGCAGGGCGCCTGTTCCGGGCCGCCCGCGCTGAGCGCCGGATGACGTCGGGAGTGGGACGGGTGGCGAGGAAGACGGCGACGATGGACCCCGGCCCCGGCGCGCCCGCCGGGGCCGTCCCCGGTCTGGACCGGCTGCCGGCCGGGCCCACGGTGTTCGTCGGGCGCCGCGCTGAGCTGGCCGCGCTACGGGCCGCCGCCGCCCGGCCGGCCGCGGGGCGCAGCCCGGTGCTGGTGCTGGCCGGGCGGCCCGGCTCGGGCCGCACCGCGCTGGCCGTCCGCTTCGCCCGTACCGCCGGCGCCGACTTCCCCGACGGCGTGCTCTTCGCGCACCTGTCCGCCCCGGACGGCAGCCGGGTGCCGCCCGTCCGGGCCGCCCGCCTGCTGCTGGAACAGCTCGACCCGGACGCGGCCGTCCCGCTGCCCGGTGCCGTCGAGGACGGGCGGGACGAGCCGGCCTGCGTCGCGCTGCGCGAGGCCCTGGTCGGGCGCAGGGTCCTGCTGCTGCTGGACGACGTCCGGGACGCCGGGCAGCTGTGGCCGCTCCTCGCGGACGAGCCGGGCTGCCTGGTGCTCGCCACCACCGCCGGGCCGCTCACCGGGATCGAGGACATCGACCCGGTGATCCTCGGCGGGCTCGACCGGCAGGCCTCCGGCGAACTCCTCGCGGACCTGGTCGGCGGCACCCGCATCTCCTGTGACCCGGTCGGCGCCGCCGACCTGGCCGAGGCCTGTGCCGCCCGGCCCGCCGCGCTGCGGCTGATGGCCGGGTGGCTGCGCGGCAACCCGAAGACGGCCGTCACCGACGCGGCGCGCGAGCTCGCGAACGTGCTGGGTGAGGAGGCGGGCCGGCCGGCGAAGGCCGAGGAGAAGCCCTCGACGGCTGCCAAGAAAGAAAGGGACGGAAACGACGCGAAGGCCGCGAGGCCGGAACCGCCCGCCGAACCGCCCGCCGAACCGCCCGGCGACCCGGCGACCTGGGTGAAGCCCGAACCGGAGCCCGCCGGGCCGGTGCCCGTCCCGGACAACGATCCGCTGGTCGGCGCGTTCACCCTGCTGTACGGCACGCTCCCGGTCCTCCAGGCGCGGATGCTGCGCGCCCTCACCCTCGCCCCGGCCCAGATCGCCGACCCCCGCACCGCGTCCGCCCTGGCCGGCTGCCCGGCCCCGGAGGCCGCCGCGACGCTGGCCGCGCTCGCCGAGCGGGAGCTGCTCGGCGAGGAGCCGCCGGCCGCCGACGGCACTCCGCGCTACCGGGTGCCCGGGCGGCTCTACCCGCGGCTCGTCCGGCTGCGCGAGCAGGAGGACCGGCCCGCCGAGACCGAACTGGCCCGGGCCCGGCTGCTGGAGCGGCTGGTACGGCTCACCGAGTCGGCCCGCGCACTGCTCGACCCGTCCGCCGGGCCCGGCGCGGACCCGCTGCCCGTCGCACTGCGACTGCGCTCGGCCGCGCACGCCCGGGAGTGGCTGCTCGGCGAGCGGGACCTGCTGCTCGACGCCGTCGGCGACGCGATCGGGCAGGGAGACCTGGACGGCTCGGCCGGGCGGCTGGTCACCGCGCTGCTGCGGGCGCTGCCGCTGACCGGCGGAGCCGCGCCCGCCGACCTGTACCGGCTGCACGAGCTGGTGCTGACCGTCGCCGAGCGGCACGGCAAACCCCGCCGAGCCTCGGCCGCGCTGCTCAACCTGGGCGATCTGCAGGCCGCCGCCGGCCGCTGGGAGCAGGCCGGCACCCACTACCGGGCCGCCCTGGAGCACGCCCGGAGCGTCGGCGACGAGCCGCTCTGCGCGCGGGCGCTGGAGGGTGCGGCCGGCTGCCACCGGGCGCTCGGGGACGCCGTGCGCGCGGCCGACTGGTACGGGCGGGCGCTCGGGCTGCGGCAGTCGCTGGGGGACCACGCGTCGGAGGCCCGGCTGCTTGCCCGGGTGGCCGAGGCGCACACCGCCCAGCGCCGCTTCGAGGAGGCCGAGCGCGAGTACCGGGCCGCGCTGTCGGTGCTGCGCAGGCTCGGCGACGAGCGCGGCCGGGAGGCCGTCGCGGCGCGTCTCGCGGACCTGCGGGAACGCCTCGACGCCGGGTGGTGAGGGGCCTTTCAGGGGTATTGTCGAAAATGCCCGGTTAGGTCGTCTTTGGCGGGAAGATCACGGCGGAAGCCTACGAACCTGCCAATGCGTCCGGCAAAATTATTCACATTGGAAGGCTGACACGCCGACTGGGCTTCATTACACTCGAACTCAGTCGCGCAGCGATCCATGCCCCGGCCTGCCCCGGAGGCTTCCCCCGTGCGCGTCGCCCGCCGGTCTTCTCCGGTAGGGACCCCCATGGCAAGAGGACGTGTTTAGCCGTGAAGGTCGGCATCCCCCGCGAGGTCAAGAACCACGAGTACCGCGTGGCCATCACGCCCGCCGGCGTGCATGAGCTGGTCCGCAACGGACACGAGGTCTACATCGAGGACAACGCCGGTGTCGGCTCCTCGATCCCCAACGAGGAGTACGTGGCCGCCGGCGCCACCATCCTCCCTACCGCCGACGAGGTGTGGGCCACCGCCGACCTGCTGCTGAAGGTCAAGGAGCCCATCGCCCAGGAGTACCACCGGCTGCGCAAGGGCCAGACCCTCTTCACGTACCTGCACCTGGCGGCCGACCGTGCCGGCACCGACGCGCTGATCGCCTCGGGCACCACCGCCATCGCGTACGAGACCGTGCAGCTCGCCAACGGCGCCCTGCCGCTGCTCGCCCCGATGTCCGAGGTCGCGGGCCGTCTCGCCCCGCAGGTCGGCTCGTACCACCTGATGCGCCCGGTCGGCGGCCGCGGCGTGCTGCCCGGCGGCGTGCCCGGCACCCACCCGGCCAAGGCCGTCGTCATCGGCGGTGGCGTCTCCGGCTGGCATGCGGCCACCATCGCCATCGGCATGGGCTACGACGTGACCCTGCTCGACCGCGACATCAACAAGCTGCGCGAGGCCGACCGCATCTTCGGCACGAAGATCAAGGCCATCATGTCCAACTCCTTCGAGCTGGAGAAGGCCGTCATCGAGGCCGACCTGGTCATCGGCGCCGTGCTGATCCCGGGCGCCAAGGCCCCGAAGCTCGTCACCAACGAGCTGGTCTCCCGCATGAAGCCGGGCTCCGTGCTCGTCGACATCGCCATCGACCAGGGCGGCTGCTTCGAGGACTCCCGTCCGACCACGCACGCCGAGCCGACCTTCCAGGTCCACAACTCGGTCTTCTACTGCGTGGCCAACATGCCGGGCGCCGTCCCGAACACCTCCACCTACGCGCTGACCAACGCGACGCTGCCGTACGTCGTCGAGCTGGCCAACCGCGGGTGGAAGGAGGCGCTGCGCCGTGACCCGGCGCTCGCCAAGGGCCTGAACGTGCACGAGGGCCAGATCGCCTTCCCGGCCGTCGCCGAGGCGTTCGGTCTGGAGTCGGTCTCGCTGGAGAGCGTGCTCGCCTGATCCCCCGGCCGCACAGCGGTCGTTCGCCCCCGACCTGATCCCCTCAGGTCGGGGGCTTCGCCATGCCCGTGAACGGTCAAAAGCCCGGGCGGGTCGCTCTGTCGTCAATTTCCGTCGGTCGTGTCACCCCACCGCCGAAACGTTAGGGTCAAGGGCCCGCCCATCCCTTGACATCGGCCCGCCCGACAGTCGACACATCCTGCCCACTACCGTGGATTGTGTTGCTGCGAACGCCTTGAACGGCCTAGAGTCGCAAACCGTCGGCCTGCTGCCACGCTGACGAATCGACATAGAGTCCTGGATCCCCAAGGAGGTAAGACGACTTGTGAATGAGTCGACATTTGCTCCCGGGGGTGGTCAGCCAGGACTGGCGGAGCTCACCGCCGGCCAGCCGAGTGAGGAGCCCGGGGCCCGGCAGCCCTCCGTGGGCTCGGCCGAGGTCGGATCGGTCGCACTCCGTACTTTCGAAGCACGCCAGAACACAGCGCAGGTGACCACGGTGACCGATCACGACACCGACTTGGCGGCCTACGGCCTGGCCTACGGCGAGTTCGCCTACGGCGCCTACGACGACCCGGACGCCGAGTACGAGCCGGACCCGGAGTACGCGGCCACGCTGGCCCCCGACGCCGCGCGCCAGCGCCGCGAGCGGGTCGGCCCCACCGGTCGCCCGCTGCCGTACTTCCCGATCCCCGCGCCGGTGGCCGAGCACGGCCCCGCGCAGATCATCGCCATGTGCAACCAGAAGGGCGGCGTCGGCAAGACCACGTCGACCATCAACCTGGGCGCGGCGCTGGCCGAGTACGGCCGCCGCGTGCTGCTCGTCGACTTCGACCCGCAGGGCGCGCTCTCCGTCGGCCTCGGCGTCAACCCGATGGAGCTCGACGTCACGGTCTACAACCTGCTCATGGAGCGGGGCCTGACGGCCGACGAAGTGCTGCTCAAGACGGCCGTGCCGGGCATGGACCTGCTGCCGTCCAACATCGACCTCTCCGCCGCCGAGGTGCAGCTGGTCAGCGAGGTGGCCCGGGAGTCCGCGCTGGCGCGCGCCCTGAAGCCGCTGCTGCCCGACTACGACTACGTCATCATCGACTGCCAGCCCTCGCTGGGCCTGCTGACGGTCAATGCACTGACGGCCGCTCACAGCGTCATCGTCCCGCTGGAGTGCGAGTTCTTCGCGCTGCGCGGCGTCGCGCTGCTCACCGAGACCATCGAGAAGGTCTGCGAGCGGCTCAACCCCGAGCTGCGCCTGGACGGCATCCTCGCCACCATGTACGACTCGCGCACCGTGCACAGCCGTGAGGTGCTCGCGCGGGTCGTCGAGGCGTTCGGCGAGCACGTCTTCCACACCGTCATCGGGCGGACCGTGCGCTTCCCGGAGACCACCGTCGCCGGCGAGCCGATCACCACGTACGCGACCAACTCGGTCGGTGCCGCCGCCTACCGCCAGCTCGCCAGGGAGGTGCTCGACCGGTGCCGCCCCGCCGAGTGAGTCTCCCGGGTGCCGACGAGCTGTTCCGGACCACCGGCGGGATGGCGCTGTCGCCGTCCCTCGCGGCGCGTCCGGCCGCCGAGGCATCCAGACCGGAGACCGCGCGGACCGTCAACGGCACGGACGGCGCCGAGGGCGTCGAGGGCGCCGGCACGTCGGGGCGCCAGCCGTCCCAGGAGCAGCAGCCGGCCGCCACCGTCCCGGCGCCCGCGCAGCGTCCGGGCGGCTCCCAGGGGGCCGCACAGGCCGCCGCCCAGGCCGGCAAGACCGTGCCGGGCGGCCGGGGCGCCACCGCCGCCGAGGAACAGCCGGGCGGCGCCGTGCGCCCCCGTCCGCGCGGGCGCGCGCCACGCCGCCCCAGCGGGCGCGAGCGGCACGACGAGAAGATCACCGTGTACGTGTCCGCCGAGGAGCTCATGGACCTGGAGCACGCCCGGCTGGTGCTGCGCGGCGAGCACGGCCTGGCCGTGGACCGCGGGCGGATCGTCCGGGAGGCCATCGCGGTCGTCCTGGCGGACCTGGAGCAGCGCGGTGAGGCCTCCATCCTGGTACGGCGCCTGCGCGGTCGGTAGGGCACCGGCCGGCGCCTCCGGGCGTCCGGTGCACGGCGTGTCGGCGACCCCCGCGCGGGGCGTGCGGCGGGGCCGGGTGAAGATGGACCGTCATGCCGAGCACCACCGACCCACCTGCCTCCGCCGCGAGCGCCGGGCCCGACGACGGGTCGCGCGGTGGCTTCCGGGTGCGGCTGGACAACTTCGAAGGCCCCTTCGACCTGCTGCTCGGCCTGATCGCCAAGCACAAGCTGGACGTCACCGAGGTGGCGCTGGCCACCGTCACGGACGAGTTCCTGGCGCACATCCGGGCGATGGGCCCGGACTGGGACCTGGACGCGGCCACCGAGTTCCTGGTCGTCGCCGCCACGCTGCTCGACCTCAAGGCCGCCCGGCTGCTGCCCGCCGCCGAGGTCGAGGACGAGGAGGACCTCGCGCTGCTGGAGGCGCGCGACCTGCTCTTCGCGCGGCTGCTGCAGTACCGCGCGTACAAGCGGGCGGCGGCCGTCTTCGGCGAGCGCTGGGCCGCCGAGCTGCTCCGGCGCCCGCGCACCGCCGGGCTGGAGCCGCACCACGCCGAGCTGCTGCCCGAGGTGGTCATCAGCATCGGCACGGAGCGGTTCGCGCAGCTGGCGGCCAAGGCGATGGAGCCCAGGCCGGAGCCCGTCGTGTACGTGGACCACATCCACACCCCGCCGGTCAGCGTGCGCGAGCAAGCCGGGCTGGTGGTGGGGCTGCTCACCGAGCTCGGTGAGGCGTCGTTCCAGCGGCTGGTCGCGGACGCGCCGGACCGGCTGGTGGTCGTCGCCCGCTTCCTGGCGCTGCTGGAGCTGTACCGGGAGCGGGTGCTCGCCTTCGAACAGCCGGAGGCGCTCGGCGAGCTGACCGTGCGGTGGGTGGCCGAGGCTGGCCGTGGCGCGGTCGAGGTGACGGACGAGTTCGACCGGCCGGCGGGGGAGACGAAGGAGGACGGGCGCTGATGGCCAGCGGGATCGAGCAGAGCCCTGCGGACGGCGGACGGCCGGTGCGCCGGCGGCTCGGGCTTCCCGGGCAGCCGCGGACCGAGGAGTGGCTGGAGCCGGCCTTCGAGCTGGTGACGGAGCCGCCGGAGGCCGAGGCGAGGGTGGTGCACCAGAAGCCGGCTCCGCCGACGCCGGAGGCGGCGGCCGAGGAGCCGGGCGCCGGGCTGAGGGCCGAGCTGGAGGCGATCCTGATGGTCGTCGACGAACCGGTCGGGGAGCACCGGCTGGCCGCCGTCCTGGAGCGGCCCCGGGCCGAGATCGCCACGGCGCTGCGCGAGCTGTCCGCCGAGTACACCGCCCAGGGCCGCGGTTTCGACCTGCGCCAGGTGGCCGGCGGGTGGCGGTTCTACAGTCGCGCGGCCTGCTCACCGGCCGTCGACCGCTTCGTCCTGGACGGCCAGCAGGCCCGGCTGACCCAGGCCGCACTGGAGACCCTGGCGGTGGTCGCCTACCGTCAGCCGGTGTCCAGATCGCGGGTCTCCGCCGTCCGCGGTGTGAACTGTGACGGCGTGATGCGTACCCTGGTACAGCGAGGACTGGTGGAAGAGGCCGGATCCGAGCCCGAAACAGGTGCGATCCTGTATCGGACGACGAACTACTTCCTGGAACGGATGGGGCTCCGCGGCCTGGACGAGCTGCCGGAGCTCGCTCCCTTCCTGCCCGAGGTCGACGACGTGGAAGCGGAGTCCCTGGAGGGCACGATGATCGCGGAGGCGGTCGCCGCCGCTGCCGCGCAGGCCGCGGACGGCAGTGGCGAGGCCGGTCGGGCTGCGCCCGATCGGCAGGGGGCGGTGAGGTCGGCCGAAACGACCGCACATCCCAGACGGAACGACGTACGGACACTTTGATGCGTAGCAGTGGCAACGGCAGGAACGGCAGCGGCGGCGGAAGCGGTCGCGGCGGACAGGGCGGGGGCCGGGGCGGCGGCTCCTACGGGGGCGGCGCCGGTCGCGGCGGCTCGGGCTCGCGCGGCGGTTCGTACGGCGGTGGGTCGTACGGCGGCGGCAGCGGTCGGGGCGGGTCGGGGTCGTACGGCTCCGGTTCCGGCTCGCGTGGCGGCTCCGGCTCGTCCGGGCGGGACTCCCGCCGCGACGACCGGCGCGACGACCGGCGCGACGACCGCCGCTACCCGGACCGCCCGCTGCGGCCCGAGGAGCGGCGCTACGACCGCCCCGAGTACGGCGGCGGCCCCAACGCCACCCCCGCCCGCGGCGGCTACGCCGGCCGGCGCCCCGGCCCGGCGCCGCGCCCGCGCCGCGAGGGCCAGGGTGCCCCGGGCGACCCGCGCCGCCAGCCGCAGCGCTCGCGCGAGCTCCAGGCCAAGATCGAGGACGCCGTCCTCGCCCGGCACGACAAGCCGGCCGTCAAGCTGCCCAAGACCTTCGGCGAGCCCGAGGGCGAGCGCCTGCAGAAGGTGCTGGCCCGGGCCGGCATCGGCAGCCGCCGCGCCTGCGAGGAGCTGATCGAGCAGGGCCGGGTCGAGGTCAACGGCAAGGTCGTCACCGAGCAGGGCAAGCGGGTCGACCCGCAGAAGGACGAGATCAAGGTGGACGGCCTGACCGTCGCCACCCAGTCGTACCTGTTCTTCGCGCTCAACAAGCCGGCCGGTGTGGTCTCCACCATGGAGGACCCGGACGGCCGCCAGTGCCTCGGCGACTACGTGACCAACCGGGAGACCCGGCTGTTCCACGTCGGCCGCCTGGACACCGAGACCGAGGGCATCATCCTGCTCACCAACCACGGCGAGCTGGCCCACCGCCTCACCCACCCCCGGTACGGCGTGACCAAGACCTACCTGGCCGCCATCCAGGGCCCGATCCCGCGCGACCTGGGCAAGCAGCTGGCCCAGGGCGTCGAGCTGGAGGACGGCTACGCCCGCGCCGACAGCTTCAAGGTGGTCTCCAACGTCGGCAAGAACTACCTGGTCGAGGTGACCCTGCACGAGGGCCGCAAGCACATCGTCCGCCGGATGCTGGCCGAGGTCGGCTTCCCGGTCGAGAAGCTGGTGCGCACCCACTTCGGCCCGATCGCGCTGGGTGACCAGAAGTCGGGCTGGCTGCGCCGTCTCACCAACCCGGAGGTCGGCCAGCTGATGCGCGAGGTCGGCCTGTAAGGCGTTCGAACGGAGGGTCCCCCCGCCCCGTGGTGGCGGGGGGACCCTCTGGCGTGTGTGTGAAGCCTCTGTGAGCCGGCAGGCACCCCCTGGTCACGGCCTTGTCAGCGTCATGATCCGTGGCAGAGGATGGCCACCGGGCCACCACCCCGCCGCGTGGCGGGACTGCGCCAGCACGGGCGCCGGTGGGGGGAGAACACGAACAGGGGGAGACGGCGTCGTGTCCGATGCACCACTCAGCGCACTGGGACTGGCCGAGCCGGACGGGCAGGTCTACGCCGCGCTGGTGGCCAATCCGCAGTCCACCGCGGAGGACCTGGCCGAGAGCTGCGGCCTGACCCTCCAGCAGAGCGTGCGCGCGCTCGACCGGCTGGCCCAGCAGGGTATGGCGACCCGCGCGCCGGTGGACCGGCAGCGCTACCTGCCGGTCGCCCCCGACGTGGCGATCGGCACCCTGATCGGGCACCGCGAGTCCGAACTGCGGCACGCGCGGGCCGAGATGCACCGGCTGATGGATGCCTTCCGGGAGGCCTCGCGGTTCACCGACCCGGCGCACTCGGTCGAGGTCCTGACCGGCGGCGAGGCGATCGCCCAGCGGCTGGAGCACATCACCCAGACCAGCAGGTACCAGGTCCGGGGCTTCGACTGCCCGCCGTACATCCAGGACCCGGTGGCGCCGATCCCCCTCCAGCGGGACCGGCTGCGGGAGGGGCTGCGGTTCCGGACCATCTACGACCGGGAGGCGGTGGCCTGGCCCGGGCGGCTGGAGAGGAACATCCTGGTCGGCGTCGCGGACGGCGAGGAGGCGCGGGTCCGGCCGACGCTGCCGATGAAGATGATCATGTCGGACGACCGGATGGCGATCATCCCGATCAGCGTCGGCGACAGCGTCCTCGACGCCGCGTACGTCATCCACCCCTCGGCGCTGCTCCAGGCGCTGGACACGCTGTTCGAGGCGGAGTGGGAGCGTGCCGTCCAGCTCCAGGCCGCGATCGGGTCCGCCGACGCGACGCTGGGGCCGGAGGCCGACCACCGCAAGCTGCTGGGCCTGCTGGCGGCCGGCCTCACCGACGAGTCGATCGCCCGGTCGCTCGGCTGGAGCGCCCGGACCACCCAGCGCCGGCTGCAGAGCCTGATGCGGGCGCTGGGAGCCACCACGCGGTTCCAGGCCGGGATGGCGGCCCGGGAGCGCGGCTGGCTGTGAGCCGTTGGCTGTGAGCTGTTGGCTCAGCCCCGAGGGTTCCGGCGCTGTGGGGGCAGCGCTCCGGGCGCTTCAGCTCCAGGGGCTGAGGGACGCCCAGCGGCCGTCCGGGCCACGCTCGACCTTCTCCAGCCCGACCACGGCGGAGCGGTTCAGCCGCCCGTAGATGTGCGGGAACAGCGCGCCGGGGGTGGACCCGGGCGGCGGTGCGCCGTGCGGGGCCTCCCACTTGACCATCGGCTCCACCAGCGCTTCCTCGATCAGCAGCACCATCAGCGGATCGGGAGCGTCGGCGAAGAAGGCGTTGGCCACCGCGAGCGCCGTCTGCTCGTCCGCCGAGCAGTGGATGAACCCGTCGGTGAGCAGCGACGCGGCGGCGTACGGCCGGCCGGGGTCGGCCAGCCAGTCGTCCAGGGGTGCGAGGTGGAGGATCATGTTCCTGTTGTACCCGGTTTGGTCCTGAGCGGTCGTCACGAGCGTCCTGGTGTTCCGGCGGTCAGAGCCCGGCCACCTTGGCGGAGGCGGAGATCTCGTACACCAGCGTGACGGTCCGGCGGGCGCCCGGCCCGAGCGGCACGTCCCAGCGGACGATGCCCTCGGCGTCGAAGGCGTCCGGTGCCGGGGAGCACTCGTCCTTGCGCAGCCGCACCTCCACGGCCGACACCTCGGAGACCGGCACCCGCTCGCGGACCGTGACGACCTGCTCGTCCCGCTCCTCCGGGCCGGAGAACCGGGACAGGTGCAGCCGCACCGTCCGGGTGGTCGTCTGCCGGCCGGTGAGCCCGCCGGTGGCCTGCCGCTCCTCGGTCTCGCGGACGACCCGGTAGCCGTCCGAGGAGCCGAACGCCAGCTCGGCGTCGGCGCCGGCCGCGGTGAAGCGCAGCTCGCCCCGGCCGGTGAAGCCGCTGCCGCGGACCAGCTCGACCGGGCCGGCCAGCAGCGGGTGACCGGCCGCGTTGCGGAACCGGACCACCTGGGTGACCAGTGGGGACAGCTCCGGCGCGCACGCGTACTCGCTGCTCGCCGGTGCGGTGAAGGCGCCGAGCGGCACCCGGTGCGCCCGGCCGTCGGACGGCACGGAGGCCGGGGCGGGCGCGGGCAGCACCCGGACCTCGCCGCCGTCGTCCACCCCCGGCACCTCGGCCGCCGGGCCGAGCGTGCTGATCGTCTCCTCGCGCAGTTCGACCTCGACGGTGCGGCGCTCCTCGGTGGTGCGCTCGCGCAGCATCAGGACGTCCTCGACGACCGCGGGCGGGTCGGTGGCGAGGGCGGAGCGGGCGGTGGAGAAGGTGAGCCGGGCGTCCGACCAGTCCTCGCCGGTGCGCTGCCAGACGACCGCCTCGGACTCCAGCCGCAGGCTGCTGCCGTCCTGTGCCAAGCCGTCCAGGGTGGCGCGGTAGGACGGGCGCCAGAGCGCGCACGGCACCAGATGGGTGACGGTCAGGCCGGTCGGGCCCGCCGCGGCGGCCTCGACGGTGAGGTCGAGGTGGGCGACCAGCTCGGCCGGCGCCTCCTCGGCCTCGTCGAGGGCGATCAGGGCCAGCGAGCGCTCCTCCTCCAGCCGGCGCAGCCGGGAGCGGGTGGCGCGCAGTTCCTCGCCGTGGCGTTCGCGCTCGGCGTCCACCCGGTCCAGCTCGCGGGCCCAGCGGGCGCGCTCGACCTCGCCGACGCCGGCGCCCTCGCCGATCTCGCGCAGGAGGTCGGCGGAGAGCTGGGCGAGCAGCGCCAGCCGGGCCTCCAGGCGGGCCCGGGTCTGGTCGGCGAGGCGGCTCTGGGCCTCCAGCTCGTGCAGCCGGTGGCGCAGCTCGGAGTCGTCCGGGCCGGGCGGCAGCGGTGCGCGCGGGGTCCAGGTGCGGACCAGCCGGGCGTCCAGGACTCGGGTGCCGGGGGCGTCGGTCTCGGCGCGCAGGGTGCGGTCGACGGCGAGTGCGGTGAGCGGGCCGAGGCGCAGCCGCTGGACGCCGGCGGCGAGCTCGACGGTCACCGTGCGTTCGACCTGGCTGCGGTCCTCCAGGCAGGTGACGGCGGTGACGGGGAGGGGGATGGTGGCTCCGGTCATTCTTCAGTTCCTCCGGTTTCCGCCGACGATGGCCTTTCCGGCCGGGATCTTGATCTGGTAGCCGCCGTCGAGCTCGGCGCGTCCGCCCGGCGGCAGTTCGACCCGCCAGAGCCGAGTGCTGGGCGGGCACTCCCGGCCGGGGACCGTCGGCGCGTGCCAGTCGGCCCGCTCCTCGATCCGGATCTCGGCGTCGGAGGTGACCGGCACGCGCTCGCGGACCTCCACGGTGACGGCGCGGCCGAGCCGGTTCGCCAGCCGGACGTGCACGCGGTGGTCGAGCACGGTGCTGTTGTTCAGCATGCCCGCGGTGGACTCGTGCAGCTCGGTGCGGCGCGCCACCTCAATGCTCTCGGTGACGCCGATGCCCAGGCGCCGCATGCCGCCCGGCGCGAGGGTGGGCAGTGCGGCGGTGAGCAGGAACTCGTCGTCCACGGTGACCTCGACCGGGCCGGCCAGCACGGCGCGGTCGGTCCGGTTGGCGAGCACCAGGGTCGCGTACACCTTCTCCTCGACGGCGGGGACGGTGACGTACTCCGGACGGACGGAGAGCGGGATCTCGTCCACCGTGACGGTGTGCCAGGTGCCGTCGGACGGGATGTCGGCGGGGGCGGTGGCGTCGAAGCGGTGGTCGAAGGAGCCTGCCGAGACGCGCGGCGGGACGGCGTGGTGGGGGAGGCGGAGCCCGCGCAGGCTCGCGCCGGCGGGGGCGGTGCCGGGCCGGGCGGCGGGCGGGTGGAGGGTGCCGCGGCGGGCGGCTGGCTCGTCGGGGCCGGCCAGGACGAGGTCGGGGTAGTCGAGCAGGGCGGCGTCGGGGGCGATGCCGGTGATGCCGGTGAGCGGCTGCGGGCCGTACGGCGGTGCGCCCTGCGGCACCGCGCCGGCGGGTGCGCCGTAGCCGGCGAAGCCGGGCGACGGTGGGGGCAGCGGTGCGGGCATGGGCGCCGACGGGAGCACGAACTCCTCGTCGGCGACGTCGAGGGTGCCGCCTCGCGGGCCGCCGGGGGCGGCCGGTCCGGCACCGGGGCGGGCGCCTCCGAAGCCGGCGACACGGGGCATGGACGGGCGCGGCCCGCGCGGGGCAACGGCGGCCGGGGCCGAGACGACGACCGGGCCCGGACGGGGCGACGGCTTACCCGGGAGGTCGCCGGCCGCGTCGTAGCCGGTGAAGAGGTCCGACAGGCCGGCCGGGGGCTCGCGCCAGCCGGACGGCGGCGGGTTGGGCTGGCTGCGGCCGATACGCAGCGAGCGCAGCTTGGGCAGGTCGGTGCGGCGGTCGAGGTCGGCGGTGGAGAGGGCGAGGCGGACTCCCGTCCAGTCCTCGCCGGTCTGCTGGGCGACGGAGGCGCGCAGGACGAGCCGGCCGGAGTCGGAGCCCTGCCGGTAGGACAGGCGGTAGGCGGGCACCCAGCGGGCGGCGGGGACGCCGTACTCCAGCTCGATGTCGAGGTGGCCGGGGGCCGGGTGCTCGCCCGGGGCCGGGTTCTCGTCGGCCGGGTTCCCGCCGGGGGTGGTGAGGGTGAGCAGAACGGTCGTGGCTGTCTCCACCGGACGGGAGGGGCCGGCGGTGGACGCGCGGTTCAGCCGGTCGGTGATCAGGCCGATCTCGTGGTCGGCGAGTTCGATCTCCCGGACGAGCCGCTCGGCGCGCTCCTGGAGCCCGGCGAGGCGCTCGTCGACGAACTCGGCCAGCTCCAGCCAGGCGTCGGCGGGCGTGCGGCGGAGCGGTTCGCCGCGCCGCGACTGTGGCGGCACGGCGTGCAGGTTCGTCGTCTCGGCGATCGCGGCGAGGACCAGCCCGTGGCGCTCGGCGAGGGCTCCCCGGCGCTCCCCGGCTTCCTCCAACTCGCGGCGCAGCTCCGGGAGTTCGTCGGATTCGCGAAGCTCGGCGAGCTGCTCCAGGCGGGCTTCGGTGACGGCGGTGCCGGCCGATCCGCCGAGCACCCGGGCGCGCAGCGAGCGGCCGTCCAGCGCGGACGGCAGTCCGGTCAGCCGCAGCCGGCCGCCGGGCGGGACGGGCACGGTGGCCCGCCGGCGGCAGACCGCGCCCTCCGCATAGACGACGACGGAGTCGAGGACCGACGGATGGGCCGGTACGGCCGGTGGTTTCGGCTGTCCGGCCCCGCTGCTGTGCTGATCGTCCATGCGCAACCCCTTCGTTCGCGTTCTGTCGCCTGCCCTGCCTCGGGCGGCCAGTCTGCCGCGCCTCGGCGCGGGCGTCTCCGGATTTCGCCGTGTGCGGCGTGTGTGCACCGTGAGGGACGGAGGAGGGGGCGCGGCGGTTGCCGGTGAGCGGTGGCCGGTGGGCGGTGGCTCGTGGGCGGTGGAGTCCTCGGTGGGGCGGGTGCGAGAGGATGGGGCGAGCGGGCCCCGGTCCGCCCCGAGCCTCCGGCCGGTCCCGTGAACGTGAAGGAGAACGAACCGCCATGCGCACTGCCGTCGTCGTCGGTACCGGACTGATCGGCACCTCCATCGCGCTCGCCCTGACCGGCCGCGGGCTCGCCGTCCACCTGGAGGACGCCGACCCGGACTCCGCCCGCACGGCCGCCTCGCTCGGCGCGGGCACCACCGAACCGGCCGACGGCCCGGTCGACCTGGCGGTCATCGCCGTCCCTCCCGCGCTGGTCGGCAAGGTGCTCGCCGACTGCCAGCGCCGCAACCTGGCCCGCTGGTACACCGACGTCGCCAGCGTCAAGGCCGGCCCGCGCACCGAGGTCACCGCGCTCGGCTGCGACACCGTCCACTACATCGGCAGCCACCCGATGGCCGGCCGCGAGCGCTCCGGCCCGCTGGCCGCGCGGTCCGACCTGTTCGAGGGCCGGCCGTGGGTGCTCACCCCCACGGCCGACACCGACACCGAGACGCTCAACGCGGCGCTGGAGCTGGTCGCGCTCTGCGGCGCGATGCCGATCGTGATGGACGCCGCCGCGCACGACCGGGCGGTGGCGCTGGTATCGCACGCCCCGCAGTTGGTGTCCTCGCTGGTCGCCGCCCGGCTGGAGCACGCGGACGAGACCGCGATCAGGCTCTCCGGGCAGGGCGTGCGGGACGTCACCCGGATCGCCGCCTCCAACCCGGGCATGTGGGTCGACATCCTCTCCGCCAACGCGGGCGCGGTCGCCGACATCCTGGAGGAGGTCGCCGTCGACCTCGGGGAGACCGTCACCGCGCTGCGCGCCCTGGAGGCCGCCGAGGAGGGCGAGCGCCGGGCCGGCGCGGCCGGTATCGAGTCCGTCATGCGGCGCGGCAACACCGGGCAGGCCCGCATCCCCGGCAAGCACGGTGCGCCGCCCACCCGGTACGAGACGGTGTCGGTCGTGCTCGGCGACCAGCCCGGCGAGCTGGGGCGGCTGTTCGGCGAGGTCGGCGCGGCCGGGGTCAACATCGAGGACGTCGTCATCGAGCACTCGACCGGCCAGCAGGTCGGTTTCGTCGAACTGTCCGTCGCCCCGGGCGCGGTGAAGTCGCTGACGGCGACGCTGCGGGCGCGCGGGTGGAGTGTCCGGGACTGAGTGCCCGAGGTCGAGGGGGGACGGGAATGATCGTCGAGATACCGCTCGGTGATCTCGCTGTGCGGCATTCCCCGTGTCCGGCTGGAGGGGACGGCGGACGACTGGGCGCTGCTGGCTTCGCGGGTGGGGGAGTTGGCGGAGTGGTTCGAGCCGCTCGGGCCGTGGTTCGCGCAACTGCGGTCGGTGCTGAAGGTCGTGGCGCGGACGGCGGCGGGCCGGCCGGTCGACGAGGAGTTCTGGCGCTCGCTGTACAAGTGGCGGTCGGAGTCGGGCGGGGACTACGTCTCCGGGTGGATCACGGCGTTCTTCGCCCACACCCAAACGCCGTCGGGGCCACAGCTGCGGACGGGTTTCGACTGGCGGGCGCAGCGGTTCACGGAGAACGCCTTCCCGTCGCACGTGTCGAAGGTGCCGGTGGACTGGCTGCGGCCGGACGGGCTGTTCGACCCGTTCGGCAGGTGCGCGGCGGCCAGTCCGCCTGCTCGACGGCCGGGTCCGGGGCCGCCCGCAGGATCTCCACGACCGCGTTCCCCAGGCGGGGCCGGACGTACTCGCCGTCCCTCTCGATGCCGAGCACGCCGCCCACGAAGGCCATGGTGGACGGTCGAGCGGGTGCGGGAGGCGACCGGGGTTGAGTCGGCCCGGCTGCTCAGCACCGACCGCGAGCTGTTCGCCGAGTCCGCTGAGGGCCTGATCCCCCTGGGACGTCCGGCCGCGGTCATCAACTTCGCGGGCGACTGCGTGTTCCGTGCGGTCGGTGACGAGACCTGGTACCGCGGATTCCTCGATCCGTCGACCGGGGACATCACCAGCGTCCTGCGCCTCGGCCGTGACCTGGAGACCGCCCTGCGGGTCCTGACGGGGGGCTGAGTGGGCGGGCGGATCGGGTCCGGCGGTCGTCCATTAACCTTGAGGGAGACAATCCCCGGTCGTACGCCTGCCCAGGCTCCGGGTCCCATGCTCAGAGAGAGGTTCGCCCCGTGGACACTGCCGACCGAGCGCACGCCCCGGTCGTCGTCGCCATCGACGGACCCTCCGGCTCCGGCAAGTCGACCGTCTCGCGCGCCGTCGCCGCCCGGCTGGGCCTGAGCTTCCTGGACACCGGCGCGATGTACCGGGCGATGACCTGGTGGATGCTGGCCAACGACGTGGACGTCGACGACGCGGAGGCGGTGGCCGTCGCGTGCGGCAAGCCGGTGATCGTGTCGGGGACGGACGCCGACGGGCCCACCATCAAGGTGGACGGGCAGGACGTCTCCGGACCGATCCGCGGCCCCGAGGTCACGGCGAAGGTCAGTGCCGTGGCCGCGGTGCCGGCGGTGCGGGCGCGGCTGGTCGAGCTGCAGCGCGGCTGCGCCGAGGTCGCCGAGAGCGGCATCGTCGCGGAGGGCCGGGACATGGGGAGCGTGGTGTTCCCGGACGCCACCGTCAAGATCTTCCTTACCGCCTCGGAGACGGCCCGGGCCGAGCGCCGGGCGGCCGAGCTGCGGGCCAAGGGCGTCGACGAGGCGACCATCACCGCGATGGCCGCCGACCTCGCCCGCCGGGACGCCGCCGACTCCTCCCGGGAGACGGCACCGCTCACCCAGGCCGCCGACGCGGTCCTGGTGGACACCAGCGCGCTCACCCTGGAGCAGGTGATCGACCGGATCGCCGCGCTGGTGGAGGAGCGGGCCGGGCTGTCCTCGGTCTGACCGGGTCGGGCCGATGCCGGCCCGGTGATCCATACGACTGCGGTACCGCCGAGGTGCCGCAGGAGAAGTACTCGCGCTGCCCCGAGCGGGGCAGGTACGCACGGCACGCCCCTGGGAAGGGCCGGGCCGGGAAACGGAACAGACGAACATGACCGCAGAGCACTCCGCCACCGGCCACGGTGAGCTGGACGCCGCCGAGTACGCCGAGTTCATGGCGCTCGCCGCCGAGGAGGGCTTCGACTTCGACGACGTGGACGGCCTCGACGGTGCCGCGCACGTCCGGCTGCCGGTGCTGGCCGTCGTCGGCCGCCCGAACGTCGGCAAGTCGACGCTGGTGAACCGCATCATCGGCCGCCGCGAGGCCGTCGTCGAGGACAAGCCCGGTGTCACCCGTGACCGGGTCACCTACGAGGCCAGCTGGAACGGCCGCCGCTTCAAGGTGGTCGACACCGGCGGCTGGGAGATCGACGTCCTCGGCATCGACGCGATGGTGGCCGCCCAGGCCGAGCTGGGCATCGAGCAGGCCGACGCGGTGCTGTTCGTCGTGGACGCCAAGGTCGGCGCCACCGACACCGACGAGGCCCTGATCAAGATCATCCGGCGGGCCGGCAAGCCGACCGTGCTGTGCGCCAACAAGGTCGACGGCCCGTCCACCGAGGCCGAGGCCGCCTACCTGTGGTCGCTCGGCCTCGGCGAGCCGTACCCCGTCTCGGCCCTGCACGGCCGCGGCTCGGGCGACCTGCTCGACGCCGTCATGGCCGCCCTGCCCGAGGCCCCGCCGCAGACCTTCGGCGACGCCGCCCCCGGCGGCCCGCGCCGGATCGCCCTGATCGGCCGGCCCAACGTCGGCAAGTCCAGCCTGCTGAACAAGGTCGCCGGCGAGGAGCGGGTGGTCGTCAACGAGCTGGCCGGCACCACCCGTGACCCGGTCGACGAGATGATCGAACTGGGCGGCAAGACCTGGAAGTTCGTCGACACCGCCGGCATCCGCCGCCGCGTCCACCTGACCGCGGGCGCCGACTTCTACGCCTCGCTGCGCACCTCCTCCGCGCTGGAGAAGGCCGAGGTCGCGGTCGTCCTGATCGACGCCAGCGAGACCCTCGCCGAGCAGGACACCCGGATCATCTCGATGGCCGTCGAGGCCGGGCGCGCCGTCGTCATCGCCTACAACAAGTGGGACCAGCTCGACGAGGAGCGCCGCTTCTACCTGGAGCGCGAGATCGAACGCGACCTCGTCCAGGTGCAGTGGGCCCCCCGGGTCAACGTCTCGGCGAAGACCGGCCGCCACATGGAGAAGCTCGTCCCGGCGATCGAGACCGCGCTGGAGGGCTGGGAGACCCGCATCCCGACCGCCCGGCTGAACGCCTTCCTCGGCGAGCTGGTGGCCGCCCACCCGCACCCGATCCGCGGCGGCAAGCAGCCGCGCATCCTGTTCGGCACCCAGGCGGGCACCCGTCCGCCGCGGTTCGTGCTGTTCGCCTCGGGCTTCCTGGAGGCCGGGTACCGGCGGTTCATCGAGCGCCGGCTGCGCGAGGAGTTCGGCTTCGTCGGGACGCCGATCTCGATCTCGGTGCGGGTGCGGGAGAAGCGCAAGAAGAAGTAGTGGACACCTAGGTGTGGGCGAGGGCCCCGTCGCTGTGGCGGCGGGGCCCTCGCTGGTTCCTGGGCTTCGTTTCGTTCGGGCTTCGGTGGTGCCTCGGGTTTCGGTGGTGCCTCGGGTTTCGGTGGGGCCTCGGGTTTCGGTGGGGCCTCGGGTTTCAATGGTGCCTTGGGCTTCAGTGGTGGTCGCCGTTGCGGCCCGAGGGGAGCGAGAGCATCTGGCGGTGGCGCCCGCCGGTGGACGGGGCGGTGCCCATCAGGGGTGACGGGGCCGGGGGCGGCGCGGGCACCGGGTGCGGGGTCGGGCCGAGGTAGCCGGCGGCGACCCAGCCCTGACCGTCGGTGAACTGGGCCGCGGGCGGGGCGTGTTGAGCGCTCTGTGGGTGTGGGGTGCTCTGGTTGCCGCTCTGGGGGTGGTGAGAGTTGACGCCTTGGTGGGTGGTCGGGCTGTGGTGGGCCGCCTGGCCGAAGCCGTCGCTGGTCGGGTTGGCGGGCTCGGGGTGGGGGCGGGGCTGGGTCTGCGGATCCTGCTGGGTCGGCACGAACTGCGGCACGCCGACCGGCTGCCCCGCCTGCGTGCGGAACGCCTGCTGCTGGGGCGGGTACGGCCGGGGCTCCCCCAGCACCGGGTAGCCGTCGCGGCTCGCGAAGCCGGTGAACTTCAGGTCCTCCTCGCCCGAGCGGTCGCCCGGCAGAGCGCGGAACAGCCGCCGGTACTCGGAGTACAGCTCGTCGTAGATCGGCGTCGTGGAGTGCGGGTGCTCCGCGTCGTACGACGGGCGCATGCCCGGGATCGAGCGGGGGGCGGTGGTGGACCGGCCGGGGGACGCGGAGACGTCGTAGCTGTACACGTAGGGGCCAACGAGTGAGAGGGCCGGGGGATGCGGGGTGTGGGGACCCCGGCCGGAAGGTGGCCCGTGCGGGGGGTGGAGGCGCGCCTTCCGGCCGTCGAGCGGTGTCGAGGTTTGTCGAGGCTGCTGGGTCGAGGCTCCTGGGTCGAGGTCTTTCGGGATTCGACGTTTTCCGGAGTCGAGGTTTCGGGAGGGGGCTGGGCGGCGGATCAGGTGCCGGCGAGCGGGAGGGAGGCCGCGACCACCTGGCCCAGCGTCACCGCGCGCTCCAGGGCCTGGCGGAGCAGGTCCTCGCGGGGCTGGCGGCCGACCGTGCCGGCCGGGACGGCGTACATGGTCACCTCGGAGAGCTGGCTCGCGGCCGTCCGCCACGCGTCGGTGACCTGGAGCGGCTGGTGCGCCTGCCACCACCCGGTGCTGCCGCCGCCCGCCGCGGGCTGGAGGATCGCGTGCAGCTTGCCCATCGCGACCAGGACCGACCAGCCGGGCAGCTGGCCCGGCGTCTCGTCGAGGTCGGTGACCGGCTGGAAGCCGGCGTCCTGCAGCAGGTCGAGGAACTCGTCCGCGCCCGAGGTGTTGCCCGGCCGGCCGACCGGCCCGGTCGGCTCGACCACGAGCGACGCGTGCCCCACCTTGCCGTGCAGCACCAGCCCGCAGGTGATGCCGAGGATGGCGGCCTGGGCGGCCGGCCGGCTCGCGGCGGGGTTCCCGGCGAAGCCCCCCTGGGCCGGGGCCACGGCGGCGGGGACGGTCATCGGGCCGGGGTCGGCGAACGGGGTGGCGTCGGCGAACGGCGCTGGCGCGGTGACGGGGGCGGGGAAGGCCGGGGCGTCGGGCGGGGCCTGGCTGATGCTGCGGACCGCACCCGCCAGCTGCTCCTCCGACACCGGCACCACCTGGGACGGGATGCAGCGTGCGTGTGCGAAGGCGAGGACCGCGGTCTCGTCACCGACGAAGAGCACGGTGCTGGTGGGCTCCGCGTGCGTGTCGCCGGGGGTGCGGCAGGAGGTGCACTCGTAGCTGTCGGGTGCGCGGTCGCCGCCGAGGAGGCGGTCGGCCTCGTCGTCGCCGATCTCTGACCGGACCTCGTCGCTGACGTCGAGCATGCGCGGCACAGGGTCTCCTCGGGTGGGTGTGGGTGCGGATACGGGGACGTCGCCATGACCAACGGACCCCTGTGTCAGGCGTCACGGGTGCGCGGCGAGGCTGACGGGAATTGCCCCGGATCCGACCGCGCCGCGTGTTCTCGTGGTCGCAATGTGTCGATGTCGGTGGCAGGCCTGCCGGAATGCCTCCGTGAGGTGAATCACGGTGCTGCGATGTCCGATCAAGGAAATGACGGATAAAGCAGACATTCCGGTCAGGATTGTGCGCCTATTACCGCCGGTAACCCTTGCGTGAGCTGGGCAGACCGTCGAAGTTTTGGTTTCCCCGCCGACGGGCTCGTAGCTTCTTCGACGGCGCAACGAGCGCCACCCGGGTTCACCCCCGAGGCACAGCCCGCCGGGTCGCACCGGCCGAGGCGCGTGCCCGCCGGCACGATCGCTCGAACGGAGCGCCGGCGAGCGGCTGGGTGGCCGGGGCGGCAGCGGCACGTCCGACACGTGCACGGCCGCCCGACGGACGCGGCAAGCGAACGCGGCCCTCCCCAGGGCCTGGTTCCGCATGCCCGCCCCGGGGCTGTCGAGAGGAACCCCATGACCTTCCGTAACGAGACCACCGCTGCCACCCCCTCCACCGCCACCAAGCGCAACCGCGTCCGGATGGCTGTCGTGGCGGGCGCCGCTGTCGCGGCCCTGCCGGTGGCCGGCCTCGTCACGGCCACCTCGGCCTCCGCCGCCTCCGTCGCCACCTGGGACGCCGTCGCCCAGTGTGAGAGCGGCGGCAACTGGGCCATCAACACCGGCAACGGCTTCTACGGCGGCCTGCAGTTCACCAACAGCACCTGGGCCGCGTTCGGTGGCACCGCGTTCGCGCCGCGCGCCGACCTGGCCACCAAGGACCAGCAGATCGCCGTCGCCGAGAAGGTCCTCGCCTCCCAGGGCCCCGGCGCCTGGCCCGTCTGCTCCATCAAGGCCGGCCTGACCAAGGGCGGCGCCCCGGCCGCCGTCAACACCTCGACCGGTTCGGCCGCGGCTTCGACCGCCGCCAAGCCCGCCGCCCCGGCTGCCAAGCCGGCCGCCAAGCCGGCTCAGGCTCCGAAGGCTGCGGCTGCCCCGAAGGCCGCTGCCGCGCCGAAGAACGACGTCGCGCCGAAGGCCGACAAGGGCGCCCAGTCCTGGACCGGTTCCAACGACGCCAAGCCGGCCAAGGGCGGCAGCTACACCGTCAAGTCCGGTGACACGCTGAGCGCCATCGCCGCCGCGCAGGGCCTCGACTGGCACGACCTGTACAAGAACAACGCCAAGGTCATCGGTGGCAACCCCGACCTGATCTTCCCGGGTCAGACCCTGAGCATCTGACGTCCGGTCGGTCGTCGACGTGGCTGCGTGCTGATACGCCGACGAGCTGACACCACGGCCGCTTGTCCGCCGCGCGGGGGAGCGGCCGTCGGCGTGTCCGCTGCGTTCGCCGCGTCCTCTGCGTCCTCTGCGTCCTCTGCGTCCTCTGCGTCCTCTGCGTCCTCGTCCGGCGTGTCCGGCGTGTCCGGCGTGTCCGGCGTATCGGGGTGAGGGCTCCCGGGCCCGGTTCCGGGGATGCGGGAGGATGGTGGCGTGATCCAGGGCGAGCTGTTCGGTGACCCGTCGGGGGCCTCCGCCGCGCGCGAGCGCTCCGAACCCGCGCCCGGCGCCGTCCTCCTCCCCGGCTGGCTGGACGACGACGCCCAGCTGAGCCTCGTCGCCGCCTGCCGGGAATGGGCCCGCGGCCCGGCCGGCCTGCACAGCGTCCGGATGCCGACCGGCGGCATGATGTCCGTCCGGATGGTGAGCCTCGGATGGCACTGGTTTCCGTACGGCTACAGGCGTGTCGCGGACGACGGCGCACCGGTCAAGCCGTTCCCGTCCGAGCTCGGTCTGCTGGCCCGCCGGGCGGTGGCGGACGCCTACGGGCCGGGCATCGCCGACATCGCGGGCGCCGCCTCGTACGAACCGGACATCGCGATCGTCAACCACTACCCGCACGGCGCGAAGATGGGTCTCCACCAGGACCGCGACGAGCGGACGGACGCGCCGGTGGTCTCGCTCTCGCTCGGCGACACCTGCGTCTTCCGGCTCGGGAACACCGAGACCCGGACCCGCCCGTGGACCGACCTGGAGCTGCGCAGCGGCGACCTGCTGGTGTTCGGCGGCCCGACCCGCCTCGCGTACCACGGGGTGGTGCGGACGCTGCCGGGGACGGCGGACCCGGCGCTGGGACTGGTGGGGCGGCTCAACATCACCGTGCGGCAGTCGGGGCTGGCGGCGGAGTAGCCCGGGCTGTCGGGCGTGGTCTGTTGTTGGGCGTGGGCCGTTGTCGGGCGGGGTCTGTTGCCGGGCGGGTCCGTGGCCGCGACGTCGGCAGCGCCGATCGGGCACTCGTTCGAGTGAATCGGGTGCGCGACCCCGGTGAGCGGGAATTCCCCGGGTCGCTGGAGACTTCGAACCGGCTGGAGAATTCGAGAGGAACGGGCTCCGGCAGCCGGACGGAAGACCTCCGCCCGGGCCACGGGCCCGGAGAGGAAGCGCACCCATGGGAACCCCCGTCGACGATCTCGTCGATCTGCTCGACCTGGAGCAGATCGAGCTGAACATCTTCCGCGGGCGCAGCCCCGAGGAAGCACTACAGCGGACGTTCGGCGGCCAAGTCGCCGGCCAGGCGCTGGTCGCGGCGGGGCGCACGGTGGACGGCGAGCGGCCCGTCCACTCGCTGCACGCCTACTTCCTGCGCCCCGGGGTCCCCGGCGTGCCGATCGTCTACCAGGTCGACCGGATCCGCGACGGCCGTTCCTTCACCACCCGCCGGGTGCTCGCCATCCAGGGCGGCCGGTCGATCTTCGCCCTCACCGCCGACTTCCACCTCCCCGAGGAGGGCGGCATCGAGCACCAGTACCCGATGCCGGCGGTCCCCGCCCCCGAAGAGCTGCCCAGCGCCCTGGAGGAGGTCGGCTCGCGGCTCGGCGAACTCCCTCCGTTCATCAGCCGCCGCCAGCCCTTCGACATCCGCTACGTCGACCGGCTGCGCTGGACGAAGGAGGAGCTGACCGACGTCGAGGCGCGCAGCGGCGTCTGGCTGCGGACGAACGGCGCGCTGCCCGACGACCCGCTGATCCACGTCTGCGCTCTCACCTACGCGAGCGACATGACGCTGCTGGACGCCGTCCGCGCCCCCGTCGAGCCGCTCTGGGGCACCCGGCACTTCGACATGGCCTCGCTGGACCACGCGATGTGGTTCCACCGCCCGTTCCGGACCGACGACTGGCTGCTGTACCAGCAGGAGTCCCCGATAGCCAACGGCGCGCGCGGTCTCGCACGCGGACAGATCTTCGACCGGAGTGGGCAGCTGGTGGTGTCCGTGGTGCAGGAGGGCCTGTTCCGCCCGTTGAAGGGGTGAGGTCGCTGCTGGTACGGGTGTCCTGCCGTTCCCTCCGTTCCCGTACTGCGGGTGCTCGCGGGAATGATCCGGCCGGGTGGCCGGTGTTGTGCTGGTTGACCGAGATGGTGACCGTGAGGTCGACCGCGACGGTGGCCGAGAGGTGACCGAGAGGTGGCCGAGAAGGTGACCGAGATGGGACGGCCCGACCGACGGGCCGCGGACCGGAGTGGGAGGGTCTGCCGATGACGGCGACGGCCGCGGAGGACTGGAAGCACTGGAGCGACAACCGGGCGGCGTCGGTAAGCGCGCCGCACGGCCAGCTCGCACTCACCGGCACGCACTGGATGGAGCCCGAGCCCGTCGAGATCCCCGGCCTGCCCGGGCGCTGGTGGGCCGACGCCGAGGGCGTCCGGGTCCGCGCGGCGGCGGCGGACGGCATCACCGTCCGCGGAGTCGCCGGCCCCGTCGACGGCGAGGTACTGCTCCGGCCGGACACCGACCCGGCCGCCGACACCGCCACCCTCGGTGACCTGCTGCTCGTCCCGATCGAGCGCGAGGGCGAGCTGGCCCTGCGGGTCTTCGACCCGGCATCCCCCCGCCGGGCGTCCTTCGCCGGCATCTCCGCCTACCCCTACTCGCCGGAGTGGGCCGTCCCGGCGGTCTTCACCCCGTTCGAGGACGGCGACGCCCAGTCCGTCGTCGTCCCGAGCGCGGACGGGAAGGACCGTCCGCTGGCCGTCACCGGGGAGATCGCGTTCACCGTCGCCGGCGAGCACCGCACGTTGACGGTCAGCCGCGCCGGCAACGGCCTCAGTGGCGTCATCGCCGACGCGACGAGCGGCATCGACACCTACCGCTTCCGCTTCATCAACCTCCCCGCGCCGGACGCGGACGGTCGCACCGTGCTCGACCTCAACCGGGCCTACCTGCCGCCGTGCGCCTTCGCGGACCACTTCATCTGCCCGTTCCCGCCGCCCGGGAACCGGCTGGACTTCGCGGTGGAGGCGGGGGAGAAGCAGGTCCTGACCAGGTAGGCGGTCGGCCGGCCGGGCCCCGGTGGGGGCGGCGCGGACGGCCGGGCGGAGCATGGGGGCTGTGTCGACCGATCATCATCCTTCCGAGGCGGATGTCCCGCAGTCCGCCGCCCCCACGCCCGTCGCTCCCGCATCTTCTGCCTCGCTCCCGTGGTATCGACGGTCCCTCGCCGACCTCAGCCCGCTGCGCGACCACCCCGACTACCGGCGGGTCTGGTCCGGCCAGGCCGTCTCCTCCATAGGCCAGCAGATGACGGCCGTCGCCGTCTCCGTCCAGGTCTACGACCTCACCGGCTGCGCCTTCGCGACCGGCCTGGTGGGCCTCTTCTCGCTGGTCCCGCTCGTCGCCCTCGGCCTCTACGGCGGAGCGATCGCCGACAGCGTCGACCGGCGCAAGCTCGGCCTGACCGGCTCGGCCGGCCTGGCCACCGTCTCCGCCCTCCTCGCCGCCCAGGCACTGGCTGGCCTCGGCCAGGTGGCCGTCCTCTACGCCGCCGTCGCCCTCCAGGCCGGCTTCTTCGCGCTCAGCTCGCCCGCCCGCTCCGCGATGATCCCGCGCCTCGTCCCCGCCCACCAGCTCCCCGCGGCCAACGCCCTGAGCACCGTCAGCATGAACCTCGGTCTCACCGTCGGCCCCATGACCGGCGGTCTCCTCATCGGCGCCTACGGGGCCCAGGCCGCCTACCTCGTCGACACCGTCGCCTTCACCGGCACCCTCTACGCCATGTGGCGCCTGCCCGCCATGCGCCCACTCGGCGACCGCAAGGGCCGCGCCTCCGTCCTCGACGGCCTCCGCTTCCTCCGCGAACAGCCCAACCTGCGCACCAGCTTCCTCGCCGACCTCGCCGCGATGATCTTCGGCATGCCGCGCGCCCTCTTCCCCGCCATTGCGGTCACCTTCTACGGCGGCGACGCCCGCACCGTCGGCCTCCTGGTCTCGGCCCCCGCCGTCGGCGCCCTCGTCGGCGCACTCTTCTCCGGCTGGGTCGCCCGCATCCACCGCCAAGGCGCCGTCATCCTCGCCGCCGTCGCCGCCTGGGGCCTCGCCATCGCCGCCTTCGGCCTCGTCCGCAACCTCTGGCTCGGCCTCCTCCTGCTCGCCCTCGCCGGCTGCGCCGACACCGTCAGCATGATCTTCCGCAGCACGATGATGCAGGTCGCCGCCCCCGACGAGATGCGCGGACGCCTCCAGGGCATCTTCATCGTCGTCGTCGCGGGCGGCCCCCGCCTCGGCGACTTCGAATCCGGCACCGTCGCCGCCCTCACCAGCCCCGCCACCTCCGTGATCACCGGCGGCCTCGCCTGCGCCGCCGCCGTCCTCCTCCTCGCCGCCCGCCGCCCCGCCTTCCTCACCTACGACGCCCGCCACCCCACCCCCTGACCCGCCCCACCTCGAAACCTGGCAGCGAGCACCCCTCCACGTGCTGTATTGTTTTCCACGTCGCCGGGACAACCGGAGACAAGGTCGAGAAGCCGATCAGCAGAGCCCCCCAGGCCCCGCCGCCCGGCACCGAGACCACGGGACGTGGCGCAGCTTGGTAGCGCACTTGACTGGGGGTCAAGGGGTCGCAGGTTCAAATCCTGTCGTCCCGACTGGAGTTCGCTCCATTGTCGCAGGTCAGGGCCTTGTTTCACGAGAGTGAAGCAGGGTCCTTGATCGTTTTCCGGGCCTGCCTCTCACAACTTCTCACATCGGTGATGATCATGGTCAGCCGAGCAGCTCACCCAGCTTCTCCGAACCCGCCTTGAGGCTCTGCGGATCGGGGTGCACGTAGACCCGCTTCGTAAAGCTGAGGTCCGAGTGACCGGCCCACGCGGACACCACCGTGTCGGGGACGCCGTTGTTGGCCATCCACGAGAGCGTGGCGTGGCGGGCGTCGTAGAGGCGGACCTTTCGAACGCCGGCGGCATCCATGAGTTTGTACGCCTCACGTCGGAGCTTGTCCGTCTTGAGTGGGTTTCCCAACTCGTCCACGAGAACATATCCGCTGTCGTTATAGGCCGGTCCGGCAGCGAGTTTCTCCGCTGCTTGGATCGCCTTGAATGCCTTGAGCGCTTTGTGCGCGGGGGTCGGCAGCGGAAGGGTTCGCTTTCCGGCCTCGGTCTTGGTGTCCTTCTCGACGACCTTGTTCCGGACTCCTTTCTCCAGTGTGCGGTCGTAGACGATGGTGCGGGTGTTCTGGACGGCGATAGTGCTGGCTCCGTCGAGATCGACGTCCTCGTCCCAGCGCGCGCCGCACACCTCGGCGGGACGCTCCGCGATGAGTGCCAGCATCATGGCCGCGTAGAGGCGGTGACCCTTGATCGCCTCCAGGAAGGCTTTGACCTCGGTCTCGTCCCACGGGACGCTTTTCGGCTTGGCCGCCTCCGCCTTCTTCTTCGCCTCACGGGAGATGGTCACGTGCTGGGCGACGTTACGCACCATCAGCCCGCGCCGGACGGCGAGGTTCAGGGCGGCGCGCAGGCGCCCCAGGGCGAGCCGCACGCTCCTGATGCCTAGTCCGGTTCCGGGCTGGCCGCCGCGTCGCCGACCACTGGTCAGCATCCAGTCGACCAGGGCCTCGATGTCCTCCTCCGTGAGGCTCTGGAGTTCCTTCTCGCCGCTATGGGTGCGCACCGGCACCATCGCGCTCTCGTAGTTGGAAGCGGTCCCCTCCTCGACGTCGCGCGTCGCGCTCTTCAGCCAGATGTCCAGCAGTCCGTTCAGCGTCATCTTGCTGGGCGCCACGAACGAGCCGGTGCTGCGCTCATGGCGGATGCGGGCGAGTTCGGCGAGTGCCTCCTTCTTGGTCTTGAAGGTGCGTGTGAGCTGCTTGCGCTTGCCCTCGGCGTCAACGCCGATGTCCACGACCAGGCGGTAGCGGCTACTCCCATCCTTGTGGGTGATCTTGCGTATGGGTTCCTTCACGTAACTTCCTTGCTTGCGAATCGGGTTGGCGCGGCGAGCATGCGCCGAGGCGGTGCTCGTTCGCTGGCATTGGCCAAATCGCGCGGACCCGGTCGCGTGAGTGAGCCCCTCACTCGCCGATCTCGGAGTGGTCTTCGGGCTGGTCCACGAAGGCAAGCTCGGCGGGCAGCGCGGGTGGCGTCAGGCCCCGCGCGCGCATCCTGTCGCGGAACGTCCTGAGATCCCGGCAATCATCGAATGCAAGTTCCTCGTAGCCTGCAGCCTTCGCCAGCAGGTCGGCTCGGCGGCTCGGGTCCAGGGTGGTGCCCGCCTTGCGTCGTCTGTCCTTGGCGAGGGCGGTGGAGGTGGCGGCTGCTGCCACGGACTCATCGTGTGCGCGGAAGGTGTCCAGCAGCTCGCGCTCGCTGCCTGCGGGCGGGATCTCCATCGACGGCGTCTCCCCGGTGAACCAGGCCACGGCCTCCCAGGTCGACACCGCCCGTCCGGGGAGCGCCTCCACGGTGGCGGCAGTGCCGACCGGGAACAGCAGGCTGATGGGCGGGATGCCGAGGGCATCCGCGATGACCAGGAACTCGGCCAGATCGACGGAAGTCCGGCGACCGGTTTCCAGGTTTGTGATCGTTGTGCGGGGGATGGCCAACCCGCGGTCCGCGCACAGCTGCGCGAGCTCGGGCACCGTGAGGCCGGCGGCGTCCCGGGTCGCGCGGATCCGTTCTGCTACCCGAGCGGCGACGTCCTTCGACCATTGATCAATGCTCATGGCTACATGTTAGCTCGTGAAAAAGTGTTGCTGCAACATCCGTGATACAACTGCTCCCGCTGGTTGGCCGATATGAGCATGGAGGGCATCATGGCGACATCTGATCTGGCTCGAGGCGGGCGCGCCCTGACGGGCGAGGAGCTACTCGCTCTGCCTGCCGTCATAGACCTCGACACGGCGAACCAGGCGTTGGCTATCGGCCGCAGTACGGGATATGGCCTGGCGAAGCGGGACCAGTACCCGGCCAAGGTGCTCAGGCTGGGCAATACGTATCGAGTGGTTACGGCCGATCTGCTTCGGGTCTTGGGGGTCGAGCGGCAGCCCGCGGGTGGCTGGTTCACTGGTGAGGGGGTCTGCTGCTGATCACGACCTCTGTGCATGACGGCGTCGAAGTCCGGGCTGCAGCCTCTCGGAAGCAGCGCCTGTTCCGGGTTCGTGGAGCCTGTGCACTCGTGATGCGTAAGTCGCGGGTTCGAATCCCGCAGGCGGCTCAGGAAGGCCCAGGTCACATAGCCCGTGACCTGGGTTTTTTGCTGCCTACTACCCCTGGATCTGCTCGTGCCAAGCTGCGGTCAGCCGCATCGAGCCCGCGTGAGGCCATGGTGCAGCCATTAGTGCAATGGCACTGCAGAAGTGTGGCCGCCACTGGTTGCGGCGTGGCCGCGCCGACCCTCGCAAGACTGTGGGGCTCCTACAAGCCGCAAGATCGCCAAGAAGCATCCCACTCGCTACTGGCCACGGCGCTGCCCGCCTAGGTAGGCCGGTTGCCTCTTCATGAAGTAGTGCGGACCCATGGTCCGCCACCCGTTCGCCGAGACAGTGCCATTGGAGGAGCCTGGAAGGGAGTGCCCGCAGGCGCACGATCAGCAGGTGGTGGAGGCAATGCGCATCCTGATCCAGATCCGGCCCGTCCCTGACGTCACTTCGGCTGTCATTCATGACCCGGAGAAGCAGACTGCGGCCGATGTAGCCGGAGACCTTCCGGGCGTCGAGTTGGACGAGTCATATCCGCCAGTGGCTCTACCGAAGCCCGTGCCGAAGGCCGACGACGGCGATCCGCTGTCGATGCACCAAGCAATGACCTTCTCGCTTGAGCCGGATTCGGCGAGCGTCCTGGTCCGAGGGGAGATTGCCGATGACGACGTGGCCTCGCGCCGGGCTCGGCTCAGCGCCAGTAACCCCGACATCGTTGGCATCTTCTCTGATCCGGTGATCGAGACCATGCCCGTGTGCCCAGGCGACGGCCCGAGCGGTACTTGGCAGGACGTGGGTGACCGCCTCAAGGTTCCAGAGCTCCTCGCCCACGGGATGGACGGCGCTGGCGTCCCGATCGCGGTAGTTGATACCGGCATCAACGCGGACCACCTGGTCACAGCAGGTGCCGAGATCGCGGTCGACGCCGCCAGGAGCTGGACCCCGGCGAGTGCGAGCCACACCCCAGGCCGCTTCGATGTCGGCCATGGAACCATGTGCGCCTTCGCGGCCGGGATCGCTGCACCACAGGCCGCGTTGCTCGACATAGCCCTGCTCCGGACTCGGCGGAGGGCGCGCAACCGTATGGAGGCACTCACATCGGATGGCATCGTAGCCTTTGCGTACCTGCGAACCATCCTGGAAAGCATGGAGCAAGACCACAAGGCGCTGGTTGTGAGCAGCAACAGCTGGGGGTCGTACGACCCCGCGTGGGACTTCCCGGTGGGAGACCCCGCGAACTACTCGGACAACCTGAGTCACCCGTTCAACATCGTGGTGGGCGCACTGGAAAGCGCTGGCGCGGACATCTTATTCGCGGCCGGCAACTGCGGCAGGCCCTGCCCTTCCGGCAAGTGTGTCTACTCGGAGCGGACCATAGTGGGCGCCAACTCGCACCCCGACGTCTTGTCCATCGGAGGTGTAGACATCCAGGACGAACGGGTCGGCTACTCCTCCCAGGGGCCGGGCCGGTTGGACCGGCACAAGCCTGACATATGTGCCTACACTCACTTCCTGGGGTCGGAAGTGTACGGACCTGGCTCCGCGGACAGCGGAACCTCAACCGCGTGTCCTGTCGCAGCTGGAGTACTGGCTGCGATCAGGAGCAGATTCCCGTGCGGAACGATCTCCCCCGAGGCGATGCGCGAGATGGTTCGGGGCGCGGCCAATGACGTAACCGGGCGGGGGTTCACAGATGACTACGGCCATGGGATCGTTAGCGTCCCTGGATTGCTGGAGAAACTTGGAGTGCAGGGACTCATCTGACTGGCGGTGCAGGATGCTGAAGGAACACACCCTCCTCATGACCGTGGCTCTCCCAAGGGGAGCGACGATGCAGCATGCCCTCGACAAGCTCGGTCTGTCAGCTGAGGAGATCGATCAGGAGTACGGCCTGGTTTCCCTGGACCCGAGCCGGGGACTCTACGTCCTGCTAGTGGCGGAGTCCGCCGCCGCCCGCATCAGAGATCACGGGCAGTCTGGCGAGTACTCTGGGCCCTTCGCGAACCCCAAGATCGAGCCGTTCGGGCCCGTCTAACGTACTCCGGGGTCCCGACCGGTCCGTTCGGCCGGAACCCCCGGGCTTTACGGCTCAGGCTGTTTGCTCGCTCGCTTCGGATGCTGGCCGTGCGGGAGGTTTCGCATCCGGGGCAGCGCGAGTGCTGCTGCGATTGTCGTGCTCTTCGAGCTGGATCTGGGCCAGGAGATCGATCCTGGCGGTGTCGAGCCGGTGGTTCTACTGTCCACGCGGCTGGCGCCGATCCCGATGCCCGAAGATCCCCTTCCACGGACTCTGTGCGGCCTCGACACGGAATCCGCAGGTCAGGAGCCTTTTTAGGGCTCCGGAGCAGACGTTCCCTGCCGGTGTCCCAGGCGTTCGACAAGCAACCTCGACCAACACCCCTTATACGGCTTGTCGAACGCCTGGGACACCGGCAACGTTCCCGCGCCATACGCTCGCCTTGGTGCCGACCAGCAGGACGCGGGATGCTGGCCGTACGGCCCGGAAGCATCGTCCCGCCGGACAGGGCATTCTTCTAGCCGAAATGACGCCGACCCTCGTACCGTGAGGACCAGGAAGAGGGAGAGGTGAAACGATGACCATCGAGTCGCCGGAGCGGCTTGACCTCCACCAGAAGGGCCAGGAGCCGAAGGCACTGACCCTGGTGGCTGCGGAGGATGCAGTCCACTTCGCCGAGAACGTGGTGGTGCGCCTCTGGGACGCCCTGTCGGACGCCGACCGCGAGCGCGCCCGCCCGGTTCGGGACGCCGTCAAGGTGATCCTTATCGTTCACGTTTCCCAGGATCCGGAGCACGAGCACTGGGTACAAGAAAGCGTGCGCGGGCTGCTGGAGCCGCGGATCTCGCACCAGGCTGACCGGTGGTGGAAGCAGGTCCTCGGCGCCACCATTCTCGCGCACGCCAAGATCGAGGCTTCCGCCGAGGTCGAGGCTTCCGCCGAGGCCGCGAAGCGGCGCATCCTGGAGAGCACCGAGAAGGCTCGGGCCGGTGGTGTCAGCGCGACCGCGGTTCTGCGGGAGATGCGGGGCCAAGACCGTCAGCTGAGCAAGCGGTACGTGCAGGCCGAGGAGACCAAGGCTAGTCGGGAGCGCCAGGAGGAGTTCCGCAAGGCGGTTGGCCTGTGACTGAGCGCCCTTTTCTGCTGGACGCATCCGCCGTGCTCGCCTGGGCGTACGACGAGATCGGCGGTAAGGACATCGGTGATCTTCTCTCCCGGTCGGTGATCACCGATGTGAACCTGGCCGAGGTCATCAGCACTGCTATGCGCCTGGAAATCCGCAACCCTGAGCAGCTGGCCGAGGATCTGGTGGCGGCCGGCTTGGAGGTGATCCCGGCGCAGTTCGCGCCGGTCCGGCTGGCCGAGCTAGTACGACTGCCCAAGATCCACTTCACCGGTGACAACGGCGAGCCTCAGAGGGCGGAACTCTCACTCGGCGACGCCATCTGCATCGCCACGGGTGAACAGCTCGGTGAGGCGGTCGTCATCACCGGCGAACGTGGCTGGAAGGAGTTCCACGACCGGGGGGATCTGCGTGTAGTTATCCAGCTCTTCCGCTGATCACACACCGACAGCCCTTCCTCGTCAGCCCGGCACACTGGCGTATCCGAGGTCAGTTACCGCTATAGGGTCCGCGACTGCATGCGCATCGCATCCTGCGGGAACGTCGAGAGTCGAGGCTGATGCGCACTGGCTGTGTCCGCTGTCAGTGCGCACTACGCCTCCCTGGCTGCGGTTCGCCAGTAACTGTCTGTGATGAGTGGCGGTCGAGCAGAAGTAGCAGGAGCTCGGCTTCTGCGAGGAGCTCACGGCCGGGAGCGGTGGCCGCGAGCGGGCTGGTTCTCCATGTGATCACGGGGAATCCTGTCGTCTTCTCGATGGCGTTGATCTGGTAGCGCAGGACGCTGTCGCGCAGCCCCAGTGCTTTGGCTGCCGCCGCAACGTGTGGCTGTCCGGGGAGTTGGATCAGATGGCGGAGTCGTTGAACGCAGTTCGGGGTGCGGTTGACGGCTGCCATGGTCGGCGAGAGCTGGATGTCGAGCGGTGCGAAAGGGTTGGAGTGCAGCCCCGGGGTGTTCCGGGGGATTTCGTACTTCTTGATCAGCTTGATGACTGGGTTCTTGTGGAGACCGAGCTCGCGTGCGATGTCTGGGGCGCTTCGGCCCTTGATGCGGTACTCGGTTTCGAGCCAGTCACGGTCGATAGTGCGTTCGAAGACACCGTTGGGACGACGCTGCGGGGTCGAAATTCCTGCTTCTCGGAGGGCTTGGCTGACCGTGCTGCCACTGCAGCCCGCGAGTCGGCCTATCTGAGCTGTCGTCATCTTCTGCTTGATGTAGCGATCGTGTAGCTGGTCGGGAGCGAGCGGGCCGACTCTCGGGACGCCCTTGCCTCTGGTGCGGCCGGTGGGTCGGCGGGCCGGCTTGGGTGAGGGCGTGATGGTGATGCCGAGGCTTTCGCAGTAGAGCCTGAAGTGGGTCGTGGTGAGACCGAGCTCTCGGACCAGGAGGGCTTCAGAGAAGCCCGCTGCCGCAAGGTGGGACGCAAGACCGTGATCGATGTTGTCGCTGTCGAATCCCGGCCAGGTGTCGACGGTGGCCCAGTCGTCCGGGGGTTCCCAGCGGACCGGCTCGTCGATCCCGAATCGCTCCAGATTGGCCTCGGCTTGGTCATGGAGGAAGTCTTTCAACGGTCGAGGCATGTGTAGCCGGAATCGGTGATGAGTCGTGATCTTGTCCTGGACGGATTCCGGAGAAGAGCCGAGGAGGAGGTCAAGAAGATGCCATCGGATGAGCCTCGTTCGGGCGGGCTCGGAGTCCCAACCGAGCTTGGTGGAGATGGTGTTGAGGGCTGGGAGGTCGAGTCGGATGGTGTCCTCTCGGAAGAGCCTGCGGCGGCGGGCGTAGTCGATGGGAGCCCCCTGTTCGTCAATCGCCCAAGCCAGTTGAGCGATCACGGAAGCCAGCACGTCCTGGGGGTAGGAGTCCAGCATCCTGCGCGCCTTGGCGTTGGGCTTGTGGTCCAGGAGCGCGGTGGCGGGGCCATAGTCCAGGCGGGTGCCGGGAAGCATGAGCAGGGTGCTGGCGGCTCGTCGGAACCTGTCAGCTGACCGGCCATTGGCCAGGGCGGGTGTAAGGAGGCGCATGGTCCAGGACGGCCAGAGCTTGTCGGGCAGCGAGGCAGCCCGCCGACGGATCTGGTCTTGGGTGAGGCTTCTCCAGTAGGGACGGGGTGCGGCAGTGCCGTAACGCACTCGTGCGATGAGGGTCAGGTCGGCATCGAGGCGAGCCAGGGCGTATCCGGAGAGGTGCGGGCTGGCTCGTCTCCAGGCGGTGGCGCGAGAGCTCGGACTGGAGCCGTCCTGAGCGGTGCTCAACTGGTCGCTGGTCTTGAGGATCCATTCGAACAGCTTCGGGTCGGCCGGTGTGGGACGTGGGTCGGCCAGGCGGGCCAGCGCCGTCCCGATGGCGATGCTGCGGACGTCGGTGGCGTCCTGGGCGTGAGTCTGGATCGGCATTGCGCCACCGGTCTCCTCCAGCACCTGGTGGACGACCCGCGGTGCTGAGCCGAGGTCGGTAGCAAGACCGGCAAGGGATCGCCAGCCCAGGGAGTACATGTCGTGCAACTGCGTTCGCGCCGAACCCGGTTGGGAGAAGCGGTCCTGGAGCAGAGCATCGACGTGCTGCTGAGCCTGAAGGACCAGGCCGGATGCCGGCAGAATTTGGGCAGGTGACTGGGCGAGCGAGAATCCGCAGGCGACGAGGACTCGGCGGCATCCTTCGGTGCGGTGCCGGCCTCGGGTGCAGTGCGCCGGTTTCGAGGGGCCGCCGACGCGGGTTCCCTGCGCGCGGACGAACTGCTCGCAGGCGGGGCATCGCTCCAGCAAGAGACGGCGGTGCCGCAGGCAGGCGAACGACCAAGGCTGGCGCCAGGCCAGCAGCCACCGGCCGCGGGTGTCGTCCAGGCAGGCCGGGCAGAACCGGCTGTGGGTGCCGTAGTACCGCCAGGTCGGAGGACGATTCATGCCGTCCTGGCCTGACTTGAAGGTGACCGTCAGCCCTTCATAGGGTTCCAACGTCATCGCGGCGAGCTCCTGTGGGCTCAGCCCGGTCACCTGGCTCAGGATCTCGCGTTCACTTCCGCTCAGGCGTTCGGTCATGCGTGAGGGGCGGGACCCCCGGAGCCCAACGAAGGCCATGAAGACGTGGGTGGTCACCCTCAGCCGCCGTGCGTATGCCTCCAGCCAACTGTCCAGTGCTTCTCCGGGCAGAGGAGGCACCCAGATCGGGATCCGCTGGTCGGTCCACTCCTTCATGCCGACTTCCTTCGACGCTGCGGCTTCGGCGCCGGGTGTGTGGTCAGAAGACCGGCTTCGATTGCTGCCTGGAGTTCCTTGCGGGCCTCCTCGGCAGCGGCGTCGTTCTTGACCTGGTTCATCAGGTCTATGTCGAGGCGCTCGCGACCGGATCGGATCGCGCGCAGGCAACCGCGGTTGATGAGTGCCATGAGTGAGGCAAAGTGTCCGGTGGAGCGGGCGTAGAGGTAGTCCGACAGGTCCCGGGCGAGCATCCCCGGGTACTTATCGGTCAGGACGAGCTTCTGCTCGATCGTCTTGAGCAGGGTCTGCCACTCAGTTCGCCCCTGATCGTGTTCGATCTGGAAGGGCGCCAGGGTCAGTGGGGTGGTGCGGCGCCCGAACTGGGCGAGCTCCGTCTGCTGGCCGGAGAATCCTTCACGCAGCACACCGCGATGTTGGACGCCGACGCCGACGTAAATCAGGGTGACGGGGAAGACGTTCGCCAGGTACTTCAACTGGTTGGCCATGCGGACCGAGTTGGAGTTCACCCCGGCGAGGAAGTGGATATCGTCGATGACGATCGCGGAGGTCCTCATGGACAGCACGGCGTCAACGGCCCGTTCGGCCAGTGTGTCGGCGTCTCCGGTGACAGGCAGGCCGTAAAAGCGGCAGATTGCCGCGTTCAGCCCCCGGATCCGGGTGTTGCCGCTCAGCGCGATGTAGATGATGGGGACTCTGCGGTGTCCGCTGGGTGTGGTCTCCCCACGCAGGGCCACTTGTTTGCGGAACAGAGCACGTCCGTAGGCCCGAACCGCCGTGCTCTTGCCGAGCCCCGGATAGGCGTCCACCAGGGCCGCCGGCTTGGTCTTGTCGCCGTCCTGCCGGTTCGACTCGACGATCTCCGCCAATCCATCGTGAAGGGAGAGGAGTTGGGGTGTTTCGATAGGGCCGATGTTGGCGTGCCATACCTCCCGGCCGTCGTTGTGCACCAGCAGCTCCCGGGGTGACAGGTCGGCGAGCTGGGCACGGGTGAGCTGCTCGGGCTGGATGCGGTCCGGTCCGTTGACCTCCTGCAGCCAGCCCGCCAACCGGGTGGGGGTGTACTGGCGGTCATCGCCCTCGAACGGCTCGATGCCAGCCTCCGTGCTCAACGGATGTCCCAGACGTCGGCGTAGTAGTCGTCCTCATCGATCTGGGCGGCGCCGTCGCCGGGGAGGGCAGCGTCGCACTCCCCGTCCTCGTCGTCGTCCCCGCCCAGATCCGCGTCGCCCGGCGCGACCAGGTGCAACTCCGGCGCGGTTTGCTGGTCTCTGCTCTCCACCGGGGCGTTCAGGGCAGCCAGGCGGCGCACAGAAGGAAGGTCGGCGACGGCGTCGGCCGGGGCGTCCTCAGTGACCAGATGCAGGCGTTCCTGCGAAAGTCGCACCGCCATCCGCCGCTCGGTGCGGTCTGCGGTCAGCCCCGTGCCCCAGCGTTCCAGCAACTCGATCAGGGCGCGCTTGGTGTCCGGGAACCGGTGTGTCTTGGCCGCGATTCGCCGCGCGTACTTCAACGCCTCCAGGCTGGCCGGCCCGTTCAAGGCCGGGGCGTGTTCCCAGTCCAGCCGATGCCATAGGTGCGGGGCTTTCGGGTCCTGGAAGTAGATCTTCCTGATGTCGGCGCGGTCCACCCCGACCGGCCACTTGCCGGCATGCTCGCCGCGGTGCGCGCTGATCTGGTTGCGGTAGTCGTTGAGCCCCGGGCCGTTGTAGCGCAGCCCGTTGACTTCCACCCCGTAGCGGTGGATGGGGCACCACTCCTCCTCCAGGAACTCGAACGCGAGCCCCGGCCGGGACGGGATCCGCAACGGTCCCGCCCTGGTCACCCCGTGTTCGAACATCTCCAGCGGGCTCAGCTTCAGACCCGGGACCTCCGGGATCGTCAGCCCTCGGTGGACCCGCCTGTGATAGATCAGCGTGATCCACTCGCGGATGATCGCCTCCAGCTCGTCCAGGAAGAAGTACGCCTCCTCCTCGACCTTCTCCCCCCGACTGTGCACGTCCGGGCCCTTGTAGCCGGGCAGTGCCGCCAGCAGGCCCTGGTTGAGCGTTTTGAACCACCGCTCCACCGGCTTGTCGGTGGGCGTATACGGACGCGCCGGCTGCAGAGAGATGTCGAGTTTCGCGCAGACGCTCGCGATGTGGTTCGAGACGTAGACCTTGCCGTGGTCGTAGATGATCGTCTCCGCGGCGACAGGCGGCAGCAGCGGTTGGCCGTGGGCGTCCACCAGCTTTTCAGCGTCCAACACCACGGTGGATGGGACGCCGCAGTACGGAAGCGGCTCGCCCCGGTCGTCCGGCACTTCGCGGGGGCGGATCGTCTCGAACAGGACGCCGGCCACATCCGTCGACTTCGTCGACACCGGTGTCAGCCGCAGTCCGGTGATCACCTTGCTGTAGAGGTCCATGGCGATGGTGAGCTCGCACCGCACCCACCTGCAGGTCACCGGCTCCATCGCGAAGACGTCCAGGCTGTTGGTGTCCAGCACGACGTACTCACCAGGACGCGTCGCGCGCAGCCTGCCGTAGACCCCCTGCGGGCTGTTCGCGATCGACCGCTTGCCCTTCGTGCTTCCCTCGAACGCGTTCGTCCCTCGGCCCAGCTCGCGCAGCAGGGCATAGCCGGTTGACTGCTTCGGGATCCGCACCGCATCGCGACCGTACTCCTTGGCCAGACGCTCCTCGATCTCCATCAGCACCAGACCCCGCACCGGGCGGCTGGACTTCTCGTATCCCTTGATCACCGATCGCGCCATCTCCACCCAGCGCGGATCCGCCCGGTCCAGGACGCCTCGGGCCTGACGCTTGCTCACCAACCCCGCCGGGCCGGCTTCCTCGACCTTGGATACCCAACGGCGCACCGTCGCCGGGTCGACTCCCAGCTCTGCGGCCTTCGCCCGGTACCGGTGCATCAACGGCACCCCCGGGGCGTAGTCCGGCCGCGGCTCGCCTTCCAACGCCAGTTCGGCAGAACCCAACTGATAACCGCAGCGGACCTCCTGGACATGCCGGAACCGGACAGTGAGCGCATCGTCCTCAGCGCCGCTGAGACCACTCAGCAGCACTGCGGCCGCCGGCTCTGCAGGCGGAGCCTCCACCAGGAACTCAGTCGAGGGATCGGCCAGCAGTACCGAGAGGTCGACCTGCCGCCACGAGGGGCGGCCGTGGGCCGACGACTGCTGCAGCAGGACCCGGCGGCCCTCGATCTCCGCGATGGTGAACTGCTCGCCGTCGTAGGTCAACGGCAGCCCCGGTCGAAGAGTCGTCGTCCACGTACTCACGCGGACCTCCGCAGAACCCAGTCGCCGCTCAGGGGGCGGGACAGATCAGTAGTCAGGCGACCGGACCACACCAGTGCCAACAGTGCAGGACGCGCCTCGTGATCCGGCCGTCCGGCCGCCAGCCGACGCTCGGCGACCCCGAGCCGGTCTCCGTCCCGCACGCACTCCCATGCGCGCTCGATGTCGGCCTCCGGGACCAGCCCTGGACGGCGGTAGGCCGCGAGGAATCGGACGTTCTCCAGCAGCACCCGATCCGCTCCGGACCAGATCTCGTACTCCCAGCCGTGCCGCCCGACCAGTTCACCCGGCCAGGCCAAGGCTTCCGCGATCTTCGGATCTGCGGCCCGGTCAGCAGGTTTGACGTTCACCACCCGCACCACGCCCGAGTCCATGACCAGCAGGAAGTCGGGCACGTGCCGACGTACCCGGCCACCGACCCGGGCCGTCAGATGGCAAGGCTGGGCGTAGATTCCACGCACTGCAGGATCCATGTCGGCCAGGAGAAGTCGCGCGAGCTCCAGACGGCTCTCATAGACCACTGGGCCGGCCATCGTCGCCGATGCGTAGCGCCCCGAGTAGTGCGTCTGGCCATGGACGGAGCGGAACTTCCTCCACGGCACAGACCAGGTGAAATCCGCTAACCGCAGGTCTCCGAAAGGGACCTTCCGCACCGATGCGTCGTCGTACCGGATCGACGCGATCGGCTGTTCGTACTTCCCGCGGACTCGGGCTGGACTCTGAACGATCATAGGAGGGACCTTAGTTACCGTCCGGAGTCGATGCGCAGCGAATCCTGGAATTGCGTATTCACTGCGCATCTCACGTATCCATTGCGCATTCATCCGTGGAACCTAGAACCGCGTTGGTTGGGAATCCCGCGGTCGTTCTGCAGCTGCCACAGCTCGTGGAAGAGGCCAGCCGTGTCGGCAACGAGTTCGATGAAGGTGCCCTGCTGGATGATGCGGCCGTGGTCGAGGACCACGATGCGGTCCGCCATGGCGACGTTGGCGAGGCGGTGACTGACCAGCACCACGGCGCGGTCACGGGCGAGAGCGCGCAAGCCGGAGAAGATCCGGTGCTCGGCACGGGGATCGAGCGCGGAGGTCGGCTCGTCCAGGACCAGCAGGCCCGAACGCCGGTAGAAGGCCCGAGCGATGGCGATCCTCTGCCACTGGCCGCCGGAGAGCTCCTGGCCGCCCCACATCTCCCGTGCGAGGAGGGTGTCCAGGCCGGCGCGCAGATCGTCCAGGACATCGATGGCCCCGGAGGCGACGGCGGCGGCGTGGACCGCCTCGTCACCACCGTGCGGTTGGCCGAGGGTGATGTTCTCGCGGGCGGACAGGGGGAAGCGCGCGTAACTCTGAGGCACGACCGCTGTTTCCCTCCACAGGGCCGCCGGGTCCAGGTCGCGGGTGTCGGTGCCGTCCCACGTGACCGCGCCTTCGGTGGGGATGTAGAGGCCGGCCAGGATCTTGGACAGGGTGGTTTTCCCGGAGCCATTCTCACCGACCAGGGCGACGACTTCGCCACGACGGAAGTCCAGGCTGATCTTCTCCAGCGAGGGGGTGTCGGATCCGGGGTAGGTATAGGTCAGGTTCTCGGCCCGGACCAGGGCGGGGGCCGCCGGGCTCTTGTTGCCCCGGTTGAGTCGATGGCCGCCCGCCTCATCCAGGAACCTCGACCAGTCGTCCAGGTAGAGGCCCGACCGGTACAGGTCGGCCCCGTACCCGACGATGCCGTGCAGGCCGCTGGCGGCGGTGCTCAGAGCGAAGACTGCAGTGCCGGCGGAGGCCACCGACATGTGCCCCGTGGCCAGCAGGACGACCACCGCCGCCCACACCAGCGCAGAGGCGAGTCCGGAGGCGATGGCCCCGACGATGTATGCCTTGGCACTGCGCCAGGCGGCCCGATTGGTGGCGGTGGTGACGCGCTCGCCGGTCGTCCGGTAGCGGTGCGTCAGGAACGGCGCCATTGTGCCCGAGCGGATCTGATCGGCGGGTTCCTTGTTCACCAGGTACCAGCGCAACAGGTTCAGCACCCGCCGGTCATGGAAGGTCTCGACCATCGTGACGTAGGAGATCCGGGCGGCTCGCACGGAGGCGATCCCCTGGGGGAGGGCCGCGAGGACCAGGAGCGGGAGGAGCGCAGGGTGAAGGGCCGTCAGGACGACGACGGCGGCGACGAGGGACGCGGCGGAGGCGATGACGTTCTGGGTCTGGCCGATGAGGTCACGTGAGACCTCGGCCCCGCGGTCGGCCGCGTCGAAGCGGTCGTTGTATCCGGCGCGGTCGTATGCGGTCAGCTCCGCGTTGGTCGCCGCGTCCAGCAGCATCATCTCCGCCTCGCGGGCGACCCTCGGGGAGATCCGGGAGGACAGCGCGCTGATGGTGATCCCGAGCAGGGACCGTAGGCCGGCCGCCCCGGCGACGACCGCGATGGATGGGATCGCCTGGTGGAGGCGGTCGGTGATGTGCCCGGAGGCGATCAGCGCTTTGATCGTGCCGGTGGTGGCCAGCAGCCCGAAGGCCCCGAGGAGCCCGGAGGCGGCCTGGCAGATCAGCAGGACGGCCACGGCGACCCGGTCAACCCGCCACGCGAGGCCGAGCGTGCGGCGCATCAGGCCGGGAAGCCTCCTGGCCATGTTGCGTGCGGTGATGGACTCGGCGATGTCGAGCCGGTCGCCGCCGGGGTGCTGGAACGTCAGCTCCTCGCTCGGCGTGGTGTCAGTCGGGGTGTCGGGGGTGGTGGTGTCGGTCACGGTCACCGTCCAGTCCGGGGGTGTGAGGGGCGCTATCCGAGGTAGCCGGGGGTGTGGAGCAGGACGGTGGCGCCCTCCGTGCGGGCCTGGAGACCACGGATGAGTCGCTGTACGCCGTGCTCGTGGAGGAGGGCGGCGGCCTGGTCCGGGAGGAAGAACCCGTGGTCCGCCACCTCGTTCGGCTGCGGCTGGATCGGCGTGTCGGCGGGGGTGGTGCCCGCATCGAACATGAAGTGCACCGCCGGATGGGCGTGGCCGTTCTGTGCGGGGATCGGGTCGCGCCACTCGATGACCAGCGGGCGGACCTCCAGCACGAGGCCGGTCTCCTCACGGAGTTCACGCACGGCGCACGCGGCCGGGGTCTCGCCGTGGTCGATCATTCCGCCGGGCCAGCCCCAGGTGTCGCGGTACGGCGGTTTGAGGAGCAGGACCCGGCCGGCCGGATCAGTCACCATGACGCTTGCTCCGATGTAGGCGCGGGGACCATGCCGGCCAGCCATTCGGCCTCCGAGAGGTCCGCGAGGCTCATGATCACGGCTCCAGGCTCTTCGGCCGCACGCACTGGACGGGCTGGTGCTCCGCGTACATGGTGGTACGGGTTCGGCGGGAAGCGTCGGTGTGCGCCAGGCGGTCGAAGGTGAGCGGGTCCATGACCGTCCGCCACTGGTCGATGGTGAGGACGCGCCACTCGGTGTGCTCGGCCGGGTCGAGAACGATCGCGTCGAGCTGAGCGTCGGTGAGGGTGCCGCCGTTGAAGACGAAGCCGACCCGGCATAGAGGCCAGCCACCGCCGACCGGCGCGAAGTTCATGCCGATCAGCCGACACTCACCTGTGAACGCGATCCCGGTTTCCTCCTTGCATTCCCGCACCGCCGTCTGCCACGGAGTCTCGCCCTTGTCGGTGTTCCCGCCGGGCCACTGCCACAGGTCGGGGTTGATGGTGGACCGCAGCCCGAGCGGCCGGCCCTGGGTGTCGGTGAAGTACAGGCACCCGTACATCGTGGCGTTGGCAATGGTCCGGACGTACTTCTCGGGTGGGAACCACCCGGCTACCTTCGTTGAGTCGGTCATGGTCACGCCTCCAGGTACGCGGCGGGCCGTTCGCCACGGTGGACTTGGGTCGCGGCGAGCAGGTTCCGGGCGTTGTACTGTTCCATCACGCCGGATGCGGCGGCCTCGTCAACGTCCCACCAGCGGTAGGCCAGGAGTTCACGGGCGGGCAGCTTGATGCGTTCCACGTCGGCCGGGTCGATTGTGGCGTGAAAGGTCAGCATGTGGCAGGGGTAGGCGTAGTCGATGTCAACGGCCTCTGGCCACAGGGCTGCGGCGGGCGTCAACCAGTTGAAAGTCAGGAGCCGACCGACTCGCACAGGTACGCCGATTTCCTCCTCAGCCTCACGCCGGCAGGTCGTCAGCGGGGGCTCGTTGTGCTCCGCCTTTCCTCCGGGCAGGACCCATCGATCCGCCTTGGCATGGTGGACGAGAAGGACACGGCCGTCGGGTTGGGCGATGTAGGCGGCTGCTGCGGCGGAAAATCGGGCACGTTCGGACATGGGTTGTTCCTCTACGGGTTGGTGGGTGGAGCGACGATCCTGGCAGGGCCGGTGCCTAGCTGTCGGCGCGTCGGGCTGGGCGTCACTCGATGGTGGCAACATCAGTTCGATACCGGCGCGTTGCCGTGCGGCTGGTCGCTTCTCTTCGGATCTCGCGGTGCGAGTGTTGTACGGATAGCGGGTCAGTCCACCAGATCCGGATATGCGAGGCGCACCCAGCCGTTCTTGTAGGTGGCTCTCAGCCGACAGTTCATCCGCGGCGGGCGGCGAGATACCGCGCCTGCCCGCACCGATGACTGGTCAGGCCAGGGTGTCGGAGGGGAGGGTGGTGGCGAAGCTGGCGAGCACCGTGTTGACGGCGTCGGGAAGGGACTGCTCTACGGTCAGCCACGGCATCGCCCTTAGGAACTGCTCCTTGGCCTCGCGTGGGCCGGGCATATCCGGGTCACAACCGACGACGATGGCCGTGTCGAGAAAGCCGAAGGCATGCCGAGAGAGAAGGTCAGTGGCCATGACCGGGCCTGGCGGGTTCCAGAAGAGTGCTGCGGTGGAGCGGCGGAGCATCAGCTGGTGCCAGCCGAAGGGCCGCCAGGGTGCGTCGCGGTCGGCGATAGGGGAGGTGGGCACGGGGTTGAACACGGTTCCGGTGAAGGCGGCGTTGGCGAGCAGGAGCAGTGCCTCCTGTTGCCAGGTGGCGTCGGGGCCGGCGGCAAGGAACACCGACGGACCCGTGTTGTCGGCGGGTGGGTGGTCAAGTGGCTCGTCGACTCTCATCCCGGTCTTTTCTCGGGGCGGGCAGTGATGTGCATGGTGGGTGGCCGATAGGCGAGCGCTGTGTCGATGGGGCTCGCTGCGTGGTTGGAGGGGTGCGGCCCTGGCCCGGACGGCCGCCATGGGTTGGTGCTGGCGGTGCGGGAGTATCAGCCAGCTGGTGGCTGGTTGACGCGGCTGCTGTGGCGATCCGAGGGCGCAGCGCGGTGGTTGACCAGGCGGTCGACGGCGGCGAGGGTGCCGAAAGTGGCGACGGCGAAGATGCCCAGGTATACCGGCTGGTGGATCTCGGCGCGGTGCAGCAGGAGGTAGAGGGCAGCGGCGCCGACCTGGGTGCCGATGAGGAAACAGATGGCTCCCAGTACCAGCCGCCTCAACCAGTGCCGGGTACTCACGCCGCCAGCCCGCTGGGTTGGGCGGTGCGGCGCAGGGGACGGGCCGGCCAGGCGGAGTCGATGTCGCTGAGGAGCGTCAGGCCGGTGAGGACGCCGGTGACGCTCGCCTGGACCTGGCTGTGGACGCCCAGCTCGGACAGGAGTGTCTTGGTGTAGGTGCGCATCGTCGTCGGCGAGAGTCCGAAGTCTGCGGTCAGCTCGGGCGTGCTCCGCCCTCCGGCCCAGCCACGCAGGATCTGGAGCAAGCGCGGGGTGAGCCGCGGGGCGATGGCCAGCGCGGCGCATGGCTCGGCGGTGTCGGTGACGATCCGGTAGGCGGTGGCCCAGGCGGCGAGGTGGAGCACGGTGCGGGTGCACGTCTTGGCGAGCAGGGCCTCGATCGCGTCGCCGACCTCGTGCGGTTTCAGAGCGAGCGTGGCGTCGCGGGCGATCGTGTCGTGGCTGGCCCCAGCGGCGACCAGGATGAGGAGCGCGGTGTCCTGTCCGGTGAGTTCGGGCATGGGCGAAAGGTCGGTCATGGCGGTGTCCTTAAGAATGTTGGGCGGTCCGGGAGGACCGGGTGTGGCTGATGGCGTGGTTGCCCTTGATGGCTCCAGGAGAATGGCCGCCCGGTCCTCCGGGACGCTCCGACTGCTGATTGAGAACTGCGGGCATCGCTGGTTAAGGACCTGTCGGCGGAGTGTTCCTCGGGCCATGGAGGTGCTGGTCACGGTGGAACGGAGCGCAAGGCTTGAGCGGGTCGCACGAGCGGATATGGGTCGGCATCGACGCCGGCAAGGGGCATCACTGGGCGGTGGCGGTCGACGCCGAGGGCCGGACGCTGTTCTCGACCAAGGTGATCAACGACGAGGGCCAGATCCTCCAACTCATCGGGGCGGCCCGGGAGAAGGCCGATGAGGTGCGCTGGGCGGTGGACATCTCCGGCAGGGCCAGCGCGCTGCTGCTGGCCCAGCTGATCGCCGACGGCCAGCAGGTCGTCTACGTGCCCGGCCGTACCGTCAATCGCATGACAGGCGCCTACCGCGGCGAGGGTAAGACCGACGCCAAGGACGCCCTGGTGATCGCCGACCAGGCTCGCATGCGCCGAGACTTCGCCCCGATCGAGACGCCGCCGGAACTGGTGTCCACGCTGCAGTTGCTGACCGGCTACCGGCGCGACCTGATCGCCGACCGCGTCCGGCTGATCAACCGGCTGCGGGACCTGCTGGTGGGTATCTGCCCGGCCCTGGAACGGGCCTTCGACTACTCGGCGGCCAAGGGCCCGGTCGTGATGCTGACCGAGTACCAGACCCCAGCCGCCCTGCGGCGGATCGGCGTCAAGCGGCTGACCACCTGGCTGGATCGGCGCAAGGTGCGCAACGCCGCCGACGTCGCCGTCAAGGCCGTGGAGGCCGCCCAGTCCCAGCTCACCGCCCTGCCCGGCGAGGTTCGTGCCGCCAAACTGGTCTGCGACCTGGCCCACCAGCTCCTCGCCCTGGACGAGCGGATCAAGGACAACGACCGGGAGATCCGGAAGACCTTCCGCACCGACGAACGCGCCGAGATCATCGAGTCCCTGCCCGGCATGGGCCCCATCCTGGGCGCCGAGTTCGTCGCCATCGCCGGCGACCTGTCCGGCTACCGGGACGCGGGCCGCCTGGCCTCGCATGCCGGCCTCGCGCCGGTGCCCCGCGACTCCGGGCGCCGGACCGGCAACTATCACCGGCCCAAGCGCTACAACCGCCGTCTGCGCTGGCTGTTCTACATGTCCGCGCAGTCCTCGATGATGCGTCCGGGCCCATCGCGGGACTACTACCTCAAGAAGCGCGCCGAGGGGCTGATCCATACTCAGGCCCTGCTCGCGCTCGCCCGCCGCCGAGTGAACGTCCTGTGGGCGATGCTGCGTGACAAGAGGGAGTTCACCTCCGTCCCACCCGTCACGCAGACGGCTTGACACGGTCATTGAGATTCTCCTGCGGCGGCCGAGCGGTTCACAGCGTGTGAGGGATGGGAGTGGAGGGGGCTGCGAGGTGGAACAGCAGACAGGGTCCGAGCCGGGCGGCCTCGGCCGCGCCGATCACGAGGACGAGGTCGCCGGGTTCGGCGATGGCGGCGATCATCTGCTCGGTGCTCTGTTCGCAGGCGCCCGTCTGGATCCGGTGGACTGCCTCGGGCCCGAGGGCCTCGCTGGCGGCCTGCGCGATGGCGTCGAGCGGGTCGTTGGCGTTCACAGTGGTCAGCGGGGTGCTGACAGGCAGCAGCACCGCCTTGTCCGCGTCGCCGAGGGCGGCGCCGAGTTCGGCGGAATGGGCGGAGGCCCGCGCGAAGCTGTCCGGTTCCAGCACGGCGGTCACCGAGCCCTCGGTGAGCCACCGGGCGGCCGAGACGTCCTCGGAGATCTCTCGAGGGTGGCGGGCTCGGGAGTCCACGACGGTGATCCGGGCCTGGGTGCCGAGGACGGCCAGCGAACGCTCGACGCCGCGGAAGGCGGTGAGGCGGTCGGCGATCTTGGGGGCGCTCTCACCGAGGACGAGCGCGGCGGCGATGGCCGCGCAGGCGGCCAGGGCATGGTGGCGGCCGGCGATCGGCAGGACGAACGCGTGCCGGGCGCCGTCGTGCTGGAGGGTGGGGTGGTAGGCGTCGCCGGTCCAGCGGGGCACCAGGATCCGCACGTCGTCCGTCTCGTTGAGGCCGACGGTGACGATGTGGGGGCCGGGCCGATCGCGTAGGCGCTCGTGCAGGATCCGCGTACCGCTGTCCCAAGTCGGCAGGACGACGGTGGCGGCTGAGCGGGCGAGGTGCTCGGCAGCGGTCAGGCCCTCGATGTTGTCCGCGTAGTGCGGGCGTTCGCGCTGGTGGCCGTGATCAGCGCCACGGCGGGCTTCGGGATGCTGCCCAGGTAGCGGGTGGCAGGTCGGTGCTGCCAGGCACCGGGCGGCGCCGCCTCGTGGGTCGCGGTGTCGGGGCAGAAGTCCACGACGAGCCGCCCCGGTGCGCCGTGACCGGCCGACAGGCCGCGGGCCGGGGCGTTGAGGATCCAGGCCGTCCGCCCGTCGTCGAGCGCGGCGGCCAGCACCGCCGCCGCGGTCGCGGTGCTGTGGCTGCCGCCGACCGCCACAGCCTCGCGCCCGGCCTTCGCGCACACCGCAGACAGCGCGTACGCGCGGGCCAGCACCGGCAGCCGCAGCTGCTGGGCCTGGTCAAGTTCGGCGTGCGGGCCGATCACAATGCCTGACCACACCACGGCTGTGCGGTCCTCGGCGACGTGACCGGCCTCGAAGCCCACCGCCACCCGCACGCCGGCCTGTTTCAGCTGCCCGACGATCGCGTCGTGCTGCTCCTCGGGGGTGACGGAGCCGGTGACGTCGGCGCCCTGCTCGGCCAGCCACTGGGCAAGGCCCGCCATGCCCGGTTTGGCGACATCGACCAGGTGCGGGGCGGACAGCAGGTCGGGCACGGCGATGGCGGGAGCGGCCTCGGGCTGGGTCGCGGTGTCCATACGGGTCTCCAATCGGGATCGGGGGAGGGGAGAAGGCAGGTCCAAGTGGGTGCCGGGACCTGCCCCGTGGGGGTTACGCCTGGGCGAAGCCGCGCTCGACCTCGGCGTTGGTGACGCAGGCGGCGTGGTCATCGACGTCGAGGCGGGCGACAGCGGACAGGTGGGCGACCTGCCGCTCGCCCAGCAGGTCGGCTGCCAGCGTGCTGGCCTCGAAGGTGCGGACCGCATCGGCGAGATGACGCGGGATCAGCGGAGCCTCGGCATCCCGGTAGGCGTCGCCCTCGCTGGCCGGCCTGGGCTTGAGGCCCGCCTCGATGCCGTGGCGGACACCGGCGAGGACGGCGGCCAACGCGAGGTGGGGGTTGGCATCCGCGCCCGGCAGCCGCACCTCCAGATGCAGCCCGCCGCCGTGCCCGACCACCCGCACCGCGCAGGACCTGTTATCCCGGCCCCAGGCGAAGCGGGCCGGAGCGAAGGAGTGCTTGGCAAACCTCTTGTAGGAGTTCACGTACGGGGCCCACAACGGGGCCGTCTGCGGCAGTACTTCCAGCAGGCCGGCGACCGCCTGCTCGCCCAGCTCGGACAGGCCGGTTTCCTCTCGGCCGGAGCCGAGCACTGGTTGGTCGTCTCGGTACAGCGACACGTGCAGGTGCATACCGCTGCTCACGCCAGTCGCCGGGGATGCCATGAACGTCGGCGCCAGCCCGTGCTCCTCCGCAGTCGCCCGCACTGCGTGTTTGAACAGCAGGTGCTGCTCGCAAGCCAATCGCGGTTCCCCGTACGGGAAGGTCACCTCCACCTGACCGGCGGCCCCTTCGAGTTTTACGGCCTCGACCGGGAGCCCGGCTCCGCCGAGGACCTGTCGCAGCCGTCGGCTGAAAGCGGCGATGGTGGAGGGCTGGTCGATGGCGTAGTCGCGGTTGTCCCACGTCGCGGGCCGAAGCTGCCGCCACCCGGCGGCAGCGGCCTGGCCGACGGTCCCCTCGTAGAGGATGAATTCGGTCTCGATCCCGACCGCCACGTTCAGACCGAGGCCGGCGAGGTGGGTGAGCTGCTGGTTCAGCAGGGTGGTCGGCGCGAGCGGGTGTGGCCAGCTGTCCTCGATCGGCTCGGCGAGGACCAGTGCAGCTCCCGGCAGCCAGGGCAGGAGGCGGGCCGAGGCGAGGTCGGGCAGGAGAGCGATGTCGCCGTAGCCGGTGTTCCAGGACGCGAAGGCGCCGTGCTGCGGGGTGGACATGCCTAGGTCGGTGCCGATCACATACCCGCACATCTCGGGGGTGATCCGGCCCGACCGGAGCCGCTCGAGCAACACCTGGGCGTCGTACGTCTTGCCCTTGAGTCGGCCCTGCACGTCGATCGCCGCTAGGAGCACCGTGTCGAGGCCGAAGGCGTCCACCAGTCCGTGCAGCGGACCGACTGGGGACTGTACGGTCGCCGCCGCCCGTGCCGCACGTGACCGTGCGGAGCGCGTCGCCACCCTCATACGACCTGCTCCTCAAGGCTCGCCAGTTGCGGGTCGTCGACGACCGGCACGCTGTACTTCCGGCCTGCCATCCGCCACCACAGCGCGGACAGGAGCAGGACCACTACCAGAGTGATCGGTGCGTAGTTGAACGTCTGGGCGGTCACCGGGTTGGTCTGCGGCAGGCACACCAGCACGGTCACCACGGCCACCCACGCCACCGCGAGGACGCCGACGGGGCGGCTCCACCGGCCCAGGTTCCACGGCCCCGGCTTGAAGTGCTTGCCCTTGCGCAGCCGCAGGAAGACCGGGATGGCGTACGCCGGGGTCATGCCGACCACGTTCACGGCAGTCACGGCCCCATAGGCGGCCGTCGACCAGAGCGAGGGCAGCGCCAGGACGAACGCCACGACCACGGCCAGCCACACCGCCCTCGTCGGTGTCCCATTGCGCGATACCCGTCGCCAAGATGCCGAGCCGGGAAGGGCGTTGTCCCGCGAGAACGCGAAGATCATCCTTGATGCCGCCGCGGTCTCGGCGGAGCCGCAGAACAGCTGGGCGCCGATCACGATCAGCAGAAGCAGCTTCGCGCCACCGTCGCCGAGCGTGTCGAGGAAGATCTGGGCCGGCGGTACGGCCGCGCTCACGGTGCGGTCGTAGTCCTGCATTGCGAACAGCAACCCGCCCAGCAGGACGAAGCCCGCCAGGAGCGAGACCCAGATCGAGCGGACGATCCCGCGAGGAGCAGCCACCTGCGCGTCGGTGGTCTCCTCCGACAGGTGCGCCGAAGCGTCGTAGCCGCTGTAGGTGTACTGGAAGAGCAGCAGGCCGATGGCCGACACATAGATCGGGTTTGACCAGCCGGTGCCGTTCACGAAGTGCCCGAACACGAAGGAAGCGGACTGATGATGAGAGGGGACGACCCACAGAACACCGACGATCACCAGCACCCCGAGTAGGTGCCACCACACGGAGACCGAGTTGAGGATCGACACCACGTGGACGCCGCGCAGGTTCACCAGGGCATGCAGGATCAGGATGGTCGCGAAGATCGTGAGTATCAGCCCAGGGGTGGGCTCGACCCCCCACTGACCCGAATCCGCAGGTAGTGGCGGTGATCGGTGACTGATACGACGACAGGTGCGCTTTCGGTTTGAGAAGATCGGGGTTCCTACACCGTGACCAGCTCAAACGTGAAAGTGCACCTGTCGAGTGAAGACGATATCGCGTCGCCGTACCGTATCCGGTGCCCCCGGTCGTCGCTGGACCAGGCTGAACGCTCGGGTGGGGGTGCCGAACGGGTCGCTGACGGAGAACGGCGGCCTGGTGCTGGTGGCCGAGCTGGACCGGACGCTGGGAATCACCGCCGCCCTGGACACTGGGATCGGCCCGGTCAAGATGCGTGACCGTGGCCTGTCGGGCGGGGAGTTCGCGCTGGCGTTGGCGGCAGTGCAGCTGTGCGGCGAGGACCACTTGGTCGGCTTCGACCGGCTGCGTGCGGACACGGTCGGCGAAGGGCTGCTGCCCGCGCCCGTCCCGGCCGCGACGACGGCCGCCACCTTGGCCGCCCGCTTCAAGCAGGTGCAGCGCGAGGGCCTGGAACGGGCCTCGTCGCAGGTCACCGCCCGTGCGCTGGCCGCACTCCCGATCACCGAACGAGCCCGGATCCTGACCGGGCCGGTGACGATCGACCTGGACGCCAAGGACATCGAGGTCTACTCCACGCGCAAGGAGCAGATCGTCCGTTCCTACAAGGGCGAGATCGCCGGACGGGTGCACGCCGCGCACTGGGCCCAGGCCGGTGTGCTGTTGGCCGCGGACCTGCTGGACGGCCGCTCGGACGGCCGCACCCAGTCCCCGGACCAGATCGACCGGGCAGTGGACGCCGCGCGAGCCGCCGGGGCCACCGGCCGGATCTTGTTCCAGGGCGACTCGGGCTACTACTCCGGGAAGGTCGCCGAGAAAATCGTCGCCCGTGGTGGACTGTTCCGGCTCGGCGTCCCGCGTTCCAAGCCGCTGTGGCGGGCCGTGGCGCGGGTGTACGAGGATGACTGGACCGACGCGCTGGACTACCCGGGCGCGCAGGTCGCGCTGCTGGACTACGCGCCCACCGGATGGCCCGACGGTACCCGCGTGATCGCCCGGCGGGTGCGCTACGACGCCGCAGAACTGTCCGCCGACCCTCGCTCGCGCCGCTCGCGCACCGTCGGCCGCGACCAGCTCGCCCTCGTGTTGGACGGTATCGCCGACACCGCGTACGCCTACTCCTTCATCGCCACCGACGAAGAGCTGGACCTGGACGAGGAGATCGCGAGGGCGGAGTGGGAGTTCCGCCGCCGCACAAGCATCGAGGAGCTGTTCCGCGACACCGCCCACGGCGCCGGCCTGAACCACCTGCCCTCCGGCTCCCACGCGGTCAACAGCATGTGGATGTGGGGCGCGCTGCTGGCCTACAACCTGTCCGCCTGGCTGCAGATGCTCGCTCCGATCGGCACGGCACGTCGCCGGATCGCCACCGTTCGGCGCCTGCTCATCGCCCGCGCCGCCCGCTGGACGCTCACTGCCCGCCGCCACGAACTCCACTTCACCACGGCAGCGGCCGATTTGATCGCGCAGGCGCTGGCCCGGATTCGCGCCCACCGGCCCCTCCTGCCCGCCTGACCGACCGCCCGACCCGGGCCCGAACCACCCCCAACCGCCCTGGAAAGCCGCCCACCCGGCACGACAGCCGGGCCCTCGACCTACCCGGACACACCACAACCGCACTGACAGCCAGCACAGAGATCAACTGATTGACCGTCGGCCACTATCTGCGGATTCGGGACTGAGGAAGTTTCATCGTGATTCGTGCAGGTCACCGGTCCTGGTGTGACGAATAATTGGGGTGCTCGCGCAGCTCATCACGGTGATCACCGCGCGGAGATCATCCGTCACCGTGCCACCTGGTGGTGCGTCAGCACCAGCAGGGCCCGCACGAGTGCGGTCGCGTGCCGCGGATGCATGCGCACCTTGGTCAGGATCCGGAAGGTCTTCAGGTTCGCGAAGCCGTGCTCGACCGGCGCTCGCAGGCTGCTGACCAGCCGGTTCACGACCTTCTTCGGGGACGAGAGGCGCTTTCCGCCGCTCGCCTTGAACCCCGTGATGACCGCCGGCTGCTCCTGGTCCCCGTCGTCCAGGCCGACGAACCCCAGGTCGGCCACCGCACCCAGTCGAAGTTCCCGCAGCCGCGCGCACAGCTTCTCGTAGCGGGCGGCCGTGATCTCGCTGCAGGCGCCCCGGCGGGCCGAGGAGATCCACAACAGCCGCCCCTTCGCGTCGGTCAGGGCGAGGAACAGCAGGCCATGCGCCTTGTGCTTGCCCGAGTAGTTCTTCCGGTTCGCCCGGCCGGTCCGCCGCCGGGTACGGATCAGCGTGCCGTCCAGAAGCACCACGCACCCGCTGTCCTTGGCCACCTTCGCCAGCGCTCGGTCCAGGCGGGGAGAGCGTGCGGCCAGCAGGTCGATCACCTCCAGTACCCACCGGCGCACCGTGGAGGCCGAGACCGCGTTGCCGCCGGCCAGGTCGGCCAGCCGCTCGTCGTTGCGCAGGTGGGCCAGTGCGATCACGGCGATCCGCCCGGCGTCCAGCTTGCGCCAGCGGGAGCGGATCGTCTTGCGGTGGGCGCGGATCAGGCCGGCCACGTAGTTGACGGTCCGGCTGGACAGCGGCAGGCGGACGGAGTAGACAAGGCTGACGGTGTCCCCGGTGGGGCTGGTCCTGGTTTTCACGAGCTTCCCAACTCCCGCCGGGGTAAGCCGTGTTGCGGCGGGAATCGGCCGTTATTCCGGGACCGCGCGCCCTACCGGGGCAGGTAGCGTCCGGCCGCGGTTCGGGTGATCCAGCCGCGTTCGGCCAGCTTGCGCAGCTTCCCGCGCACCGGCTCCACCTTCGCCGGCACCGGATCCAGCCCCAGCTCACGGGCCACGTCCTTGGCCTGCAGCGGGCCGTCGCCGTCCGCGACGATCCCCATGATCGCCTGATAGTCGGCCGGCAGGTCCTGCGGGCCGCTGTCCTGGCCGCAGTGCGGGATCAGCAGCTGGCCTGCGGCGCCCGGCGTCACACCGGCGCCGGGCGCGGGCGCGGCGGGTTCTCCGCCGGTGGCCTCCTCCAGGGCCTGCTGCCAGGCCTCGGCGTCGGGATGCCCGGCGTCAGCGTCCTCCTGGTACTGCCGGTAGACGACCTCAGCGGCCTCCAACCGAGCCACTTCGGCCTCGGTGTCTGCCAGCTGCTTGCGCAGCCGCTCAACGCGTTCTTCCAGCACCACGCGGCGCTCCAGCAGCCACACCATCAGGTTCTGAGCCATATCCCCTCCCGCGCGGGCCCACCACAGCCCCTGCTCGCACAGTAGGGGACCGGCACACAGCGTGCAGGAGATCCCGGGAAGACAGCCAGAAAGGCTGACGGATGATCTCCGCGCGACGATCACCGTGATGAGCTGCGCGAGCACCCCAACCACTTGTCACACCAGGGCCGGTGACCTGCACGAATCACGATGGAACTTCCTCAGTGGTGGACAGCGCCCGGTGCACTGGGCGGTAGAAGTGGTCAGGGGCGAGCCAGGAGAGCGCGGCGAGCTGGCCAGGGTCCAGGAGGACGGCGCCGAGGACCGCCTGCTCGGCCCGCAGAAGGGGCTTCACCGCGCGTCCCGGCGAACGGATTCGCGCTTCTGGGTACGCAGTTCGGCAACGGCCTGGTCGGCGGCGGCCATCGCGGCGGCGAACCGGTCCAGCTCACCGGTGAAGGTCGGGTCAGTGGACAGGATGGAACGGCTGCCGGTGACCAGCCACCACTGGCCGCCACGGCGGACGACAGGTGAGTTGGCGAGGCGCTCGGAACGGGGAGCTGACGAGGACGGGGTGTTCGAGGACACAGAGGGCTCCTGACGGAAGAGGAACGGGACGGGATTTCAGGCAGTGAGATCGAAGCCGGCGCTCACCGGGGCGCCGGAGCGGCACGACCAGGGCGAGCAGCCGTCCGCGTCGCCGTTCTCCAGCTCGGCGTCCGCGATGGCGTCGAAGATGTCGCCCTGGCGCCCGGACCACTCATGGGCCGTGACCCGGTCGATCGGCGCCTGGTCGAGCGGGCGGCGCGAGCGGTGCAGGTACGCCTGGCCGAGCAGCGGGGTGCCCTGCGCGGTGGCCCGCGCGTTGCCCTTGCGGATGGCGTGGTCGAACTCCACGACGTCCTGCCACTCCTCCGGCGAGCCGTCGCGCAGCTGCCTCCACTGGGAGTTGCCGTGGTACGGACACCCAAGACACGCACTCTTTGGGGTCGAACCGAGGCCCCGTGAGCGCAGCAGCCGCACGCAGTCCGAGCGGGAGAATCCCAGCTCGATCAGCGGGAAGCGGTTCTTCATGTAGGCGACGTCGGCGTCCTTGGCCCGGTGGACCTCATCCGTGCTGATACCGATCCACTGCTCGACGAAGACCCCGGCGGGCACGCGCTGCGGGTGCGGGTAGCCGAGCAGCTGGCGGACCTGCTCCTTGATCGGCCGAATTTTGTACTGACCCGTGCACTGCCTACGTGAAAGCCCTTCGGTGCCTTGGGGGTTGAGGATGTGCAGCGGCATCGACGCGAACCGCTTGGACGGGCCGAGCGCGTCCTCGCGGATGTTGCCGGAGGAGACCCGCAGGATCGGGATGCCCGCGGGCTCGGCGATCTCCCGCTCGATCCGGTCCAGATGTTCGTAGACGGCACGGGGCTCCCAGCCCGTGTCGGCGAAGATCGCCACATCCAGGCCGGGAAGATGGCCCTCGGCGGCCAGGAGCAGAAGACGGGTTGACTGGACCCCAGCGCCGAGCGAGAGCGAGCGAAGCTGCGGGGCGCTCACGACGCCAGCCCGAAGTCGTCGCGACCGGCGGTCTTGGCGATGGCCCGCTCGGTGATCGCCCGCGTGGCCAGGACCGAGGCCGGGCCGATCTCTTTCGCGGAGGGCTCCTTATACCAGGGCCGAAGCTCGAGCATCGCCGCTCGGAGGCCGGTGGCGAACAGCAGGGCCTTGCCCTTGGGTAGCGCGCGGATGGCGTCGGGGGGCAGGATCCGCTCGGTGCGCATCGACACGGAGGTGGACTTGCCGCCATCGCTGGTGGAGACGGAGGTGGTCTGCACGTCGTGGTCGCCGATCAGGCGGGACAGGCGGTCCGCGAAGTCGCTGTCGTCGATGCCACTACCGATGATCTTGACGGTCGCGGCGCTCCACAGCGAGTCCATGCCGGCCTCGCCCCAGCACTTCTGGCCCTGCCGGTAGGACTGCAGGATCGTCATCGGGATGACACCGCGACTGCCCAAGTGCGAGTACAGGTCGGGGAGATCGCTGATCCGGCAGACGTTGGCGGCCTCGTCGAGGACGCACAGCGCGGGCGGGTCGAGCCGTCCGCCCGAGCGCTCGGCGACGATGACGGCCGCGCGCATCACCGCGTCGGCCGCAGCCGCGATGATTGCCCCGGCGTTACCGCCGCCGTCCTTGCTGAGCAGGTACAGGGTGTCCCGCGAGGTCGCGAAGTCGGCGGGCTTGAACTCGGGCAGGCGCTTGGTGGGCGTCACCCAGGCGGCGATCTCCGGATCCAGCAGGCAACTCGCGTACTGGCGCGCGGTTTCGTAGATGCCATCACGGGTTTCCGTCGCGCCGGACACGGTGCCCTGGAGCTGGGCGGCGACCGCGTGGTGGCCGGCATCGGTCAGCAGGTCCACCGGGGTGCGGTCCGCCGGGGAGGCCAGCCAGGCGAGCACGTCGGTGATCGGGCGGCGGAACGAGGCCGCGGCGAGGAAGAGCGCTCCGAGGGTGTTGCTCGCGGCGGTGCTCCAGAAGTCGCTGCCGTTGGACTCATCCACGCTGGCGGCGGCGAAGTGCCCGGCGAGCCGCTTGGCGCCGGCGAGATCGCGGGCGTCGGCCAGGATGTCCCACCACATCTCGCGCGGGTGGTGGGCGATCTGCTGCGGGTCGAGCGTCCAGATCGTGCCGACCTTCGCGCGGGCGTCGACCGTCGCGGTGAACGCGTCGTTGGCCGCCTTGTTCGAGGTCAGCAGAACGGGTCCGGGGGCGGCGAGGATGGCGGGGATCGCCAGGCCGGAGGTCTTGCCACTGCGGGGCGCCATGATGGCGAGAAACACGTCCTCCCAGGAGCCGCGCACTGGAGTGCGGCCGGGCGAGAGGGTGCCGGCGAGTACGCCCCGGTCGGCCGGCGCGATCTGCTTCGGCTTGAGGTCGGACAGGCTCGGCCGCAGGCTCTTCGCCTTGGCGGTGATCTCCTTGTCCAGCAGCGGAGCGAGATCGGCCTTGCGAGCAAGCCCGTTCTTCGCGCCACCGCGCCGATGCAGCACCACGCCGAGCGCGATGCCGGCCAGGAGCGCGGTGAGCAGGCCCGGGACGATCCTCGCCCCGATCTGCATAGTGGTCGGCGTGAGGTGTGGCCACAGGAGCTGCGGGTGAAGGAGTGCGTCGACCGGCTTGACCGGACACCACGGGCCGCTGCCGAGAAGGGAATTGGCGAGGTTGCCGGTCAGCCAGGCGAGGGAGCCGAAGGCGAGGGCGGCGCCGACGAGGCCGAAGAGGAGGTAGAGGAGTGCGTCGGTACCGGTGGTGGTCGACGGCGCGCTGGTACGCGGAGCAGGCATGGGGAGTCCAGGGGGTGGCGAGCGGGCGGTGGGGCGGGGCGCGCTCGGCTCTGGTGCGGATCACGGCGGGACTCCTTTGCTGGTCGAGGGAGGGGAAACGTTTCAGCGCTTGCGCTGGTGGGGCACCTTGGCGGCCGGTACAGCAGCGGTGGCTGGCGGCTGGGCAGCGGCGTTGGTTTGTGCGGCGGCCAGGCGCTGCTGGTCGACATCGTGAGTGGCCCCGGTGTAGCCGGCGGCCAGAGCCGGGGCGCGGCAGGCCGTGCACGGTGAAGTGCTCGGCGAGCCAGTCGGCTTGGTCTTCTTAGGACATGGCGAAGAAGTCCCTGTCGGTCGGCACAGCGGTCTCCTCGTTCATCGGGTCACCGGGCGCTGTGCTGCGGGGGTGGTTGCCGGGGCGGTGGTGAGGGTGGTGCCGGCTGGGGACTGGCCGACGGCGCGCGCAGATGCGGCGGGGGAGGCGGCGCGGGCGGCGTTGCTCGCGGACGGCATGTGGTCAGCGGTGCGGGAGGCGCTGGTGACGGCTGTCGCGTAGAAGGTGGCGACCTTGGCCTGGTAGTCGCCGCCCCGCATCTGGGACGACTTGTCGAGAGCGCGGAATTCGTCTGCCGCACCATCCAGCTCCTCGCCGACGCTCGTGAGCTGTTCGGAGGCAGCGGTGAAGCGGTCGGCCAGCTCGTATGCGTCGCCGTCGAGGTCGCCGACCTGCTCGGCGGCAGCTCCCAGCGCTTCCTGCAGCCGGACCAGAACGCCGTCGGCGGGGTCGAGGAGTTGGTCGAGCGCGTTTGCCGCTGCCCTGGCGTTTGCGGCGCCGCGGATCTGGTCGGTTAGCCGCAAGACCTGGCCGCCGACGACTTGCAGGCCGTGCGGGTCGGTGGGGGGCGTCAGCCTGCTGGCGTCGAGGTCGGGGTCCAACTGGACGCTGTACCGGGCGGCCCGGAGCATCTCGGCAGCGTGGGTGGCGACGGCAGCGCGGTCGTTCTGCGCGGTGGTGGTGGGCAGGCGGTGGCGGCGGCCGTACCAGTCGCTGATCTCGGTGAATCCGGCGTGCTTGAGGAGCGTGGCGGACAGGTCGTCATTGGCGCCTTTGGCCGAGACGCTGCCGCTGGGCTCGATGTTGATGGTGATGAACGGTGCGGGCACGGAGATCTCCGGGAAGCGGGGCGCGGGAAGGTGGGCGCCGGGAAGGTGGCCGAGGTCGGCGGCGATGCGCCGGCACTCGGTCTGGACGTGGAAGGCGTCGCGGTAGGTGCGGTGGAAGCGGCCGTCCTCGCGAACGAGGGTGGCCACGACGTGGACCAGGCGGTCCTCGTTGCGTACGGCGATCCACCGGCAGGCGTCCGGATCGCCGTCCGGAGCGATGCCGCTGGTGGCTGCCAGGCGCCGGGCCACCTCGCCCCACTGGGCGTCGGTCAGGTCGCCGTGCCGGGGGTCGGAGCGGACCGAGCAGATCCACACGGGCCGCTCCGGCACCCGGGTGCCCCGGCGCTGGAGCGGCTCGTCGAGCACCTGCGCGAGGTAGGGCAGGGCCCCGGAGCGGTCGAGCAGCCCGATCGGGGCGCCGTGGCAGTCCCCGCCGACCAGACGGGCGTTGCTCTGGGTACCGCGCTCGCCCGGCCCGTACAGCTCGGTGAGCAGGCCGGCGGTGTTGCTGGCACGACGCAGGTGGGCGATCACGGGAGCTACCTCGAAGGAGAACGGCGGTCCGGCCGCCCGCGGGTTCGGGCGGCCGGGGAAAGAATCCGAGGATTCGCCGGTTTGGTACGGCCGGAACCGCCTGGTAGAAGCCAGGCCGCTCGACTCAGAAGTGGGGGTTCTCGACCGGCCGGTCCCGTTCCGTTGCCGCTTCCAGCAGCTCGGTCAGGTCGCCGGGCTCGGAGGCGCACTGGTCGATCCACCAGCCGGCGCGCGTGATGGTGCGGGCAGCGTCCTCGATCGCCTCCCACTCGGCCTCGCTCGTCTCGCCTTAGAGGACGAGGGCGGCGTAGGCCGCGGACAGGATCTGGTGCCGGCAGCGCACGCCCCAGGCGACGGCACGCTCGGTGCCCTGCAGCGGCGGCATGCGGTACTGCTCGGACCAGGCTTCGGACTCGGCCTGCTCCTCGGCACGCTTGGCCGCCAGCCAGGCGGCCTTGTCCTGCTCGTCACCCTCTTTGGAGGCCCGCCAACAGTCGGTGCACTCCTGCTTGGCGAGCCACTTGGCGTAGCCGACGCGCCGGTCGGCCGGGCGGCCGGAAAGGTCGCGCTCGCCTTCGTGCCCGCAGGTGTGGGTGATCTTCCAGGTCTTCTTCACGGCCATGGGGACTGCTCCTTAGGGGCGTTGGGGTCAGCGGTTTCGGGCGAATGCGATGCGAGGGTCCACGGGACGCGCAGCCGGGAGGGCGGAGCTGGGCTCGGCGGCGGGCGCCTTGCCCGGGACACCGGTGCGGGCCGGGCTCGCGGCGAGGGCGGCTGCATTGAGCGGGAACCGGTGGGTGGTGAAACCTGGGCCGCTCTCGTGGCGGACTGCTACTTCCGGAGCCAGCTGGCGTCGAGTGGCGGCCTCGGCGAGCTGCGGCTGGACGGCTACCTGAAGGTCACCGGCCCGCTGCATCGCTGCTGTGGCTCGGGCGAGCTTGCCGAGCGCCTCGCTGCGGTCGGTGGCGGTGGGCAGGGTATAGACGTCCAGCGCGTGCTGGAAGCTCCAGCCGTGCGCTTCGAGGATCGCTCCACCGCGTTCGACGGCGTTGATCGTGTCGGCGGTGGCGGCGACGACGCCGAGCTTCGGGTGCTCGGCGAACGCGACGTCCGGTTCCGTGCGCCCGTTCACCGTCCATCGGGTGGACGCCGGTTCCGGGTCGAGGTCGTCGTCGGCGTGCACGGCGTAGCCGGCATTCCGGAGCATGTCCACGGCGGTGGTGGCGCGGGTATTGCCGTCGAGGTGCTGGTCGGTGAGCGCGTACATGATTTTGCTGTCGGGGACGCGCTGGAATCCCAGGCGTTCCAGCATCCAGTCGGCGCCCGCGAGTTGGCGTGGGTTGGCTGCGCAGATCCCGAGTTCGGGGTCGCGGCCGATGGCAATGTCCGGTTGAAAGCGAGCGTGGCCGAGCCTGGGGTCGGGCATGGCAGGTCCATCCGGGGGAGGGGGAATCGGGAATGCCGCGGGATGGAGCTGGGATCTGCTGGTGCGGTTCAACGGGATGCCTCCAGTTCGGGATTTGTGAACTCCTCTGAGTTCTCAGGTCATTCGGGCATCGGTGTCGAACAGTGCCTTCTCGGCGGGGTGGAGGATGTGCTGCACGATGAAGCTCTGCCCGGCGACCTTCCACAGCCCGCGTCCTCGGGTAAGTGCGGACACCGCATGGGTCTCGACGCCGGTGAGTCCCAGCAACGAGGCGGCGGTCGCGAGTTGGTCGCTCTCCTGGCGGTAGATGATGCGCGTGCTGCAGTCGGCGAGCAGGCCTTCGGCCAGGACTCGGCCGCGCGAGCCGGCATCGCCGGCGGACAGCAGGTCGGACAGGCGGTGGATCACCATTAGGTTGGCGATGCCCAGCCCGCGCGAGAGCTTCCACTGGCTCTGCATCCGCTCCAGCAGGCCGACATGGCGCATCACTCGCCATGCCTCGTCGTAGATCACCCACCTGCGACCGCCGCGCGGGTCGGCGAGCGCGGACTCCATCCAGGCGCTCGCGCAGGTCATCGCGAGGACGAGCGCGGTGTCGTCGCCGCTGCCGCCCAGGCGGGAGAGGTCGATCGTCAGCATGGGGACGCTCGGGTCGAAGGCGAAGGTGCTCGGGGCGTCGAACATCCCGGACAGGTCACCGTGGACCAGGCGCCGCAGGGCATGGGCGAGGTCCTCGGCGGCCGGGCCCATCCGCCCGCCCTGATCTCCGAGAGCGGCATCGAGGCGCTCGGGCGAGCCGAGGGTGTGCGCGATCTCGCCGAGCAGCGGCACCGTGCCGCGCGCCTGGGCGTCGGCGACCACCAGGTCCAGCGCGAGGTCGAGGGCGGTGTGCTCCATCGGCAGCAGGTCGCGCCCCAGCACCGTGCGGGCGAGGCCGGCCAGCAGCATAAGGCGCCGCTTGCGGACCTCGCCCGCCCAGTCCTCCTCGCTCACGCCGTCCGGCCGCGCGGGGGCATCGAGCGGGTTGAGCCTGCCCTTCAATCCCGGCCCGAGCGCGATGGTCTGCCCACCAAGCTCGCCCGCGAGCAGCGTCCACTCACCCTTCGGATCGGACGGCACATAGACCTTGTAACCGTGGGCGATGGACCGGGTGGCTATCGACTTGGCGAGTGCGGACTTGCCCATGCCGATGATCCCGGCCAGCACGGCGTTGGGGTTCGTGAAGCCCTCGACTTTGCCGCTGTTGTAGAGACTGAACGGGTCGAAGCAGAACGAGCCTTCCGCATGGACGTCCCGGCCGACGAACATCCCCTCGGAGCCGAGGCCGCCCTCCGCCAGGAACGGATAGGCCCCGCTCGCCACCGCGGTGGTCATCCGGTGGGCCGGCAGGCGGACCTTCCCGCCACGGGCGGAGGCCGGGCCCGGTCGCCCTGACGGCGGGTAGGGCGCCCGAAGCTCCGGATCGAGCCCTCCTCCTCCCGCTCGGGCGGGGCCTCGGCGAGGCGGGCCTTGCGGCGGGCCCGGTCGAAGTCGCGCCGAGCCGCGCGCAGTTCGGAACGGGAGGACTTGCGGGGGACGAAGAGGGGGCTGGCGCTGGCGCGGGTCTTGGGCATGGCGATGGACTCCGGTGGGTGGTGGGGGTGTCAGTGGCGGACGAGGCCGGTGAACGGGGTGTGCAGGTCGGCCGGGGTGGTCTGGCGCCGAACGCGGTGGGCGGTGCGCTGGTGGCGCCGGCAGATCGTCAGCTCGGGCGCGCCTTCGGGAAGGCCGGCCTGGCACGCCTCGCGGTCGGGCACCTCGCCGGTGACGGGCCGGGGGGAGGCGTGGTAGGCGGCGTGCACGTGGTCGGCCGCCTGCCAGATCCGGGTGCGGGCGGCCCGCAGCTGCTCGCCCTCGATCGGCACGAGCGCTCCGGTGCGGCTGGCGTGGGCGTCGAGCAGGGTGTGGAGGGAGACGAGGTGGGCGTGCAGGCTGTCCAGCTCGGTGCGTGAGGTGACGAGCGCGCCTGCGGGGATGTTGAGCGTGCGGTGGAAGTCGACCGCCGCGGTCGCGAAGGGAAGGAAGTCCTCCGCGAGGGGAGTGGTGGTGAGGGGCATGGCGGTGCTCTTTCCAAGGGATGTGGGGGTGGTGGTTCAGGCGGCGAGGGCGAGGGGGAGCGCGGCGGCGGTGAACGCCTCGGCCTGCTGCCAGGTGAGCGGGCGCAGGTCGAGCTGGGCGGCGACGGCGGCGGTCTCCACGACGGCGCAGGCCGAGCGCAGTTCGTCCTCGGTGTCGGCGCTCACCGTCAGCAGGCCGGTCAGGGCGATATCGGCGTGGCCGGCGATGAGCTGGCGTTCACGCTGCTTGACGTCCTGGTACTCGACCGAGTCGGCTTCGCTGTCGACCTGGCCCCGGCGGGCGCGCTCGGCCGAGTCCGCGATGATGCTGGCCTTCTTGCGCTGGACATCGCGCATCGCCGCGTCCAGTCCCTTGGGCTCGTACGCCAGGGACAGGGTGCGCTGGACCCCGCCGCTGAAGAGCAACTGGTGCAGGAACCCGGGGCTGGTCTCGGTACGCGGCCAGTTCTCCACCCAGTAGGTGCAGTGAATGGCGGAGTCGGTGGCGATGTGGCCGGCGCGCTCGACCACGACCACGGGCCCTGCGGCGGCGGGGTCGGCCTCCGGGCAGCCGGAGGAGGACCAGCGCTCCAGCCCGGTCAGCGACTTGGGGTCGTACGCGGTGCGCACCACGGCGGCGATCTCGGTGGCGGACAGCCAGCCGACCGGGTTGAGACCTGCGGTGCGGGCGGCCTGGTCGAAGGTGGCGGTCAGCTGGGCCAGCACCGAGGATCCGCCGGCGAGGCCGCCGCCGGCTTGGTTGATCAGCCGCCGGGCCGCCTTGAAGTCCAGCGCGATGGCGACGTATACCTCGTGCGGGGCGGCGGCCGGTCCGGCGTTCTTGACCAGCTCGCCGTAGATCTCACCGGCGACCGGCGCGTCGGGGTTGCCGGTCTTCTCCCAGTAGCGCCGAAGCGCATCGCCCGAGGCCGGCATCGTGCGCTCGATCACCTGGATGCGGGCGATGTGCCCGGTGCGGGCGAGCGCCGCCAGTGCCCGGCCCCACCCGTTGACGTTGGTGTTCTGCGTGGCAGGGTCGAGAAGCGCGTAGGCACGGCTGCTGACCTTGACGACCGCGGTCAGCGTCCCGGCGCGAGGGTCGTGGACCGCGCCGTACCGGCGGTCGGGTGCTGTGACGACCCGAAGGCTGGCGGCGGTGCCGGGCAGGTGCAGCAGACCCTCGCGCACCGGCCGCCGGGAGGGCCGGGCGAGCCAGACCAGCTGACCGCGCATCCGCCGCAGCGCGTAGCGGGTGACGATCGGCGCCCAGTCGGCCAGCGATCGGCCACGGTGGCGGACGAGGACGAACAGGCCGACGGCGGCCCACAGCGGGATGAGTTCGAGCGCGCCGACCACGCCGCGGGTGAGGACGACGGCGAGCAGGAGAAGGCCGGCGAGGGAGGCGACGATCAGCTGGGCGGCGGTCAGGCCGAGCAGGATGCCGCGCTTGGAGCGGTGCGGGAACTTCACCGTGGCGGGAGAGGTGTCAGACATCGAGGATCCAGGAGGTGCGAGCGGGAGGATGGGGGCGGCGGGCGCGGCGCTCTTCTGGAAGCCATGGCGGAACTCCTGTTCGAGGATAGGAGGGGCGGGCTGTGGCCGTGCGGTCAGCAGCCCGCCCCGAGGAGATGGGCGGTCAGGACCCGGAGGGCGGCTGCTGGGGGAACACCCAGCGCTGCGGTGCCGGCGAGCCCTGCGGCGGCGGTCCACCGACCGGCGGAGCCGGGGGGCCGCTCGGTGCGGAACCGGAGGAGCCCGGAGCATGGGCGGTGGCGCCCGAACGCTGGCCGACCGGTGCGCCCTGGACAGGCGATGCGGCGCTCTGGCCGGCGGAGCCGCCCGACTCCGAGCCGGAATCGCCCTCACCGCTGAGTGCGCGGGTGATGAGTGCGGGGATGCCCGGACGCTGGATGAGACCACGGCCCCGGTCGCCACCAGCGCTGGGGTTCTCGCCGAACCGGAAAGTGCTCGGCGTGCTCGGCGGTCCGGCGTCGATGCCTTCCTTGCTGAACCGCCCGGAGGGGTCGATCCCGGAGGCGACACCGTCCTGGCCCATGCCCGGAACCTTGGCCGGGCCCTGAGGCGCGGGGGTTCCGGTGCCCACCTGCATCGCCATGCTCGCCGCGGTCTTGGCCGCGCCTGCGGCGACCGTCACCCCGGCGACGCCGGTGCGATGCAGGTCGTCGTGCCCGCCGTTGTCGGTGGCCCAGTGCACGAACTTGTAGGTCGCGTAGGGGCAGAGGAGGACGAGGACCATCACGACGATGCCCGCCATCGCGTCCGAGAGGGCCGACATGCCGTCCTTGGCATCCGACTTGCCCATCGCGGAGACGCCGATCAGGAACACCACGGTCATCAGCAGCCTGCTGACCACCAGCGTGGCGGTGGCCTCGATCCAGCCGCGCCGCCAGCGCTTGGCGACCTCCCAGCCGCCGCCGCTGCCGGCGAAGACCGCCAGGGCAACCAGGATCAGGACGCCGACCTTGCGGGCCACCATCGTGCACCAGTAGAGGAAAGCCCCGATCGCACAGCCCAGAGCGACCAACGACGGTACGCCCCAGCCGAGTCCGTACATCGCGCCGAGTTCGTTCACCTTGACGACGCGGCGGATCGCGTCTTCCACGGACGTGTTGGCGGCTTGGAACAGGCCGTCGCTCAGGGCGTCGACCACGGTGATCGCCACGCTGGTGAAGGAGATCGCGCAGAAGGAGAACAGGACGCCGGTCATGGTGCCGATCGCGGCCTGGGCGAGGGCGCGCTCGTCGCGGCGCCAGGCGGCGAACATCAGCTGGATGCAGAACGTGCCGACGATGATCGACAGTCCGATGGGCAGCAGCAGGGCGTAGTTGTCGCGAAACCAGGGGGCGTTGAGGTCGATGCTGGTGGTCGCGTTGACGGCCTTCGCGGCGAGGTCGGCCGCGCTGGACGCAAGTTCACCTGCGGACTTGGCGATCCACGCGCCGATGCCGTCGGTGATCGACTTGCCGGGATCGGAGACGAAGTTGGCCGCATCGCACACCTGGCTCATGAGGGGAAGGTCGCAGACACCCATGGTGGGCACCTCCTTTCAGGACGGGGTCAGGGGGAGACCGTCGGGAAGACGCCGGCGAGAGCGCAGTTCTGGGACGGGCGGCACTGCACGGCGAGCGTGGTCGAGCGGGCCTCGGCACCGCCGGCGGGCGTGCCGTTCCAGGCGATCGACTGCTGGCCGGAGACGGTGACGGCGTAGACGTACGCCTGCGTGATCGCTCCCGGGTCGGCCTGCAGGGCCTGGGTGAAGGAGGCGGGGAAGTGTGCCTCGTTCACGCTCGCGGTCGCGTACTGGCCGTTGTCGGCCATCCGGCCCCAGAGCACGGGTGACGGCATCAGGGCATCGACCGAGGCGCTGTCGGCGTACTTGGCGTCCGACGTCATCCACGTGTGCAGCGCGGCCAGCAGCTCGGGCTGGGCGTACGAGCGGGTGTCGTACGACCACAGCGCGGATGCCGCCGCCTTGCCGAAGGCGATCGGATCGTGGGTGGCAGGCGGGACGGGCAGGGCAACACGATCACCGGGTGAGGCCGAAGCCGCGGTGGCGGAAGGCAGTGTGGAGGGGGAGGAAGCGGAACTCGCGGGGACAGAAGGGCCCTTGGTAGTCGTCCTGCCGTCGCGGGTGAGATACGCGAGCAGCCCGGAGAGGGCGACGAGCACGGCCAGGGCGGCGGTGCCGAGCAGCGCCCGGCGGCGCACGCGAGATGCGCCGCCGGGGTTGCCGCTACGGTCAGCGGCGAAGGAACGCTTGCGCATCAGTGGACCTGGCCGCCGAGCGTGGAGAAGAACGCGACCACACCGTTTGCGGCGCCGAGCAGCAGGGCCGCGCCGGCACTGACCAGGACGCCCTTCTTGCCGTTGGCCTCGGCCTGGTGGCCACCGGAGTGGTGGCCCCAGGCCCACACGCCAGCGCTCACCGCGAGCGCGCCGACGACAGCAATGATGCCGAACAGGTTGATCGAGCCCATGACCTGCTTGAGGACCGCGAGGCCGGGCAAGCCGCCCTCGTTCGGCTGGATGCCCGGGTCATAGGCGAGCTGGATGGCCTTGTCGGCGAGAAACATTAAGAACTCCAGTTCGATTTATGGCACGCGCCAGCCCGGATCGGGGAAGGAGGCGGTGCGGTAGAGCGGGAAGGGGGAGGGGAGAAGCGCCGGTCAGATGACTCGGCGGGCCGCGAGAATCTGCGGCTTCCAATCGGCGAGGGTCGAGATCTTGACCACGTCGCCGGTGTGCGGGGCCTGGACGACAAGGCCCGAGCCGATGAACATGCCCACGTGATTGGGCGCTTGGGCTGTTCCCTCGGTGAACAGCAGGTCACCCGGCTTGAGGGCATCGACAGAGATGGGCTGGCCGTCGGTGATCTGGTCGTAGGTCGTCCGCCCGAGGGTGACCCCAGCGGCGCGGTAGGACGCCTGCATCAGCGCAGAGCAGTCGCACCGGCCCATCGGGTCCGGCCCGTGCGGATCGTTGCAGTTACCGCCCCACTGGTACGGCGTGCCGAGCTGGCCCAGTGCCCACCGGATCGCGGTCTGCACTTGGGGTGGGGCGTCGGCCGGGATCGTGTACCCGGCCGGCAGGGTGCCAGGCGGGATGGTCCCGAAGCCCGATCCGTCCCCACCGCTCGTACAGCCGCCACCGTTCGGGATCGGCGGAGGACTGCCTCCGCCGCTAGGGCTGGGACTCGGCGTGGAACCGTTCTTGGTGAGCAGCGGCTCGATCGCCCTCTGCAACGCGGTGGCCAAGGGTTCCCACTTGGCGTAGGCGTCCGGAAAGCCCGAACGCTGCACCGCCTGGGCGGCCTGGGTGACGGTCATCAACTCCCAGCCCGAGACCTGCTGGAGCGCCGAGTAGAACTCGGTGCTCGCGTGGACCGGGTCGAGGATCTGCTCCGCGGTGCCCCAGCCCTGGGAAGGCCGCTGCTGGAACAGGCCCAGGCTGTCGCGGTCCCCGTAGGTGAGGTTGCGCAGGCCGCTCTCCTGCAGAGCGGTCGCCAGTGCCACGATCTGCCCCCGGACCGGGATGTGCATCGCGACGCCGGTGGCCTGGATTGTCTTGGCGTTGGGCACCTGCTCGGCCGGATTGTCCAGCCCCGGCACGGCAACGGTGCTCTTGCCGCCCCCGTCCAGAATCGCCTTCACCTGAGCGGCTACCGCCGGGGTATCCACAGCCTGTGCACCGTTAGGGCAGGACGTGGCTGCGGCGGCGGATCCGGCTGCCGCGACGAGGACCGGAATGGCCAGCATCAGCGGGCCGGCAGCGGCCAGGCCGACAACGGCTCCGGCGGTCTTCTTCATCGCCGCCGCCAACAGTCAACGGCGTGAACGGCCTTGACCGGACGAAGGGTCGGGCACGGCGGCGGGTGTATCAGGGCATGCTGCATCGCAGCGGCTCCTCGCTGGTCGTAGGAGACGCGGTGCCGGCTTCTCGTGCAAAGCCACCGGCACCGCGCCGTTGTGAATCCGCCCCCTTGGAGGCGGGCCCGGTTCAGGGGAGTTGGTAGCTCCCGGACGCCGGTCTCGGGTCATGCGCGGCAGCCAGCCGCGCTCGTAATCTCAGGCGGTGCACGGGGGTTCTCCTCGGATCGCGGAATCGGGGTTCGAATGCGCCGACAGTGCACCGCAATTGGACGGCGCAACATGAATCAGCACAGGTCAGCGGGAGTGAAGCTGGGTTCCGCCTCGGTGACAGGCCAGACATTAGACGCGGATTCCGGCCGCACCAAACGACCCCGGAACAGGCCCCAGAAACGGGCGGACGCCTCATTAGCCTCGATCTTTCGTGACGGTCCGTCGGTTCATCCGGCGGGCCGTTTCGGCTTTCTGGCGGTGGCGAGGATGCCTGTGGCCCGGCTGTCGCGTCGGGTGGGCGCCGGGTTCCACGTCTCCGGGGAGGGTCAGTTGCTGGCTGGGATAGGGCATCGACGCTGGTCAGCCCGGGTTCGGCAGGGCTTGTAGCCGTTCGAAGGCGCTGGTGATCACATCGGTCCAGGGCCAGTGTCGAGCGAGGCGGAGCACGCGGCGGCGGCTGGTGGTGACGAGTTGGGCGGCGGCGGAGAACAGCCGTAGCCGCAGGCGTTTGGGTTCCCACCGGCGGGCGGGCCCAGTGAGGGCGAGCATGGGCATCCAGGCGAGCAGGTCGAGCGCGAGCTGGATGATCTCGAGCCAGACCTGGTTCTGCGCGGCCGCTTGGAGGGGGAGGTTGCGCAGGCCGGTGTCGCGGGCGGCGCGGATGCGGTCCTCGGCGCGGGCGCGCTGGCGGTGCCGCAGCTCCAGGTGGGCGATCGGGACGTGGGCGGTGTTGGTGGCGAAGCAGGTCAGCCGCATTCCGTCGGCGTCGGTGAAGCGCAACTGGGCTCCGGGGTGCGGCCGTTCCTTGCGGACGATCAGCCGCATGCCCTTCGGCCAGCCAGTGAGGACGTCCCCGGCGAGTTCGGCCACCCAGGCGCCGTCCCGGATCTCGCCGTCCGGCCCGATCGCGGGCGTCCAGGCCGAGGCCGGCACGAGCAGGACGGTCTGGTGGATGGCGTCGGTGATGGTCATCCCCACCGAGTAGGAAAGCCACCTTCCGCGTGCAGTGATCCAGTTGAGGAACTTGTGGGTGCCGCCGCCGGAGTCGGCGCGGATCAGGGTGTGGCGTCCACGCCGGTACTTCTTCGGCAGCTGGCCCAGGGCCATTCGGGCGGCCTCGATGTGGTCGGCGGCGGTGTTGCTGCCCGCGTTCCCGCGCCTGAGCAGGCCGGCGACAGGTTCCCCGGACCCGTCTCGGCCGTGGTCGACGAACGCGAACAGCGGGTGATGGCCGAACGTCTTCTTCCAGGTCTTGGCGGCGTGCTCCTTCTCGGAATGCGCCATGACCAGCACGCCGTCGATGTCCACGATCACCTCGCCGCCCGCGTCCGGGGCCGCCTCGCGGGCCAACCGCCAGACCCGCTCGCGGACTTCGGCCCGAGCACGGCGGATTGCCGTCAGTGCCTTGGGTCCAGCCGCCGCCAGGGTGTCGACCAGGCGGGAAACAGTCGGATCCGATGCCACCGGCCCGAACACGGCGGGCTCGGCCCGCAGCATCGCGACGTCCGCCAGGCAGTCCCCGCCCAATGCCACTGTCAGCGCGAGATCCAACAGGATCTTGCCGGGGTCATGAACCGCCCTGGGCTTGCGCCACGGCGCGAGCGCCGCAGACAGCGCATCAGCCAGCCCTGTTCTTCGGGTCGTTTCCACCAGCAGCACCCCGCCGGCCTGCGAGACAATCCCGCCACCGCCACCCGACACCCGCACACGCGGATACGACCCGATACGCTTACTCACCTGGGAAGTGCCTCCGGCTGGTGCGGGAACAAGGGCCTAGACAATCCTTATTCTCGCAGGTCAGAGGCACTTTCTGCTTTGCTGATCACCTGCCGGACAGCCCACTTCGTGAAAGCGCGAGGTTAGGTGCGGCCGGATATCGCGGCTAACCTCCGGCGCATCCCCACTCCGAGCGGCTGCCGCATCGGCGTCGCTCGGAGTGGGCCCAGTCCCGTCACGCCCTGAAAGAGGCCCCGCGCATGAGCTACACCCTGCACCGAGGAGACGCACTCACCGTGCTGAAGACCCTGGCCGACGACAGCGTCGATGCGGTGATCACTGACCCGCCGTACAACTCCGGCGGACGTACCAGCTCCGAGCGCACCGCCCGCGACGCACGCGCCAAGTACGTGACCAGCGGCTCCGCGCACGACCTGCAGACCTTCCCCGGTGAGAACCGTGACCAGCGCTCGTACCGCGCGTGGCTGACCGCGCTGCTGACCGAGGGCTACCGGGCGTCGAAGGAGCACTCCGTCGCGATGGTCTTCTCCGACTGGAGGCAGGAGCCCACCACCTCAGACGCCCTGCAGATGGCCGGGTGGACCTGGTGCGGCACGATCCCGTGGATCAAGCCCGCCAGCCGCCCGCGCAAGGGCGGCTTCAAGCAGTCCGCCGAGTTCATCACCTGGGGCGTCAAGGGCAGCCTCAACAGGAACCGGGAGATCTACCTCCCGGGCCACTTCATCGCCTCGCAGCCGCGCAAGGACCGAGTCCACATCACCCAGAAGCCGGTGGAGATCATGCAGCAGCTCGTCCAGATCTGCCCCGAAGGCGGAACCGTCCTCGACCCGTTCACTGGCTCCGGCTCGACCGGCGTCGCCGCGCTCAAGGAGGGCAGGAAGTTCGTCGGAGTCGAACTCTCCAGCCACTACGCCAACGTCGCCGAACAGCGCCTGCGTGCAGAGCTGACACAGGACGACTTCGTCCTGGCCGGACCGGAGGCATGAGCATGAGAACAGTCCGTCCGGGGATGGGGGACCACAGACGCGAAAGGGCGGCTGGCGCATCGAGACACCGATGCACCAGCCGCCCTTCGTCGTCCGTCAGGACACGCCAACCGCCCGCCGGATCAGCGGCTCGGCTTTCGCCACATCAGCTGCCGTCGCGATCCGGATCTCAAGGTCTCCGGTCCCGAGATGGCCGATGCCGCGCACGTCGCGGGTGAAGTCTTCCCCCAGCTCGACGGTGCTAGGGTCGATCTCGAGATAGGGCAGGACCTCCCCGTTCCCGGGCGGAAGAGGACAGTGGCCACGTTCACGAGCCGTCGGTAAGCGACGTAATGCTTGAGGACGGCGCCTCGACCCCTCCTGAGGCGGTGAGTATCTCGTCCAACTCGTCGAACTGCGGCCAAATACCCTTCGGTACCTCGACCATCATCTGCCCGCCCGCCACTGGTGCCTTGCCACCCGCCTCGGGCGCCAGGTCCCGCACGAGTGGCCAGCGTCTCGCCGGGGCCAGGGCTGGAGTCCCCTGTGCTGACTCGACCAGCTGCAGACTCAGCAGTCCGCTATCGAAGACCCGCTACCGTGCGAGGTCGATTCGCTGGACTGGACCCCCGGACCCCTTCTTCCGGTAAGTGCCGCATGCCGGCACTACGACGGCACTATGACCCCACTTCCTGATTAGTAGTAGACCTCCGGCAGGGAGCTGGGCCATTCGGGGGGCGCAGAGAGGCTACCCTCCTCCACAAAGCGGTCGAGCAGATCGGAGATTGCGATTACCGGCAAGGCCCGCTCTCGACCAACTTCACCACGATTGGGAACCCAAAGGTGGGTTTGTCCACGAAACTCCGAGTTGTCATTGGTTGCCGGTTCCACAACCCACGGGTACTCTTCCACGTCCTCTTTGGAGAAGCTCCAACACACGAGCAAATCTGGAGTCGTGGGCGACTTTCGAGGATTCTTGGGGTTGAAGTCATCGAGAATAGACTCACCCCTCTCCTTGAACTCCCCAATGCCATAACGGCGAAGCACTTGATGCTTGCCGATCTCGACATATCCGCCGGCGCTTAGCGTCTCGGCAAGTGCGACGCAGGGGAAGCTCTCAGAGCCCAACTGCTCGACATAGAGGAATGCGAAGTCGTAGATGTCCTGAAGGTGACTACGCAGAATGCGCATATCTCCGAAGAATCCCAGAGCTAGCAGCTCCCCAAAGCCAATCATGACACGCGCTTCAAGGGATTCTCTGCCGCACCAGATGTGCAAGGTTTCCGACTTCGGCGGCTGACTTTTCAGCTCCGCAGTGGTGCGCTCGAAGAATTCCCGCTTCCACTTCATCGCGGCGGGCGTCGCAGGCGGAGGCTCAGAGCTGGGAAGAACTGAGCGCCTGATGGCGTCGTACTCTGTCTCGTGATCAGCTGCGGCCTTTGCAATGGCCGTGCGTTGATCGACAACGTGCTTGCGCCCGAGTGTTGGTCGAGCTGTTTCGGCAAGAATGATTCCCCGGAAGGCCGCCCCCGTACTCCGCGGAGCGCGAGCCAAGTGCTCGGAGCGCATGCCTCCCGACAGGGCCAGCTGAAATCCACGGGGGATCTCACCGCTTTTCTTGCCCAGCTCGTCCAGGTGCTCTGGCAGTGCATCAGCAGCTGCGAGATCACTCTCCAATTGGTGCACAAGGTCGGCCGCCTGAATGTCCGCCGCCGAGAGATAGATCGCATCGCCGCGCTTGGTTCGAGAAATTGTATGGACGGATTTATTTCTCGGCGATTGGGCATCGATATACCGATAGAAATCCATGTGGCTGGGGCGACTTCTTCCCTCGAAGCTGAAGAAGTCAAAAGGAATGCTACTGCGATTCTTGATATCGCCACATGCTGTGCTTAGCTCTACGATGAGATCGCGGGATCGAATAGTATGATAGGCGGGATGCATGAGATAGTCATTGACCTGCCCTATCGGCGTATATAGTCGCAGAATATTCTCGAACTTGTCGTGGCTGAAATTGCTAAGCGCGTAACCGAGTACATTTGTGTCATCGTGCTCTGCAATGCGGACGCGGACATGAGTTCCAGAAGAGCCGCTAAGGATATCTTGAGAGAAGGGGCTGCTCTCGAGTGGAGAATCTACGGGAATCTCCTCATTGCGCGGAAGCTGCGCTGATCCACGAACGAACGAGGCATAGTCTGAAAAGGCGTAGGCTGACGGCTCGCCACCTGAGGGCCTGGACAGGATTTCAACACGATCCGACAATGCCAAGACCGCACTTAGTCCCCAGCCGTGGCTGCCTCTGACCCCAAGTCGGCGAGGTCGACGACCAGTGTGGCGTTTCCCGGAGGTCTTATGCCGGAAGACAGAGGGGATGTCCTCGATTCCCGATCCGCTATCCTCGATCTCGATCCAGTGAGGTGGTCCTACCCGGACTGTCACACGCAACAGGTTTCGAGAACTGCTTGCCGCCGTCAAAAGAGTAGTGGCATCGGCTGCAAAGTGACGGCCAAGGATTTCAAACCATTGCTGCCTTCGCAGTGCATCGTTGCTTGCGATCCTGTAGAAGGAGGCCCTATCTACCATCGTCTCGCACCCTGCGTACTCGTCGTGCTCGCTCTCAAGGGCTTCAAGAACCGCCCGGTTCCAGGCCTCGATTGTTGTTGAGCTTTCGGGGTCCTTGCGAGCCGCATCACAAACGAGACGGAAGCGGCGGTCATCAATAGCGTCGAGAGCGTTCTGAGTGGACGTTAAGTCCGTTTCTGGTAGCGGCCTCGTCCGGGTTGGGTGAGGAAGCCTTGGCGGGTGAGGCGTCCGAGGCGGCTGCGGGTGATGTTGACGGACGCCTCGTCGGTGGGTATGCCGAGGAGTTTGTGCAGCTCGCGTGCCCGGAATGCCTGGTCGGGGTGCTGGTTGAAGGCATTCACGATTGCCTGGTAGGTGGTGTTCGTCTCGGGTGGTTCGGATTCGGCTCCTGCCGGCGTGACCTCCGCGATGATCTTTCGGGTGGTGGCCAGGTCCGTGAGCCGCGCTTCGGTCTCGGTCAGGTCGGCGGCGAGCTCTTCAATCCGGACCCGTAGTTCTGCGGCCCGGGCGGCGGCCTCGTCCTGCCGGGTCTGGAGGTCTGCCAGGAGTTCGGGCGACGTTCACGCGGCCAGTCCAAGGGTGTCGCGCCAGGCCGGGGCTGGTGTGGTGAGGCGGCGGGTCATGTTCGCGGTGGAGGCCCAGTAGACGCGTGAGGCGGAGGTGTCGGGCCGGTGGTCGTACTCGCGGGCGAGGCGTCGATGCAGCATCAAGGTGCCGTTCGTCTGCTCCACCACCCACCGTTTCGGCTGCGGGACGAAGCCCTTGCCCTGGTCGGCCGGGTTGCGGCGGACGACTTCGACGTCGATGTCCAGCAGTGCACCGTGGATGACGACCTCGTCCTTGAAGCCCTGGTCCACCAGGGCCTTCTCCAGACGCATCCCGCACCGTTCGGCGGCCTGGTCGAGCAGGGCGGTGCCGGCGGCGTTGTCGTGGGCGGAGGCGGCCAGGACGACGACACCGATGATCAGCCCCATGACGTCGACGGCCAGTCCCCGCTTGCGGCCCGACACCTTCTTGTTCGCGTCCAGTCCCGTGGTGCTCTTCGGAACACCGGCGGCCGCGCGGACGGACTGGGTGTCGATGATCACGAGGGACGGGTCCTCTAATCGGCGGGCCCTCTCCCGGATTTGGCAACGCAGGAGTTCCTGGATCCGCTGGTCGAGCCCATCCTGGCGCCACAGGCCGAAGTAGTAGAACACCGCCGACCAGGACGGCAGGTCATGGGGCAGGTAGCGCCACTGACAGCCCGTCCGGTTCTGGTAGAAGACCGCGTTCACGATCTCCCGCAGATCACAGGACCCCGGATCCCCGGTCGCCGATCGCGCCACCCGGTCCTGCTTCCAGGCCGTGATCATCGGCTCGATCAACGCCCATTGCTCGTCCGATAAGTCGCTCGGATACGCCCGTCTGTCCATGCGCCGCAGAACATCACCCGAACCACGACTGGCACGCCAGTACGGCCAACGTTCACACGAACGAGCGATCACGAGCCGAGAGAAAAGGGACTTAACGTCCACTGAAGCAGCTCGACCAGCAGGTCGAGCTCTCCATACTCCTTGAGCGCGTCCTCAAGGTCCTCTCGCAGCATCTGCGCAGGATCGGTCGAATCGACCCTGGCCAGGAGCAGGCCGTCAAGATCAGCCACTTCAAACCCCATCCGCCGGTGATGGCAAGTGCGAAGGCCAGTCTACGAGGAGTGGGCCGGAAGATCGGGAAGAACGCCCACTCCTGACGTTGGCCTCGTTGCCGGAGGGACCATCATGTGTCAGTGCCTGCCCGCAGTTGAGCTTGAGCGCTCCACCAGACGGCCTCACCGCCTCGACCGGGCCCGCTGGGTGAGGCGTCCTGACCACTGCCTCTTCGGGTGATCGTCGTGCATCTTGACCACACTGTTGCCGGTCCGCCCGTATGCTCTCGGCATCGCCTGAGTCACTGGTGGGGTGGCATGCGTACAGAGTGGGGTACCGAACGTCGGTTGACAGCCATCGGTCGCACGACATTGTCTGCGCCCGCTCGTCAGGCGCTCGTGGATCGGCAGATCGTCCCGGGCATGAGCGTGTTGGACTATGGCTGCGGGCGTGGTGGTGATGTCCGGGGCCTGCAGGAGATGCAGTTCGATGCCTCTGGCTGGGATCCGTACTTCTATCCCGACGGCAGGCAGGAACCCTCAGACGCGGTTCTCCTCACGTACGTCCTCAATGTGATCGAGGATCCGCGAGAACGGCGTGAGACGTTGCTCCGAGCGTGGGAGTTGGCGAGGACGGTCCTGGTGGTCTCAGCCCGGCTGACGTGGGAGAAGAGCAAGGTCCGTGGCGATGAGTTCGCTGACGGCATCCTCACCAGCCGGCAGACCTTCCAGCATCTGTTTGGCGCGAGTGAACTGCGTGACTTCGTTCAAGACACCGCTGGCGTCCGGTGTGTGTCGGCGGCCCCAGGGGTGGTGTATGCGTTCAAGGATGACCAGGCCCGTATCGCCTTCCTGGCACGGAGAATCGTCCCCGATGCTGAGTGGCTGGTCTCCGACGACAAGGCTTCTGCAGGCGCAGCGATCGTCGACTACCTCGAGAAGCGCGGGCGGTTCCCGCGGCTGGAGGAGATGCCGACCCAACTTGCAGAACTGCTCTCCCACTTGCGTGAGGCGGACCTGCATCGCTTGGTCAAGCGCTCCGCCGACCCTGAGAAGGTCGTCGCAGGAGTCGGTCGGTCTACCCTCAACACCCTCCTCTTTCTCGCGGTCGAGCTGTTCAACGGCCGGGGCCCGTTCGGAAGTCTTCCGCTGTCCGTCCAGCTAGACATCAGGACCTGCTTCGTGTCGTACAAGGAGGCATGCCAGCGGGCCGACCGACTTCTGCTGAAACTCCGTGATGACACCTACATCCGCGGAGCCATGCGCGCCTCGGCAGCCGGCAAGTTGACGCCGAGCGCCCTCTACGTTCACCGGCGAGCGGTGAGCCGGATCCCCACCGTGCTGCGGCTGTACGAACACTGCGCTTCGATCGCGGCTGGGCGGCCAGCCGAGTGGAGTGTCCTGAAGCTCCGGCATGAGGGCCGGGCCGTCAGCTGGCTCGACTACCCGGACTTCGACACCGACCCACATCCGAAGCTGGTGTCGTCGTACTCCGTGGAGATGAAAGGCCTCGACACCTCCTACGTCTCCTATGTCGACTCGGCTAACCGGCCGCTCCTGCACCGCAAGCACGAGTTCCTGGCAGCCGACGACCCGGACGTCTCCAAGTACCGCAGGCTTACCGAGGCTGAGGTCCGCGCGGGGCTGTATGAGAAGCCACACCTAATCGGCACCGAGAATGGTTGGGAAGCCGAGTTGGTGCGCTGCGGCCGGGCCCTTCGTGGGCACCGGCTGGTACGCCGGCGTGAGGCACAGACTGAAGCCGGCGTACCAGCCGACGGATCGAGCTGATCAACCTTGGAATGCGGAAACCGCCGCAGCGATTTCCTGAGCTTCGAGGTTGTCCGTCTCCGCGGGGAACCATGACAGCCGCAACCCATTCGCGGCGATCTCCTCCGTCAGACCCATCGCCGTGAGGACGTGGCTCGGCGTGTAGGACGCGCTTGTGCATGCAGATCCGGTCGCAACCGCAGCAATCTCTTTGAGCCGGACGATCAGGGCTTCTGCGTCCACCCCCTCAAACGAGACATTGAGGATATGAGGCACCCGGTGTTCCGGGTTGCCATTGAGGTGGTACCGCGTGGAGCCAAGGGCATCGAGCAGCTGTGAGCGGACCTTCTCCGCGCCGGCGAGCCACTGCTCGTGCTCCCTGCGGAAGATCTCCTCCGCTTTCGCGAGACCGACTACCAGCGGCACCGGCAGCGTCCCCGGACGAAGCTTCCGCTCCTGCCCGCCACCGAACATGATCGGTTCGAGCGGGATGCGGTTCCAACCGCGCCGCCGGGTCAGCAGCCCGCCGATGCCCTTCGGCGCGCCGATCTTGTGCCCGCTGATGCTGACCATGTCGATCGGCGCGGTGAGGTCGTCGGGCAGCTTGGCAAAGCCCTGGGCAGCGTCGACGTGGAGGAACGTCGGCGACTCGCGGAGGAGCCGGGCGAGCTCGGCAACCGGCTGGATCACTCCCGTCTCATTGTTGACGTGCATCAGCGAGACCAGCAGGGTATCCGGGCGCAACCGCTCCTGGATCGCCTGCACGCTGATCCGTCCGCTGCTGTCCGGCTTGAGGAAGTCCACCTCGAAGCCGCGCGTCTGCAGGTGCTCCAGAGGCTCAAGGACAGCCTTGTGCTCGATCGCCGACGTGATGATGTGGCGCCGCCCGGACTTCTCGCCATACGGCGCTAGACCGAGCAGGGCGATGTTGTTGCTCTCAGTCGCGCCGCTTGTGAAGATCAACTCATCTGAGGACGCGCCAAGTTGGGCAGCGAGCTGCTCGCGCGCTTGCTGTACCGCCTTCTTTGCTCGCGTTCCGTACTCGTGCGTGCGGCTTCCGGCGTTGCCGAAGTCCTCCGTCATCCAGTGGAGGACGACTTCGGCGACACGGGGGTCAACACGAGTAGTAGCGGCGGCATCCAGATACGTTACCGGCATCGTGGCGGTCTCCTCGGCGCTTCCCGTACAGTACGTTTCCTAGATAACGTACAGACACGATACAGTGACGGCTGAGGCGAGAGGCGCGTTGGTGGCAGGCGAGACGACATCTGTCGGCTTCGAGTACGTGTTCCCGGCGATCCGCGGAGTCCAGGCGGGGCGAGAGTTCTTCGTCTCCATGTGTCCTCTGCGCCTGATCCCCAAGATCTTTTTGTTCGATGAGGATGAGATCGCGCCTGAGGTTCGGGCGCAGCGGGTACTGAACAAGGGCAGGCTGCCCGCTCTGAGTCGGTACATTCTGGACAATCCGGACGACTACGTCTTCAGTGCCCTCACAGCTTCGATCGATGGAGACATCCGCTTCGAGAGCATCGCTGAAGCGGGCACCGGAATGCGGGCCGGTCAGATCCGCGTCCCCATGGCGGCGCGGTTTCTGATCAACGACGGGCAGCACCGTCGGGCCGCCATCGAGCTGGCCCTCAGGGAGAACCCGGACCTAGGTGACGAGACCATCGCGGTGGTCTTCTTTCACGACGCGGGTCTGGCTCGCTCTCAGCAGATGTTCGCCGACCTGAACCGCCATGCTGTGCGTCCTTCTCGATCGATCGGCGTCCTCTACGATCAGCGCGACGACCTTGCCAGCCTGACTCGCTTGCTTGCCATGAAGTCGCCTGTCTTCAAGCAGCAGGTTGAGATGGAGAGCAGCACGCTCTCTGCACGCTCCCGGAAGCTATTCACGCTGAGTGCCGTGCACTCGGCGAACCAGGCACTCCTCCAGGGCATGCAGATGGAGAAGGAGCAAGCCGACGTTGTGGTCCAAGCCTTCTGGGAGCACGTCGACGGGCTCATCCCCGAGTGGGACATGGTCCGCAAGCGGACACTGACTGCCCCAGACGTCCGCCGGGACTACATCCACAGTCATGGAATCGCGCTCCACGCGATCGGCCGAGTTGGGAACGCGCTGCTACGCGACTCGGTTGTCCCTTCCAAATGGAAGCCGCGCCTGGTGAAGCTCTCGTCCGTCGACTGGGCGCGCTCCAACCCTGACTGGGAGGGCCGAGCGATCATCGGCGGCCGCGTCTCGAAGAGCCACACCCAAGTAACCCTGACCGTGAACTACCTGCGCCGCGCGCTTGGCCTCCGACTGTCGCCGGAGGAGCAGCGAGCCGAGGACGCGTACAAGCGAGGAGATGCATGAGTACCCCGACACGACGAGCCGCGCCGTTCGAGGGCAGCAGTCTCGACGCGGTCGTTGCGGAGCTGACCGAAGAGGTCCGCGAGCTCTACACCGCGGACGAGGTGCCGTGGGTGATCGGCTACAGCGGAGGCAAGGACTCCACGGCAATCCTCCAGCTCGTCTGGCTTGCGCTCAAGGAACTGCCCGTCGAGCAGCGCAAGAAGACGGTCTACGTCATCAGCACCGACACGCTGGTCGAGAATCCCATTGTGGCCTCGTGGGTCAGTCAGTCGCTCGAGACGATGCGCCTGGCCGCCGAAGAGCAAGCGCTGCCGATCGAGCCGAACCGCCTCACGCCGGCCACGAAGGACACCTTCTGGGTCAACCTGATCGGCCGCGGCTATCCGGCGCCGCGTCCGAAGTTCCGCTGGTGCACCGAGCGGATGAAGATCAAGCCGTCAAACTCATTCATTCGACGCATTGTCCGCCAGCATGGCGAGGCGATCATGGTGCTGGGCATTCGCAAGCAGGAGAGCCAGGCTCGCGCCCGAGCGATGGCCAAGCACGAGAAGCGCCGTGTGCGGGACCGGCTCTCGCCCAACGGGAACCTGCCCAACTCGCTCGTCTACAGCCCGATTGAGGACTGGTCAAACGACGAGGTATGGACGTTCCTGATGCAGCAGGCCAACCCTTGGGGCTACTCCAACAAGGACCTGCTCACCATGTATCAGGGCGCCTCCGCAGACTCGGAATGCCCGCTGGTCGTCGACAGCTCCACGCCGTCGTGCGGTGACAGCCGTTTCGGCTGCTGGACCTGCACCCTGGTGGAGCAGGACAAGTCGATGGCCGCCATGATCCAGAACGATGAGGAGAAGGAGTGGATGCGACCACTCCTCGACCTGCGCAACAAGCTGGACGTCAGTGATGACAGCCACCTGCGGGACTTCCGAAAGATGAAGGGCAACATCCAGCTCTTCGGTGACCGCATCGTCCACGGCCCCTACACGCAGCAGTCCCGCGAGACCTGGCTCCGAGACCTGCTCGAAGCCCAGACCTGGGTACGAGCCAACGGCCCGGAGGAAGTGCGGAGCCTTGAGCTGATCACCATGGCGGAGCTGCACGAGATCCGCCAGCTCTGGGTGTTCGAGAAGCACGAAGTCGAGGATTCGCTCCCGCGCATCTACAAGGAGAAGACCGGAGAGGACTTCCCTGGACGGCCCTTGGACGAGCACCTGACGCTTGGTGCGGACGAGATCGACCTGCTGCGGGAAGCGTGTGAAGGGGACGAGCTGCTGTTCAGCACCGCCCGCGAACTCCTGGCCGTGGAGCGCCGCTTCCGTACGATGACCCGCCGCTCTGGACTGTTCGAGGAATTGGAAAAGAGCGTCAAGCGAGGCTTCTTCCAGGACAAGGAAGACGCCCATGCCTGGGCGCTGAAGAAGAAGCAGCTGCGCGAAGAGATCGCCGAGTACCTGCCGCTCATCGAGGACAGCAAGGACGAAGAGAACGCCGATGCTCCTGCGTAACATCACCCTGGAGGACTTCGGCGCCTACCGAGGCAAGCAGTCCCTCGACCTCACCACCCGCCCCGGTAAGCCGATTGTGCTCATCGGTGGGTTGAACGGCTGCGGCAAGACGACGCTCCTGGACGCGCTGCAACTCGTGCTCTACGGACCTCGCGCACGCTGCAGCGGACGGGGCAATCGCCCCTACGAGGCTTACCTTCGAGACTGCATCAACCGCAAGGCTGACCCGTCGCGCGGTGCGGCGCTCACACTCGAGTTCTCGATCACTGTCGAGGGCAAGGAACGCATTTACAAGCTGACTCGAAACTGGGTGGCGAACGGCAAGACCCTGCATGAATACGTCAACGTCAAGGTTGACGGCGTCTGGGACCGTGTCATCAGCGAAGGCTGGGCCAACCACGTCGAGGACCTACTGCCCCTGGAGATCGGCTCGCTGTTCTTCTTCGACGGGGAGAAGATCGAATCTCTGGCCGACCCCGAGCGGGCCTCGGCGGTCATCCAGTCAGCCGTGCACTCGCTGCTCGGAGTCAACACCGTCCAGCAGCTTCGGACGGACCTCCTCGCTCTTCAGCGCAGGCAGAAGCTCGCTGACGAGGAGCAGGAGGCCATCGACCAGATTCGCGAGTTGGAGGAGCGTCACGAGGCCGTCCAGGCCGAAGTGGAGCGCGCGCAGGTGCAAGCGGCTTCACTGCGCTCCGCCCTGGGCACAGCCAAGAAGAACATGGTGCGCGCGGACGATGCCTTTGCCCGTGACGGCGGGGAACTGTTCGAGCGCCGCAAGGAGCTGGAGGCCCGTCGTAAGGATGCGGCCAAACACCTGACCGCCACTCAGGAAGCACTCCTGAGCATTGCTGCAGGCGTGCTGCCACTGCGCCTTTTGACTGATCAGCTCGTTGCCGTCCACAAGCAAGCTGCCGTAGAACAGGAGGGCAACGAGGCCGCACAGATTCTCAGCGTCTTGGTTGCCCGCGACCAGGAGCTGCTGGCCCGCCTCGAAACGCTACTGCCCAAGGATGACCTGGGAGCGTTTCGCGAGCACCTGGACTCGGATCGCCAGCAGCGAGAGCACAGCAGCAAGGCTGAGCGCGTCCTCAACCTGACCCCCGACGGGCAGACGCAGCTCGCTGGGCTTGACCAAGTTCTGACTCACGAGCAGAAGCGCGCAGACGAACTGCTCGCGCTCGCCGCAGACCAGGCGGCAACCGTAGAAGCACTGGACAGGCAACTGGCCGGTGTTCCCGATGAGAAGCTGATTGCCTCCCGCCTGGAGGACCGCGAGAGCGCACGCCAGGCCCTGCACCGGGCCGAGGCGTTGCTCGCGGGCGCCGTAGAGGCTCACAGCGCCGCCAAGAGCCGCCGCGATGCGTTGAAAACGCAGCTGGAGCGTGCCCACGATGCCAGGGTCAAGAGCCTGGTCCGGGCCGAGGAGATCGAGCGGATCGTCGCCTACTGCGACCGCCAGCGTGAGGTGATGGACAGGTTCGGCGATGCGCTGCTCAAGCGTCACATCAACCGGCTTGAGGTAGCCGTGCTGGAGAGCTTCTCCCGTTTGATGCGCAAGCGGGGCCTCGTCCGCGATCTGAACATCGATACGGACCGATTCCGGCTGACGCTTGTCGATTCCGAAGGTGAGCCGCTGGATCCAGGGCGCCTGAGCGCCGGCGAGCGGCAGCTTTTGGCAGTGTCCCTGCTCTGGGGGCTGGCGCGTGTCGCCGGAAACTGGCTGCCCAGCGTCATTGACACCCCGCTCGGCCGCCTCGATAGCCGCCACCGGGAGCATCTCGTCGACCGATATTTCCCACACGCCAGCCATCAGGTGTTGCTGCTGTCGACCGATGAGGAGATCGACGAGCACCTCCTGAAGCGACTCAAGCCCTCCATCGCACACACGTACACGCTTGTGCACGACGACACCACATTTACCACCTCGGTTGAGCCCGGCTACTGGTGGACCTCCGGAGCAACGCATGTCGCTTGATACCGTCCGCCTCTCCCAGCCGGCCCGCGACCAGCTCGTGCGTCTCAAGCGCACTACGGGCATCAAGCACTGGAACGTGCTCTGCCGCTGGGCGCTGGCCATGTCGTTGAGGGACCCCTCCACCCCGCTGGTGAAGGACATCACGACGGACTCCAACGTGGAGATGAGCTGGAAGACCTTCGCGGGCTCCTACGGCGACATCTACCTCGCGCTGCTCAAGCAGCGCTGCGCGACGGATGGCGATCCCCTCACCGACGAGTCGATCAACCAGACCTTGACCGTCCACCTCCACCGCGGTATCGGCTACCTCGCTGGCAACAAGGAGATCCGCACGATCAGAGAACTGGTGGGCACAACCTCAGACTGACTGACTCAGCTCCAACGAAGAGAAGTTGACGGCCGGTCTGCCTCACACACTGTGGGGCAGACCGGCCGTCGCCGTCACGGCGCCCAGTTGAGCTGCGGCCCTGGACGGGGCCACCAAGTCGCGGAACTTGCGGCTGCACAGAGCGTTGAAGATTTCCCACATTCCCTTGCAACGACCTTGCGTGTCACCCGACCTGACAGGTTGAGAGCACGATCCAGGCCGACGAGCCCACAGTTGGAGCAAGTCCTCACGGGCTGTCAGGCCGGTCCTCTATGCTCAGAACCACAAGTCCACAGCACTGCCTCCTCTTCGACCGCGAGCCACCGCATGGGGCCCGCAATCAGACACCGGAGCGCACTACATGAAGATCAGCGACGAGGTCGTGGCTGCCATCGATGCTTTGCAGAAGCAGGCGATGCGCACGGGCGACATGTACCAGTTGGACCGCATCGAGCGCGCCATCGATGAGCTCCTGCGCAACCCTGGGGACGACAAGACCCCTGCCCGCCATCGCGTGCGCTCCGCGCTCGCCCACGCCTACGAGCTCCTGCAGCGTCGTAGGGAGATCGCGCCCCAGGGCGAGCTGTGCCCTGAGCGGGAGACGGTCGGCTACACCGAACAGGGCTACCACCAGGTGGAGCTGCTGGAGTTGATCCGCGTCGAGCCGTCCTTCAAGCACGCCGACCGGGTGATTCTCGGGCACTTGGTCCTGGGAGCGGACGCTCTGACCCTTGCCGAGAAGTACGCCGTGCCGGTCCCACGGATGCGCGAACGCATCAGCCGTCTGCGGTGTACTGCCCGCAAGGCGTGGCCGGATCTAGCTCTGGCTGCTTGAGAATGCCCTTCCTGTGTCTGGCAGTTCAGCCGCTCGCCGAGGCGCAGATTGCTCTGATCACCCAGCTGGGTCTGCCAATGCAAGGCCGAAAGGATCACCAGTGAGCACTACCCCGTTGTTCTTGTCACCCGAGGATTCTCGTGCCAGCCTCATCCAGGTTGATAAGGCTCTGGAATCCATGCGCGATGCCGGCTTTGACCTGACTGCAGCCGCTGGCGAGCCCCTGGACAACTCGATCGAGGCTGACGCCACGATCCTGCGCGTGATGCCGGTGTACTCGCAGGACCGGAAGTCGATCGACGAGATTATCTTTGCTGACAACGGAACGGGCATTGACCCGGCGGTCCTTCACCACATCCTGTCCATGGGCTACAGCACTCGATACGGCCAACGGCAAGGGCTGGGTCGCTTCGGAGTTGGTCTGAAGCTTGCTGCGCTGAGCCTGGGCGAGCGCCTAGACGTGTACTCCAAGCGGGCGGACGATCCCCGCATCTACCACAGCTATATCGACCTCCATGACATTCAGGCGGGCAAGCAGCTGTACACAGCGACAACGATCGCTGAGGACTGGCCCAAGCACGCGCGAGACCTGATGTCGGACGAGCGAGGTAACCCGTTTGTCTCTGGGACCGTCGTGATCTTCGGGAAGATCGACCGCTTGAAGGGCGGTGGCCGCTACGGAACATCGCTCCAGGAGAAGGTCAGCGACCTACGCAAATTCATCGCGCGGGCCTACCGCAAGTTCATTGACACTGGCCGGACGTTCGAGCTCGAGGGCAAGGTCGTGACCTTGCACGACCCCCTGTTCCTCATGGACAACCCACGGATCATCAGCCACTACAAGCCGCGTGACGTACGGGGCACGGTGGTGGAAGAGTCCGACTTGCTTGTCGACGGACACAAGGTCCACGTGACGGTCACGCTGGTTCCCGAGGAGTTCCGCTACTTTCGCGGTGCCGGCGGTGAGCACGACATGGATGGGCGCGACATCCGCGAGTTCCAGATCAATGACGAAAACGCTGGCAAGCTCAGCATCCTGCGCAACGGACGCGAGATCTACTACGACCTCGTCCCGAAGCTCCTGCCCGGTGGGCGGACCGACAAGGTCAACCGCTACATAGGGATCGAGGTCAGCTTCCCTGCTGAGCTCGACGACTTCTTCCAGGTCAGGCACGTCAAGCGCGGAGCGGAGCCGGTCAGCAAGCTGCGCGAGGAACTGCGACTGTGGCTAGTCCGGCCGGTGCGCAAGGCCCGCGCAGACATCAAGGCGTTCTGGAACTACCAGGACACCAGGAAGAAGATCGAGCAGGGCGCGCATGCAGACAGCATGGACACAGCAGCCAACGTCGAGTCGCGATTCCCCAAGGGCGTCGCCGGCCGCCGTGTCACGCTCGAGAACGAGCAGCGGATCAAGGATCAGACGATCGAGGACCTCCGGCTGGATCCGAGTGACCCGGAGCACCAATCCAAGATCGAGCAGATCCTGCAGCAGATCGACACCAAGCCGGTCACCATGCTGGACGGGGCCTGGCCGGGCAAGGAGCTGATGGAGATCAGTCACCTGAACGGCAGGTCAGTCACAGTGCTCAACCACCGGCACCCCTTCTTCCGGGACGTCTACGCGCCCATCAAGCGGGTCGCGGACGAGGGTACAGACGACATGGCCCCAGAAGACATGATCGATCTCGCTCGAAAGGCCGAAGCTGCAATCGACCTGCTCCTCATGGCCTTCGTCCGGGCAGAGGCGACTCAGACAGAGCCCGAGATCTTCGATGGTCTGCGGACCCAGTGGGGCATCTTCGCCCAGGAGTATCTGAAGGAGAAGTTCAAAGACTGACTCAGGCTCGACCGACTGGACCGGGGCTCCTCGGACGGCAGTCGACTTGGGCATAGGCCCCCCACCCACGACAGACGCCTGGCCTGTACCTCAGCGGCGCCGCCAGCACACGCTCCGGGGATGTACATCAGCTAGCCAGAACCGCAGCAAGGATCGAGGATTCGCACGCTGTGACAGACGCCCTCTCGCTCATCAATTTCTCGATGCGCGACGTCGATCAGGCACCCGAGTCGCCGGGGCTCTATGCCTGGTACGTCAGTTTTCGTGCGGGACCGCACGATTGGAAGATCAAGCCTGGCCCCAACGGTGACCAGGCCATCGAGGGGTTCCTGAACCTCCTGCGCAAGTACGCCGGCTACTACGAGCCGCTCCCGATCGGACTGGCCGGGCGCGGAGCCTACGGAGCCAAGTGGCAGGGCTCCCTTGAGCTCGACTACCCGCTGCGTGAGCCCCAGGACGAAACTCGGGTTAACGAGGACGACGCCGCGAAGCGGCTGGATATCCTGATGGACTCCTTGGACACGGAGGACCGTCGCCGCATCATGGCGACGATCCTCCAGCGGTCGGCACCGGTCTTCTCCGCGCCGCTCTACATAGGGGTCGCGGAGAACTTGCGTCAGCGCCTCAGCCAGCACCGTCGCGACTACACGAAGAGCTACGACTGGCTCCGTGACCACCCAGAGGACGCCGAAGAGGTTAAGGCACGCGGCAAGTCCTTCGGCGCTCGAGCAGCCGCACGCAACATCGCGATGGAACACCTCGAGGCGTGGGTCATCGACCTGGCCGACGAAGAAAACGACGAAGTGACTAAGAAGCATCTGCGGAACACAGCGGAGTCAGCCGAATGGCTGCTGCACAGGCTGTACTCGCCGATTCTGGGAAGGCAGTAGAACAACATGTTCGGCTCAGGCAACACGCTGACGTTCCGAGACTATGTGCAGGGCACGTGGGGCAGCTTCACTACCCCCGCCGGTCGCGTGGACTACATCATGACAAAGGCACGTCTGGGAGAGGACTCCGACGCGCCCGAGCGGCAGCTCACCAAGAGCCTGGCGCCGGTCCGCGAGGTCATGGAGGCAGGAGACCTGGACTTCAACCAGCTCCTCCAACGCGATCTCGACGACCACCGGGTCGCCGTCAAGCTCATCCCATATCTGCTGAAGCCGCAGCAGACCGGCCCTGCGTTCTTCCCCCCGATCGTGGCCGTCCTGCTCCCCTTTCGGAACCAGCGGCCTTCGTCCTTCGCCAGCCTCGGCGAGCCCACTGTTGAACCCGAGGACGGCGTGGATTGGCAGCAGGAGCGAGCCGGTAATTCCTTCAAGGTGCAGCGCCTGCTGGACAACAACAAGCGCCTCCACCCGGCCAGTGTCGGCAAGCTCTGGTGGAACAAGATTGAGGCACAGCTGGTCGTGCTCGATGGCCAGCACCGGGCCATGGCCCTGCTCGCTGTCGAGCGGACTATGACGAATAGCTGGCAGAACTCCGGTGGCGCCCGGTTCCGTTCGTTCTACGAGAGCCAGGTCAAGCAGGCGCTGCAGGAGGCGCGCCAGGACGCGATCGATCTGGGCAGGGTCGAGGTACCCGTCACGGTTTGCTGGTTCCCGGAGCAGACGGGTGAAGATGCGAAGCCGCACGAGGCCGCACGCAAGCTCTTCGTGGACGTCAACAAGGAGGCACGTCCGCCGTCCAAGTCTCGGATCATCCTGCTGTCAGACTCCGAGTTGAGCAATGTACTCACCCGTAGGATGCTCAACGAGCTGCGTGGTGGAGCGGACGAGTCGTACCTTCCTCTGTACGCGGTTGAGTACGACAACCCGGAGGTCAACTCCACCAGGCCAGCTCGCTGGTCTGTGCTGACGAACATTCATCTGCTCAAGTCCGCGGTGGATCGCTGTGTCTTCGGGCCGTCCAAGTACCTGACCGACGCTGGGCAGAGGTTCGGCCCCGGACGTCCCAAGCAGGTAGAGCTGGACTCGTTTATGCGCGACGAGCAGCTCCGCCTTATCGAGCTGTTTCCGGGCCAGTTCGAGGACGGCGGCTTCACGTACCACCGTGACGGCATCGGCAATATCAACTTCCCTCTTGGGCAGGTTGATGTCATCAGCGACCGTTTCGCCGAGACGTGGGGCCGGGCCATCCTCACTCTGCTTTCGAAAACCGCTCCCTACGCGGCCCACGCGAAGGCCCTAACGCAGTTGAAGGACGCCTGGCATGTCGACGACACGCACCTGACCCTGGCACGCGACGCTCTGTTCAGTGGGGTTGGCGTCTTTTGGACGCTGAGGGATAGCTACGAGCACTTCCAGGAGAACAGGGACCGCGGTGCCAAGGCCGCCAAGTCCGACGTCATAAGGGCGTGGGAGGCGCTCAAGGCGCGTGAAGAAGCCTTCGAGAACTATCGTGTCCAGGCATTCCTCGACTCAGGTCGGGCGATCAGCTTGAAGCAGTCCAAGGCCGCCTACGCGGTGTTCAACACGCACGCTTGCCAGCTCGGTCTGGCAATGACACTCGGGTCGCTGTGGGAGCTCCGCAAGAGCCAGCCCGGTGTCGCGGACCTGAAGGACCTGCCAGCGTTTGCTGACGCCTTGGTAAACGGGTGGAACGCCTACTTCTCGCAGGAGCAAGGCAAGGCTCGTGACCGCAAGCTGGCCTTCATCAAGGCAGACGGCGTCATCACCCACCCGCTGAACCAGATCGCGAACATGGATACCCCGCAAGCCGTGTACTTTCGGTACTTCTGGATGCAGGCGCTGAGCACGCCGGTGGCCTGGGAGCACGTGGCCGACTGGTTCAGCGGACGGGACGGCTTCGACCAGATGCTTCGGGCCGCCCGCGGACTCTACCTGGACTTCTGCGTGGAGCAGCAGACCAAGGCGTTGAAGACCAGTAAGCAGGTTGCTGAGCCCAAGATCGACGAGGAGGCCCTGAGGACGGCCAGCACCTCGCTCAAGCGGGCTCTGCGCGACTGGTTCTATGTCTCCGACGACGAATACGATCAGTGGTTCGCTTCGCGAGATGTGAAGCCTGTGACCCAGGAACTTCCCAGTAGCGCTGACGACCTCGACCCCACCACTGACGAGGACTTGGCGGAGGTCACGGATGAGGACGCCCCAGCCACCAGCGTGAACGATCTGCTTGGCGATTGACCGAGCGCGAGTGGCTGCGCGGCCTCACGTTCACGCCGCGCGGCCTCTACCTCAAGAAGACATGCGATCCTCTCGCCGACGCACTTTAGGTCGTTACGATGCCTCCTCTGCCATCCCCGCCTAACAAAGAGCATGCTGCTGAGACAGCCCGCGCGGACTCGCCCCGTCCGAGGACTGCCATCCAGAGCCCCGTCAACGTGGCGTCAGCATCGCTGGCGCACCTGGGAACCGAGAGGCAGGGCGACGAGGGGTCTCAACAGCCCTTGTACGGACTTCTCGACCAACTAGCGGCGGAGATAAGCACGTACGCTCCTACCTCGACCTTGGGCTCACTCTTGCGTAGCAACACCGAGCTGCTACCCGCATCGCTTGGCATCCTGCTGAACCAGCTACTCGACGTGACCGTACGCAACGGCGAGTGGGTGGTGTCGGCGAGCCGATCCGAGCCGGCGACGTCCCGACCAGAAGAGCGTCCTGAACTGGACGATGAGATCTTTGCGATTCTCGCAGGTGCTGCAGGTGGTTTGACGACCACCCAGATCATCGAGCGTCTCCGAACCCCCGCAGAGCTGTCGGCAGTCCGCGGGATCCTCTTCAGCGCCGATGAGGTGGCGATTGCTGCGGGCGGAGGCTGGGTCTACTCCGCTAAAGAGACGTCGCAGCCGGCTCTGGATCCGGATGCGTTGGTACCCGCGCCTGCGGAGCCGGTCATGGAGGATCAGTCTGCGGTCCGTCGCCTCAGCCGGTTTGCAGTGCGAGAGGAAGCGTCTCGGATCCTCCAGGAAGCCGACTGTCCTCTGGGGACAGACATGCTCGTGGCGCGGATGGGTGCGGTGGATTCGCGCATGGTCAAGGAGACACTCAGCGTCGACCAGCGCTTCGTGCGCAGCGACATTGATGCCTGGGCGCTGACGGCATGGGGGATGCGTCCCTACACAACGGTCAAGGAACTCGTCGGCGAGGAGCTGGACAAGGCCGGTGGCGTCATTGAGGCGTCTCGGCTCGTCGGAATCCTGACCCGCGAATTCTCGATCAAGGAGTCGACTATCCGGCAGGCGATGTCGTCGGCGCCGTTCTGTGTGAAGGCCGGAGTGGTCCGACGCCTGGCTGACGTTTCTACGGCCAGCGGCCTCCCTGAGCAGCTGGTGATCGAGGACAAGTCGACAGCGGGGCTGTCGGCAGAGGAACTGATGAGGATGCTGGGGCTCTGATGAAGAAGGGTCAACTTCCGCTGCGTACAGCGGGCTTGCAGAGCGACTACCGCAGCGATCGCTGCGACATCGTTGAGGACTTCTACCTTCCGGCTCTCGCGGCTTCCATGTCCTACGACCGGGCGGTGGGCTACTTCACCGCCTCGGTGCTCTCGGTGCTCGGCCAGGGTTTGGACGAGTTCGCAGCCCGTGGTGGTCGGATACGCATCGTGGCCTCGCCGCAGCTGCGCCACGAGGACGTAGAGCAGATCCGAGGCGGGTACGCCTTGCGGACAGTCCTCGAGAAGGCTGCGTTGCGCGACCTCCGGGAGGCGTGCGAAGACCCGCGGGCTGCGAGCGGCCTAGGGAAGCTCGGACTGATGGTGGCCGACGGGTTGCTCGACCTCAAGCTGGCGTACGTGGCCGCCGCTGGGCGGATAGGCATGTACCACGAGAAGATCGGGATATTCCGCGACGAGCGCGACCTGGTCGCCTTCAAGGGCAGCGCGAACGAGACCCTTCCCGGCCTGGTCGGCAACTTCGAGTCCATCGAAGTCTTCCGCAGCTGGCACATCGAGGATGGTCAGCGGGCCCAACGCATCAGGCGCGACTTCGATGACCTCTGGTCCGACCGGACGCCACTCCTGCGCGTCATTCCCTTCACCGCGGCGATGAAGTTGCTCACGGAGGAGTACGCACAGCGGACAGGCAACCAGGCGCACCTGGAGCCGCTGCCCATCGACGGCACGACCATGGTCCTACCTCGACCGGACACCGACGGAATGCTCGTCATCCCCGAGGAGCTCGATGTCCGGGACTACCAGAAACAGGCAGTCCAGAGCTGGTTCGACAACGGCTTCCGCGGCATTCTGCGCATGGCGACCGGCACGGGAAAGACGCTGACGGCTCTGTCGGCAGCAGCACAGTTGTCGAAAGGCCTGCGACGCAAGCAAGCTCAGGCTGCGCTTCTGACGGTCGTGGTCGTGCCGTTCCAGCATCTGGTTGACCAGTGGTCCACGGACATCGAACGATTCGGTATGACGCCGATCCGAGCCTACGAATCCACGGACTCCTGGTATGGCAAGGCGGCGTCTCTGCTCGATGCTCTCGCTCTCGGTACCAGCCGTGGTGGGGTACTCGTCACGACCAACGCCACCTTCAGCGGAGATCCCTTCCAAAGCATCCTCAGGCGCCACCGAGGGCACTTCCTGCTGATCGCCGACGAGGTGCACAACCTCGGGGCCAAGCGGCTTCGAGAGCGTCTGCCCGACTCCGCCACCTATCGCCTCGGTCTGTCCGCAACCCCGGAACGCTGGTTCGACGACCGCGGTACGGAGGCCCTTCAGGACTACTTCGGCAAGGTCGTCTTCGAGATGGGCATCGGCGACGCCATTGGGGCCGGCGCCCTGTGCCGCTACACCTACACGCCGGTGGTGGTCGAGCTGGACGGGGAAGAGACCGAGCTGTACGGCGAAGTCACCGAGAAGATCGCAAAGATGCTCGCCGTTCAAGAATTCAGCGAGGACGGCGACGATGACAGCCCGCTCGGCATGCTGTTGCGCAAGCGCGCCAACATCCTTGGCCACGCGCGGGCCAAGCTGCCTGCCCTGCGTGATCAGATGATGAAACGTCGTAGTGAGTGGTTCCAGTTGCTGTACTGCGCGGAGGGCCGACACCCGCTCGCCGATGGCGAGTACGGAGATCCTCATGAGCCCAGCCAACTCCAGCAGGCCGTCAGGTTGGCTGGCGAGAATCTGCGGATGGCCTCGGCGAGCTACACATCCGAGACCCCCCGGGAAAAGCGCCGAGAGCTCTTGCGGCGGTTCAGTTCGGGGGACGACCTGCAGGTGCTGCTCTCGATGCGGTGCCTCGATGAGGGTGTGGACGTGCCTGCGGCTCGGACTGCCTATCTCCTCGCTAGTTCGTCCAACCCGCGACAGTTCATCCAGCGACGAGGAAGGGTGCTGCGCCGTGCACCGGGCAAGGAGTACGCGGACATCGTGGACTTCATCGTCATCCCGCCTGAGCAGACGAGTGAGCTGCACCGAGAGACCGAACGACGCCTGGTTGCACGAGAGTTGGCTCGGGTCACTGAGTTTGCCCGTCTGGCCGAGAACGAGGCTGACACCTTGGACATTCTGCGCCCGTTGCGCCTGCGGTTCGGGCTCCTGGACACCTGAAGCGGCCGAGATTTTGATAGGGAAAGTGATCGGGGAGTGAGCGTGAGCAACCAAGAGAGCGTTGCCGACATCCTGAACGGGCTCTCGCCCGAGGCCAAAGAACTGGTTGCGAGAGTCCATCAGCTGGAGAAGGAGAACCTGCACCTGAAGACCTCTAGCCTGCTGACGACGAAGATCGTCGAAGCCGTGAAGGAGCTGGCCAAGTGAAGCTGCTCAAGCTGACCGTTGACAACTTCCGCGTGTTCTACGGAAAGCACGTCCTGAACCTGGATGTCGCCGATGGCAAGCCCGCCGTGCTGATCTTCGGGATGAACGGTGCGGGGAAGACGACTCTGCTGAACGCCTTTGCATGGGCACTGTACGGATCCTTTTCCAACGACGTGGAGCGCCAAGAACGGGTCATCAACGACCACGCATGGGCGCAGACCCCGTTCGGTACTCCGGTGAGCGGCTCGGTGAAGCTGGAGTTCGAGCACGAGGGTTCTACATTTGTCGTGCTGCGCGAAGTCACCGTCACCAGGTCCACGCAGGATCAGGACCTGCCGAATCCCCGGCTACTCGTGACCGAGACCCGCCTTGGGGAAAGCGTGAGGGTCGACAACGGCCAGGACCGCATCGAGAAGATCCTGCCCGAGGGCCTGCGACGCTTCTTCTTCTTCAACGGCGAGCGCATGGAGCGCATGTTCGTTGGCGACGGAAGTGAGGACGTCAAGAACGCTATCAAGACGCTGCTGGGACTCGAAGCCATTGAGCGGGCCATCGACGTTCATCTGCCTGCCGCAAGGCGGAAGCTGATGGTCGAGGCTCAGAAGCTAGGAGACGGCCGGCTCCAGCAACTTGCTGAACAGCAGACCGCCTTGGACGCTAAGAAGCTGGCGGTGCACGCAAAGCTTCTTAAGCTCTCGGATGACATCTCGAGCTACAAGCGAGCCTCTGAGGATGCGGCGAAGGCGCTTCTTGACAACGGCATGGCAGCTCCTCTGCAGAAGAGGCGTGTCAAGCTCAACCAAGAGTTGAATGCTGAGAAGGAGCGCTACCAGGAGCTCCAGGAGCGCAAGCGCAAGGCACTGGCGGAGCGGGGCTTTATCTCCTTCACCGCAGGAATCGACGAGTCCGTCATGGAGCTCGCCGAGGGCATGCGCCGCCGGCAGGAGCTCCCGGCCGGCATCCAGCGTGACTACATTGAGGGGCTTCTCGAGGACGGGACGTGTATGTGCGGCACGCCCGTCCCGGAGGGGTCCGCTGGGTTCTTGGCGCTCTCGGAGCGCAAGTACAACGCGGGCCTAGTGGATGTCCAGGCCCGATGGATGAACCTGCGAGGCAACAGCGCTCGGCTGATGGATGCACGGAGGGCGCTGCTCGATGAGCTGCGCGACATCGCCAGGGATCAGACCGAGGTCGAGTCCAGGATTCACCAGAAGGATGCTGAACAGAGCGACATCGACCGCCAGCTGCAGGGCGTAGACGTCATGGATGTCCAGAAGCTCGAGCAGCGCCGGAAAGAGTTCGACGAGAAGCGGTTCGAGGCCGAGTCTGAGCATCGCCGCGCGCAGGACGAGTTGGAAGAGGTGGAGGCCGAGATCGCGGCGACGCGTCGCAAGCTGCACTCTGCGGAGATTCAGAACGAGGAGGCTCGACGCGTCCAGAGCCAACTCGCTCTGATCGATGAGGTCATCGATGCCTTCACTCGGATCCTCAACCTGAAGACCGAGGAGGTGCGACGGGAGCTCGACGCGCGGGTGAAGAGCGTCTTCTCCCGCATCTTCGTGAAGACATTCGTGCCAGAGGTGACGAGCTCGTTCGAACTGGAGCTGAAAGCCGACAGCAACGGAATGGCCGCCATCCGCAGCACTGGAGAGAACCAGATCCTGGGACTCTCCTTCGTGGGTGCTGTCTCCGAGATGGCCAGGGAACGTGACGATCGAAAGCGCGATTCTGAGGCCGGCGCGCTGGACGAGGGAGGCGTCTACCCCGTCGTGATGGATGCGCCGTTCGGGAGTCTGGACGTGGAGTATCAGGACCAGGTCGCCGAGTCCCTGCCCAAGCTCACGTCGCAGATCATCACCCTGCTGTCGCAGTCCCAGGCGCGCGGAAGGGTGATGCATCACCTGAGTTCCGCGGCGACGCGGATGTATGTCCTTCGGAATGTGACCCCGAAGCCGGACGCACAGGAGCAGTTCATCACCATCAACAACCGGGCTGTGCCCTACGTAACACGCGGCGAGTTTGAGCATTCTGTGCTTGAGGAGGTGACGGTCTGATGGCTGACGAGCGGTTCCGGCGCCCCGCCGACCACGAGAAGCTGCTGCAGGACCTGTCCAGCAAGGATGGGCCCTTCTCGGCTATGTACGAGGCCATGATGTTCGCCGCAGCTCTTGGCAAGCAGAAGCGCAAGCGCGAGGAATTCAAGAACACGGGCGAGCCGATCGACCTGGCGCGAGTCGAGCGGCGTGACTTCGGCGAGGCGCTGATTGACATGCTGGCCGTGGTGGAGCGCCCTGACGACGCCACGATTCTGAGCGACGACTGCATCAGGGAGCGCATCAGGATCTTCGAGGAGTACGCCAACGGTGGCCTGAACTACCTTCAGGGCGAGCTCAACGCGAGCGGCCGGCGCGATCTAACCACGCTCGTTAGTGGCTTGGTGATGGAGGCCCTGACAGCCACGGCGGCCGAGGAGAAGAAGGACATCGTGACTGACCTCCTCGGAGAGGGCGCGCTCGACTGGTAGCGGGCGCTCGCGACACACCTGGCCTACGGTGGGCTCCAGTATCAGGGCCCGCCGTAGGCTGAGGCTTCAGCGTTGGGGACGTCTATGTTCGCCATCGCCACTGGGCGTCGACCGTGAGACAACTCGGAGATGTTCCAGCGATTCCGGAGCAAGGTCGCGTTGATCGCGGAACACTGGCCGCGGTGAGGCGAGCCATCGCGTAGCCGTTGCCAGGAGATGATCTGGCATCGCTGAGCTGAAGGCCGCCGTCCAGTCCGCGCCCGGTGGACCAGCGGTGATCTCCCACGCGGTACGTCCGTGAAGGCCTGGTTCCTCGCCCTGTTGGATGCTGGGCTGTCGGACAGTGGCGAGACCATCTGGCGAGACAAAGCCCAGTAGCTCGGATGGCGGGAGGCCAGCTGGCGTTTCCGGAAGTCTCTGCCAACCAGCCTGACGTAGCGGAGCGGTGATCAGATCTGGAGTGTTCTTATCTTGGGAGCTGCCTGCCCCGCTGGCCAGTGCGACCGCTAGCCTCGCGCTTTCACGAGCAGCGCTGTCCGAGGCGTGATCAAAAGAACGAGGAGTGCCGCTGACCTGGGACGATTGGACTTGTCTAGGGTCATGATCGTCATCAAGAAAGCTGCACTCCTCAGGTGAAGAAGCGTAGCGGGTTGTATCCGAGTGTCCGCGTCGAGGGCGATGGTCGCGGGGTGGTCTCGCAGTCCGGCGCCGTGCTGCTGGTCGAGACCGCCCGCAAGGCGGGGCTGGACGCGGCGCTGTCGGCGGCGCTGACGCCGTGGCGCAAGCAGCGGGCGGTTCATGATCCCGGCAAGATCCTTCTGGACGTCGCGCTCGCCGTGGCCCTGGGCGGGGACTGCCTGGCCGATATCGCGATGCTGCGGGCCGAGCCCGCCCTGTTCGGCCCGGTGGCCTCCGACCCGACCGTCTCCCGCCTGGTCGACACCCTGGCCATGGCCGGACCGCGAGCGCTCGCGGCGATCCGCCGGGCCAGGGCCGAAGTCCGCGAGCAGGTCTGGCGGTTGGCCGGCAACGCTGCCCCGGACGCGGGCGGCGAGGTGATCGTGGACATCGACGGGGTCCTGGTCCTGGCGCACTCCGAGAAAGAGCACGCCGCCAAGACCTGGAAGAAGACCTTCGGCCACCACCCGCTGTTCGCGTTCGTCGACCACGGACGCGATGGTTCCGGGGAACCGGTCGCCGGCCTGCTGAGACCGGGCAACGCGGGCAGCAACACCGCCGCCGACCACATCGAAGCGGCCCGTCTGGCGCTGGCCCAGTTGCCGAGGAAGCACCGGCGCGGACGCCGAACGCTGATCCGGACGGACTCCGGCGGGGGCACCCACAAGTTCCTCAACTGGCTCACCACACGCGGCCGATGGCTGTCCTACTCGGTCGGGATGACTATCACCGATGCGATCCACCAGGCCGTGCTCCTGGTCCCGGCCTCGACCTGGACGGCGGCCGTCGAGCCGGACGGCGAGGTCCGTGACGGCGCCTGGGTCGCCGAGCTCGCCGGTGACGTGCTCAAGGGCTGGCCGAAGGGGATGCGGCTGATCGTCCGCAAGGAACGGCCGCACCCCGGAGCCCAGTTGCGCTTCACCGACGCCGACGGCATGCGGCTCACCTGCTTCGCCACCAACACCGCCCACGCCCCGATCGCGCACCTGGAACTGCGGCACCGCCAGCGGGCCCGCGCCGAGGACCGCATCCGCGCCGCCCGTGACACCGGACTGCGCAACCTGCCCCTGCACGACGCCGCCCAGAACCAGGTCTGGCTGGAGATCGTCCAGATCGCGCTCGACCTACTGGCCTGGATGCCGATGCTCGCCCTGACCGGGTCCGCTCGCCGGTGGGAGCCCAAGCGCCTGCGGCTGCGGCTGTTCTCCGCCGCCGCCCAGCTGGTCACCACCGGCCGCCGCTGGCACCTCCGCCTCGCCCGCCACTGGCCCTGGACCGACCTGATCACAGACGCCTTCGCACGCCTGCAAGCCCTGCCGAACCCCGGCTGACCAGCGACAACACCCCGTCCCGACGAGCACCCGCCACTTTCCGGAGCCGTGGAACCCGGCGCCCACCCGACGCGACAGCCGGGCCCTCGCCATACCCGTCGGCAGAACACCCAGCCCAGCCAAGCAGAAACGGCCCGCCAGCCAGGCTGACGAGCCGTCATGCAAGATCGAGGCTAGGCGGCGCGTGAGCGCGGCGACGAGTTCGGAGGGGACACCATGCCCGAAGGTCATCCGCCAGAGTGTCGGATGCAGGGGCCCCTTGGCTACGTTGACGATCCAGAGATGGGTGTAGTCGTCACGGGTGGGCAGGTACCCGATTCGGGCCCGTCGGCAGGGGCTGTCCAGGATGACATTGGTGATTCCGAGCCGACGCGCCGACCAGTCGAAGTCGAGTTCCAGCGGTCGACTTACGTGAGCGCCAGCACTGCGGTCCTCGCCGGCGAGGTAAGCAGGGGAGACAGCAAACGCCTTCGCAGAGTCAATACGCCGGACTGCGTCGGCGCCGGGGGTGTTGGAAGCCATGGTGCGGTGATTCCTTTCGAGGACAGCGCGAATTGCCTCGCGGGCGCATGCCGGGAGGTAAGGGGCCCTGGTGTCTGGCGCGGTCGATTAGGCGAACGGAGAAGCGTAGGGCGTCACGCGCGTAAGGGAGGAGCTGCTCGCGTTAGGTGGGCTGTGCGGATTCGCCACCTGCGGTTCGCGGCCACCTGTAGATTGGCATGCTCTCGATCGGAGCTTCCAGTCGTTCCTGTCTGCCGTCAGCGATGCAGGATCGTTTGTCTGGAGTCTGACGCGCGCTGTCGTGGCGTAGCGAGGAGGCGTATCCATCGCTCTGAAAGCCGGCGGGATTAGAGCTACAATGGGGTGCGATGCAAATCACTCCCGAACGTCGACTTGCTTGCCGCCTCTCACGGACCGAGTGTCATGAGGTGGCATCAGGCATCATGCAGGGTGGATGAGGTAGGCCCTGACCTGCGCGATTCGGACTGGTGAACACCAGTCGGACGCCCGTTGCTGGGGGTCAAGGGGTCGCAGGTTCAAATCCTGTCGTCCCGACCGGCGTTTTCGCAGGTCGGAGGCCGTTTTCGCAGAGATGCGGAGGCGGCCTTTTTGTCGTTCCGTCAGATAGTGGTCGCATTGTGGTCGCAGGTCTCTCTGGGGCAGTGCGGGCAGCGGTCTATGCAGAGGCTGCTGTAGGGAGTTTGACGCTCCTTGCCTCCTTTGGGAGCCGCGTCGTGTGGTCGCGGTGTGGTCGCAGCTAGCGGGGCCAGTGGCTGCGGACGGCGTTCTTGTCTGCTGCGGAGAGGATGGCCGCGATGGTGTCGACGGCGTCGTGGGCTGCCTGTCGGGTGAGGTGGTCGTAGATGTTGGCGGTGGTGGAGAGTGTCCCGTGCCGCAGGGTCTTGGAGACCGTGACGAGGGGGACGCCGGCCGTGATGGGGAGTGTGGCGGCGAGGTGGCGCAGGTCGTGGACGCGGATGGTGGGTACGCCGGCTTCGGCCGACAGATGGCGGAGGCGGTCCAGGACGCGTTGCGGGCGCAGCGGTTGGCCGTCCGGCTTGCAGAAGACCAGGGCACCGGGCGGAATGGGGCCTTGGGCGGCGGCGCGGTGGCGGAAGGCGGTGGCGACCCGTGGTGAGATGGCGCCCCAGTTCTTGATGCTGCTGGTTTTCGGTGCGGTGAGTACGGTGCGGGCGTTGTCGATGGCGGAGAGCGGGTAGCGGACGTAGAGGATGTGCTGGTCGAGGTGGACGTCATCCCAGTGCAGTCCGAGGACTTTACCTTTGCGCATGCCGGTGCCGATGAGGACTTCGAACAGATCTGCCAGGAACGGGTCGGCCTGGTGGCAGTAGCGCAGGAACCGGGCAGCTTCGTCCGCGGTCCAGATGCGTCGCTCGGGTGACGCTGGTCGGGGCAGGACGCTCGGGCGGGCGGGGTTGTGGGGGAGGCGGTCCTGTCGGACGGCGTCGCCGAGGGCGCTGGAGAGGGTGGCGAGGCAGCGGTACAGGGTCACGCGGCCGCGGCCGTGGGCGATCTGGGCGTGGGCGAAGTCGACGATGTGCTAGTGTCCTGCGCCGGAGATCCGTCGGCAGAATCGGGCGAGGGAGTCGAGGATCTCGTCGGCGGTCTTGGTCCAGGTGAACGGTTTGGGGTCCTCGTTCCAGTTCTTGATCCAGGCGCGGATGTCCCTCTCAAGGGCCTGAACGTTCTTGTGGGCACCACGTCGGATCATCTGGTCGGTGAGAAAGCCGAACCACCGCTCCACCTGGTTGATCCACGAGGACCCGGTCGGGGTGAAGTGCATATGGAATCGGGGATGTTGCGCCAGCCAGGCACGGATGGCCGGGGTCTTGTGGGTGCCGTAATTGTCGCAGATCAGGTGGATGTCGAGCCCGTCGGGAACCTCGCGGTCGATCTTGACGAGGAACTTCTTGAACTCCGCCGCACGGTGCCGGCGGTGCAGTGAAGTGATGACCTTCCCGCTGCTGGTGTCGAACGCGGCGAACAGGGTGGTCAGACCGTTGCGCACGTAGTCGTGGGTTCGACGCTCCGGCATGCCCGGCATCATGGGCAGGACCGGCTGGGAGCGGTCGAGGGCCTGGATCTGCGACTTCTCGTCGACCGACAGCACCACCGCACCTTCGGGCGGGTCGAAGTACAGGCCGATCACGTCGTGGACCTTCTCGATGAAGAGCGGGTCGGTGGACAGCTTGAAGGTGCCGACCAGGTGGGGCTTGAGCTGGAACTTCCGCCAGATCCGTCCGACGGTCGACTTCGAGAGGCCGCTGCGGGCGGCCATCGAGCTCCGGGACCAGTGTGTCGCGTTCTTCGGGATCTCCTCCAGCGTCGCCACGACGACCGCCTCGATCTCGTCGACCGCGATCGTGGGCGGCCGGCCCGGTCGGGGTTCGTCTACCAGGCCGTCCAGCCTCTCGGCGAGGAACCGGCGTCGCCACTTGCGGACCGTGTCCGCAGTGATGCCCAACTCCCTTGCCACGCCGACGATCGACGGCACATCAGGACCGTCGCAGGCCAGCACGATCCGGGCCCGCAGAGCCAACGCCTGGGCGGACGAGGCTCTGCGGGCCCACCGCGTCAGCGTGGCCCGTTCCTCGTCGGACAGCAACAACGGTTCCAAGGCGGGACCACGACGGCGCACCGGGAGATCAGGAGAAGAAGAGCTCACACACAACTAACGACGGATCTCCGGCGCAGGACACTAGTACTCCAGCCGGACTTCTCTATTCCTGCTGGTCAACGGCTTGGGAGTGGGGAGTGTAGCCGGGTGGGAGCGGGTGCGGGGCGGTCTTCGCCGCCCGGTCCCACCAACGGATGACCGCGCCGCGTGTAGTGACAGCGGCGGGCGCGTGCCTGGTGGCGGCGGCGCCAATGGGACCACGTCATGACGTGGTGGCGGTCCGGAGCACGGCGGCGGGGTCCAGTTGCCAGCAGACGGCGGATCTCGGCCGGTGTGAGGTCCACGAGGTCGGGCGTGTCCCGTTCGGTGCCCCCTTTTCCCGTTCCTGACTGGCCATCACCGCCAGGAAGGCGTGTGCGAGCATGGCGAGGGTGATGTGCCGGTACCAGCCCACGTAGCGACGGACCTCGTACTGGTCCAGCCCGCATTCGTTCTTCGCGCTCTGGAAGCACTCCTCGATCTTCCAGCGGCAACCCGCGATGCGGACCAGGTCCGCGATGGTGGCCTCCAGGGGCGTGCAGGCGAGGTAGTAGGCGATCTCGTCGGGCTTGGCGATGCTGCGGCGGGCCAGCATCCATCGCTGGCGGGTGGGCTGATCGCCGTCGAACTCCCAGACGGCGGGCAGGCGAGCGGCGGCCCAGTCGTAGAAGCGCTCGCCCTTGGCGCCGCTTCCGGCGGACAGCCGCTGCCAGGCCTCGGGCGGGGCCTGCTTGATGAGGTGGTCGATGCGCGGACCGTGGACCTGCTGGGACTTGGGCACCGCCACCACGTAGGAGAGCTGGGCCTCTTCGAGGAAGCGGCGGAAATGGGCGTCCTGCCCGTAGGCGGCATCCGCGGTGACCCAGGCGATGGGCAGGGGCGAGGCGATGGCCCGCCGGATCACGGCCCGGGCCAGCTCCAGTTTCGTGGCGAAGGCGCGGTCGTCGGGGACGCGGGCGGAGCGGCAGCGTTCGCGGTCCTCGGTCCAGGACTTGGGCAGGTAGAGCTCACGGTCGACGAGGGTGTGGCCGCGGGTGGTGGCGTAGGCGGCGAAGACGCCGATCTGGCAGTTCTCGGTGCGGCCGGCGGTTCCGGAGTACTGGCGCTGAACTCCGGCGGAGGTGGTGCCCTTCTTGACGAAGCCCGTGTCGTCGATGATCAACACTCCGTCGTCGGTGCCGAGGTGTTCGGCGACGTAGGCCTGCAGGTCGTCGCGGATCTCGTCCGCGTCCCAGCGGCTGCGGGACAGCAGGTGCTGCAGTCCGTCGGGGGTGGCGTGGCCCGCGTACTCGGCCAGCTGCCAGCCGTTCTTGCGGCCCACCGGGCCCAGGAGCCCGCGGACGTAGTCCCGCACACGGCGCCGGGGCTCCACACGGGTGAAGCGCGCCCCGATCATCAGGAGAAGGCGACCAAGTTCCTGTTCCCACATGCTGGTTGCTGCATCGATCACATGGGCGCACTGCCCGGAACGCTGTCACTACACGCGGCGCGGTCATCCGTTGGTGGGACCGGGCGGCGAAGACCGCCCCGCACCCGCTCCCACCCGGCTACACTCCCCACTCCCAAGCCGTTGACCAGCAGGAATGGAGAAGTCCGGCTGGAGTACTAGGACCTGTCCTGTCGATCTCGGCCATCCAACGGTCACACTCCGATGAAGCTCACCGTTTCCGTCATGTCCGCCCGCCCGGTGCGCAGTTGCGGCACGCCCTCCTTCTCGAACCCCACTGAGACGCCGCAGAACAGCACGAGTCCGTCATCGGCTCCGACTGCCCGGCTGACAGTCTCCCGGTACACGGTCCACATCACCTGGGGGCAGCTGTGCAGCCCCTCGGCCCTCAACAACAGCATGACCGTCTGCAGGTACATCCCCGCGTCAGCCCACTGTCCGGGCCCCATTGTCCGGTCGAGGTAGCAGAACAGGACGGCTGGCGCTCCGAACGCCTCCGAGTTCAAGGTGGCGATCTTCCTGGGCCGGTCTGGGTCGTCGCGCTCGATCCCCAGCGATTCGTACCGCTGGGCGGCGGCAGCAGCAAAGCGGTCCAGATACGGCGAGGCCAGCCCGTCCGGGTACATCGGGTACTCACGCTCGTCGCCGGGGTCCCCCACCAGTGCCCTGGCCGTCGCGGTCCGCTTGAGTTCCGCCAAGGGTTCACCGGTCACGACGTACAGATGCCACGGCTGGAGGTTCCCACTGGACGGAGCCCGCGCCGCTGCGGTCAGCACTCGTTCGAGTACCTCCTTGGGCACGGGCTCATCGCTGAACGCCCGCACGGCCCGGCGAGTGTCCACGGCCTCATACACATCCACGTCTTCGCGTCCTCTCATTCAACCGGGCCTACCTCCACCGTATTCAGCCGTCAGTACCGAGCATCGCCGGGGCTGGAAGACGTCCCGACGATCAGTCCAGTCGTTGATAGGACTGTGGGAGACGGAGCGGCGCACGCCCGTTCTGCAGCGGATGCTCGCGGCGCTCGGCATGGCGCTTGCTGCCCGCGCGGCTCACCTCAGGCGGCTACGCGACGGCCTTCGCGGTGGACGCGTCCGCCGTGGCGGCCAGGCGGCGCTTGCGCTTGGGCATGCCGAGGGTCGGGTGGGCGGCGGCCCATCCGGAGAGCGTGACGAGGACCGTCTTGATCCGCGCGGCCTTCCGGCCGCCCATGTGCTTCGGCTTCGCCTTCCCTTCGTTGTCGACCATCTGCAGGATCGCGTCCCGCCGCCCGAGGCTGATGTTGTTGTACGTGTAGACCAGCTTGGTGTTCGGGACCTTGCGGTCGGTCAGACGTCCGATGATCGCCTCGATGGCCTGCACGCCGGTGTAGCCGGCCGAACCGCAGGACATCGGCAGCGGCCTGCCGTTGTCGCCGATGGCGTGGACGCTGTCGCCGACGGCGTAGACGTTCGGGTGCGAGAGGGACCGCATGGTGCGATCGACCACGATCCGACCGTTCTCGGTGACCTCCAGCCCGCCCGCGGCGGCGATCGGGGCGACCGCGAAGCCGGCCGTCCACACGGTCGCGTCGGACGCCAGGGCGGTGCCGTCGGCGCACAGCACCCGCGTCGCTTCGACGGCTTCCACGGTGGTGTGCTCCAGGACGGTGACGCCCAGCCGGTCGCAGGCTCGGCGCAGGTGGTCGCGGGCTCCGGCGGAGAGCGGGGTGCCGAGCTCGCTGCGGGCGATGAGCGTCACCGACAGGCCGCGCCGGGATTCGGCGATCTCGGTGGCGGTCTCGATGCCGGTCAACCCGTCGCCGACGACCACCACCCGCCCGCCCTCGCCCTGCCTGCCCAGGCCGTCCAGGCGCTCGCGGAGGCGCAGCGCCGAGGGCCGGGTGGCGACGTCGAAGGCGTGCTCGGCAGTGCCAGGGACTGCGTCTAGGTCGCCGTGGCTGCCGAGCGCGTAGACAAGCGTGTCGTAGCCGAGTTCGCCGCCGCCGTGGGCGTCGGCCATGGCGACGACCTGGCTCTCGGGGTCGACGGCGGTGACACGGGCCAGGCGCAGCCGGATCCCCGTGCCCGCGAAGACGTCGGCGAGCTGTGGAGCCCCGATCTTCTGGCCGACCGCGAGCTGGTGCAGCCGCACGCGCTGGACGAAGTCCGGGGCGGCGTTGACCACGGTGATCTCGGTGTCCGCCGGGGACAGCCGGCGGGCCAGGTTCCCGGCCACATAGGCTCCGGCGTAGCCGGCGCCGAGGACGACGATGCGGTGCTTCATGTGATGCTCCTGTCGATTCGTTTGCTACCGGTGAGTTGAACGGGACGGCGCCGCGATTGCTGACGGGAACTGCCTGTGGCGTGTGTGCAGGCTGCCGACCAGGCAGAGCGCCGCACCGAGCGCGATCCAGGCGACCAGGACGGTGACGGCGTGGGTGGCGCCGCGGCCGTCGAAGAAGGCGGTTGATCGGAGCAGCCGGCCGCCGGCCCCGGGTGGCATTAGCTGGCCGAGCGTGCCGGATCGGCCGGGCAGCATCTCGGGTGCGGTCGCCGTACCCGAGAGGGGGTTGCCAATGAGCACCATGGCGACGGCGCCGATTCCGATTCCGAGGAATCCGAGCAGGGATTCCAGCCCGAGAACGGTCAGGGAGGTGGCCGCGATGCTCAGCGCGACGGCACCGGCGTTGGCCGGGTAGGACCCGCTCAGCGAGCCGAGCCAGAACTGCAGGATCGCTGCCACGGCCAGACCGCCGGTTGCCGCGAAGGCGAGCGCCCCCGCGACCCGCCGGACGGTGCCGCGAACGAGCCTGGCCAGCAGCACTGCGGCCAGCAGACCGCCCATGACCAGAGGCAGGGCGCCTGCGGCCAGGCCGGCGCCGCGCGGGTCGTCGGCGGGCAGGGCGGCGAGGTCGCGGACGGCGACCGCCGTATCAGGGTTCTCTTGCTGGCTGAGGCCGGTCGCCATGATCTGCAGGGTCTGGGCGACCGCGGTGCTGGCGGCGGAGGCGACGATGACGTGCGGGGTGCCGGAGCTGAGGTCGATCGCCCCGTACACCTGCCGGTCGCGGATGAGCTGCTCGGCGGCGGCGGTGTCGGCGACCTCGGTGATCTCGAAGCCGCCCGGCAGACGTTGATCGAGTGCGGTACGGATCGGGGCTGCCGCGCCGGCCGGTCCGGCGACGGCGATCGGCACCTCGTGCACCGACGACCGTACCGACGGCCAGGCGAAGGCGGTGAGCAGCACAGTGACGATCATTGTGAGCAGGACGACTGCTCCTGCCACCCTCGGCCATCGCGACGGAAGCGTGTCGGTGGCGAGCGGCACTCGCGCTGTCATGTCCCCTCCTCGAATTGTTGGGCTGTGACCTGTGTTCATCGCAGGGTGAGCGGGGTTTCGGATGCGATGTGGGTCAGTTTCTGCGGGTTGCGGACGTAGTAGAGGCCGGTGATGTGGGTGTCGTCGACGCGCATCGCGATGACGCCGTCGAGTTCCCCGTCCACGTGCAGGGCGAGTGCGGGGCTGCCGTTGACCACGGTCGCCTCGACGGTGAGCGCGACATCGTTCCTGGTGAGGCCGCCGACGATGAAACGGGCCACCTTGTCGGCGCCGGTGATCGGCCGTGGCGAGGCCTGCTTGATGCCGCCTCCGTCGCTGATCGCCACGACGTCGGGGGCGAGCACGTCGAGCAGGCCCTGCAGGTCCCGGGTCTCGAGCGCGCGCCGGAACGCCTCGGCGGCCGCCTCGGCCTGGCGTGCGGTGACCGAGCGGCGCGGACGGCGGGCTTCGACGTGGCGGCGGGCGCGGTGGGCGATCTGGTACACGGCGGCGGGGGTCTTGTCGAGCGCGGCCGCGATCTCGTCGTAGCCGATCCCGAACGCTTCGCGCAGCACGAACACCGCCCGTTCGGTCGGGGTCAGCGTTTCGAGTACGAGCATCAGCGCCATCGACACGCTCTCGGCGAGTTCGACGTCGGCGGCCACGTCCGCAGTGGTGAGTAGTGGCTCCGGCAGCCAGGAGCCCAGGTACGCCTCCCGGCGGCGTTTCACCGACCGGAGCCGGTTGAGCGCCTGACGGGTGGTGATTCGAACCAGGTAGGCGCGGGGGTCGTTGACGTGCGCCGCGTCGACTCTGACCCAGCGCAACCAGGTCTCCTGCAGGACGTCGTCGGCGTCGGCCGCCGATCCGAGATCTCGTAGGCGACGGTGAACAGCAGGTTGCGGTGGGCGACGAACGTTTCCGTCGCCTCGATGGCGGTGTGGTCGCCGCTGTCGCGGTCCGCTGGCTCGCTGCCGGTCTGCCGCTGCCCACTGGGTTCCGGGTTGATGTTCATGCTGTCCTCTCCTGCTCCCATGCGACCGGTGCCACCGCGTTGCCGCGCCGGGACCGCAGCAGAGCGGGGCGGTGCTTGCCGTCCTTGGGCCAGGAGTGCGAGCCGGGCTTGCGGGCTTCGGTCACCAGGTGTTTGACGCTGAAGTCGCAGGACAGCTCCTTGAGCCTCCGGCCGACGGCCCCGCCGAGGTACAGGGGCATCGCGGTGTCGTTCTTGTGGGCGAACTGGAAGATCCCGGCGCGGCGGCCGAAGCTGAGGCACATGGCCGGGAACGACAGGTCGACCGGCACCGGCCGGCCACCCGCAATCCGCTTCAGCACGGTGTCGGCCGCATGGGCGCCCAGGCACCCCGCGGCGTAGGCGCTCATCCGGAACGGCAGATCGGACGGTGCCGACGAGTCGCCCGCCGCGACGATGCGCTCGTCCTCGACGCTGGTCAGGGTCTCGTCTGTGAGCAGACGACCGGCGGCATCTGTGGACAACCCGCTGCGAGCGGCCAGATCGGGAACCCCGAAGCCCGCCGCCCAGACGGTGACCGCGCTGGCCAACGTGCGGCCGTCGTGGAGCTCCACGCCCTCCCGGATCACCGCGGTGACCGAGGTGCCGGGGCCTTCGAGAACGCTGACCCCCAGCCCGGCGAGGTACTTACGGGCGGTGCCCCGAGCCCGGGGGTGAAGGTACGGACCGAGGACACCGCGGCAGACCAACGTGACGGTGCGACCCTGCTCGGCCAGTTCCGCAGAGGTCTCGACGCCGGTCGGACCGGCCCCCACGACCGTCACCGGGGCCATCGACGGCGTGTCGTCGAGCACCGATCGCAGCCGCTGCGCCTCCTCCAGGGTTGCTACCGGGTGGGCGAACTCGGCCGCGCCCGGCACGCGCGGGCCGGAGCTGCCGCTGCCCACCGCGTAGACCAGGTAGTCGTAGCCGATTCCGCCGCCCTCGGCCAGCGTCACACTGCGCCCGGGGGCGTTGATCCGGGTCGCGCTGTCGACGGCCAACCGGACGCCCTCGGCCAGGACTTCCCGGTAGTCGATGACCGCGTCGTGGGTCCCGCCGACCAGCTGGTGCAGGCGCAACCGCGGGACGAAGACCGGGCGCGGGTTGACCACGGTCACCGTCACGTCGTCGCGTTGCGTCAGACGATTGGCCGCCATCACTCCGGCGTATCCGCCGCCGATCACGACCACGTCGGTGTTCTCGCCCATGGTGTCTCCTTCGCTCCGAGGGGCTCGAGCACAAGACACCGCATCGACGGAAATCCTGACAGCAATGTGAGGCGGATCACTCAGCGGCTCGGTCCTCGGTTCATCGTGTGATCGAGTGGCCGAACCCGACCCGAGAGGTGAAGACCGGAGCCGCTTCAGCGCGCCTGGTGGGCCGGGGGCCGCCCCATTGAGGCGGGCGTGCGTCCGAGGAGGCTGCGGGCGGTGCGGGCCAGGTGGGCCTGGTCGGCGAAGCCGGAGGACGCGGCGGCCGCGGCCACCGAACCGTCGTGCAGGGCGGCAACGGCGGTACGCAGTCGCGCCCATGTCCTCAGCTGTACGAGCGGGACTCCCACTGATACGCGAACCAGGGCGCGCAGCCGGGGCGGGGACAGCCCGACGTCCGCGGCGATGGAGCCGATCGCGGCGGGTGGGTCGGCGCGGGTGCTTTCCGCGATCGCGTGGGCGACGCGGGGATCGAGTGGGTGTGCCGCGCCGGTCAGGGCAGTCAGCTCCGCTCCGGCGGCGGCGAGGTCGGCACCCGGGCCGGGTGCCTCGCTGCGGTCCAGGGCCGCGAGGATGCGGCGCACGGCGGCCCGGTCGAGGCAGGTCAGGCCCAGTTCCGGACGGAGTCGCCAGGGGTCGAGGAACAGAGCGGTGTAGGAGGCTGAAGCGGCGGCCGTGTGGAGGAATTGGGGCGGCACGATCACGCCGGCCGAGGTGATCGGATGCTGTCCTGGCAGCCGGGTCTCGACGAGTCCGTGGGGCGACAGGACGACCTTCCAGACCGGGTGGCGGTGCGCGGTGACGCCGAACGCGCCGGTCTCGGCGAACATCGCCCCGTCGGGGCCCGAGGCGAACACCAGGCGGCGATCGTTTCGTTCAAGCGCCCAGGCGCGGGCGGGGGCGATGCTCACGCCATGAACCGTATCGCGGCCGTTTCGCTGGGGATCTTCCTGTCGGGGGTGGGGGCGGCGCACTTCGTGGTGCCCGGATACTTCCGCACCCTGGTTCCGCGGTGGCTCACTCAGCCCGCGCTGCTGGTCGCCGCCGCCGGCGCGGCGGAGATCGCGGTGGGCGCGCTGGTGCTGACCCCGCGGTGGCGTGCGGCGGGCGGGTGGGCCGCCGCCGCGCTGATCACCATCTATCTGGTCTCCCACGTCGACGCCCTACGGTCTGCCCGTGCCGACCGGACCCGGTTCCTGGAGCAGCCGGTCGGAGCGGCGGCCCGGCTGGTGGTCAACCTCTTCTACATCTGCTGGTCGATCGCGGTCGCCGAGGCGGCCGCTTGATGCGGTACCCGACGGGACGAAGGACGCCGACCACCGCTCCTCGGCCGCCACGCCCCGACCACAGCCCTTCGGTGACGGTGTCACAAATCGCCGCGCCGCCCTGTCTCTCAGATGTGCCCCTGCTCGACGCACGCAGATCCGAACCTTCGAAGGAGCAACAACTGTGGTCCAGCCCTGGTGGCCGCTGGCCGGCCTCGCCGTCATCCATCTCGCGGACGCCGCGATGTGCCTCAAGCCGGTCGGCTTCATCCGCGACTGCCTGCAGGACGTCGGATTCCCCCGCCGGTTCTGGCCGCTCCTGCCGCTGCTGAAGACCGTGACGGCCGCAGGACTGGTCGCGGGCATCTGGTCCGCCCCGCTGGCGGTGGTGACCAGCGCCGCCGTCGTCTGCTACTTCCTCACCGCCGTGGGCATGCACATTCGCGCCCGCGATCTGGGACGCAACCTCTTCCTCAACGCCACCGGCATGCTCGTGCTCAGCACGGCCACCTTCGTATTCGCCCTGCAGAACGCCTGAGAACGTGTTGGGAAGCCTGGTCAGATCGGCTTCGCGACGCCAAGGCCCGAAGAAGGAGACTTTCGTGTTCGCCACCTACCTCGTGGTCATCATCCTCACCTCGGCCGTCAACGGCTTGGCCGCCATGGCCAACTTCATCGGCCACGAGTACCCCAAGAGCCAGGCGGACAAGTTGCGCGTGCCTCGGTCCTGGATGCGCCCGCTGGGCGCACTGTTGGCGGCGGGGGCGCTGGGACTGCTGGCCGGGTTCGCTGTGCCGGTGCTGGGCACACTCGCCGCCGCTTGTCTCGTGCTGTACTTCCTGGGTGCGTTGTGTGCCCACCTGCGGGTCCGTGACTACCAGTTGGGCCCCTGGGCCGTATTTTTCTGTCTGCCGGTGGCCGCCCTGGCCGTGAGCTTGGTGCACAACGGCACATGATGAACTGGTGGCGTGATCAGCCCCGCCCAGCATGACGCCCAGTGATCCAAGACGCTGACCAGGGCGGAGGTGGCTACCTCATCGCCGTTCCGCGGCCAGCTACTGCCAGCCCCGCAGCGCATGGTGCCCGCTTGGTGGTGTAGCCGATCATTCGGTGGGTGTGTTGGGTAGTGCGGGGCGCTTTGGGGGAGCTTGGCCGGGTGAGCTGGTCCATGCTGCCTTTGGGCAGGTCCGGCGGCCACTGGGCGAGCAGCCAACAGGCGGGCAGGGTGCCGTCCTCCTCCAGTCGTGGACGGCGGCCGGCCAGGCGGACGCGCAGGACGACGAAGGTCGAGGTCAGCCGGTCGCGTGAGCCGCGCCGCCAGGTCACCGTCCGGGCCGCTGCCCGGCCTGCGGCCCGGACGTGCTCGGCCAGCGAAACGGGGCGGGTGCGGTAGCGGGGCTTGGGTCTGGGGCCGAGTCCGCCGTAGGACGGCTGGTGGGTGACGGCGTCGACCGGGTGGGCGGTGGCCAGGCCCTTGACCTGCACGATCCACCGCAGCTCGCGTTCGCCGAGGGCGGCGCGGAAGTGTGCGTTGTCTCCGTAGCCGGCGTCGGCGACCACGACCGGAGGGGAGAGCTTCCACGTGGCGAGCTCGTCGATCATCTCCAAAGCCAGTTGCCACTTCGGCCGGTGGCCCTCCGCCTGCGGGACGCCGCAGCGGGCCCTGCGGCGCTCGACGAACGCGGCCCCGGCCGGATCACCGGCCATGACTGGGTCCCAGGATGCGGGAAGGAACAGGCGCCAGTTCAGCGGGCACGACGCGCTGTCGGTGACCGCGTGCACGCTCACCCCCACCTGGCAGTTGCCGACCTTGCCGAGAGTGCCCGAGTACTGGCGGGCCACGCCCGGCGAGCCGGCGCCGTCCTTCGGGAAACCGGTGTCGTCCACGACCCACGCGTCCGGTTCGAGGGCGCGTGTCGCACGGTCGGCCAGCCTCGACCTGACCTGGTCCACCGGCCAGGTCGAGGAGGAGACGAACTGTTGCAGGCGCTGGTGGTCGATGCCCAGTCGCTCGGCCATCGGCTGCATCGACTTGCGCCGGCCGTCGAGCAGGAGGCCTCGTAGGTAGCTGATGCCCTTGTCCCGCTGGTCCGAGCGCCGCAGCGGAGCGAAGACCTCCGCCGCGAACGCCTCCAACTCATCACGTAAAGCACCAAGTTCGTCCGGAGTCATGCCCGCAGAGAACCGCCGAACAGCACACGTGACCAGCCCCCGCGCACCACCTAACAAAGCACTACTAGTGTCCTGCGCCGGAGATCCGTCGTTAGTTGTGTGTGAGCTCTTCTTCTCCTGATCTCCCGGTGCGCCGTCGTGGTCCCGCCTTGGAACCGTTGTTGCTGTCCGACGAGGAACGGGCCACGCTGACGCGGTGGGCCCGCAGAGCCTCGTCCGCCCAGGCGTTGGCTCTGCGGGCCCGGATCGTGCTGGCCTGCGACGGTCCTGATGTGCCGTCGATCGTCGGCGTGGCAAGGGAGTTGGGCATCACTGCGGACACGGTCCGCAAGTGGCGACGCCGGTTCCTCGCCGAGAGGCTGGACGGCCTGGTAGACGAACCCCGACCGGGCCGGCCGCCCACGATCGCGGTCGACGAGATCGAGGCGGTCGTCGTGGCGACGCTGGAGGAGATCCCGAAGAACGCGACACACTGGTCCCGGAGCTCGATGGCCGCCCGCAGCGGCCTCTCGAAGTCGACCGTCGGACGGATCTGGCGGAAGTTCCAGCTCAAGCCCCACCTGGTCGGCACCTTCAAGCTGTCCACCGACCCGCTCTTCATCGAGAAGGTCCACGACGTGATCGGCCTGTACTTCGACCCGCCCGAAGGTGCGGTGGTGCTGTCGGTCGACGAGAAGTCGCAGATCCAGGCCCTCGACCGCTCCCAGCCGGTCCTGCCCATGATGCCGGGCATGCCGGAGCGTCGAACCCACGACTACGTGCGCAACGGTCTGACCACCCTGTTCGCCGCGTTCGACACCAGCAGCGGGAAGGTCATCACTTCACTGCACCGCCGGCACCGTGCGGCGGAGTTCAAGAAGTTCCTCGTCAAGATCGACCGCGAGGTTCCCGACGGGCTCGACATCCACCTGATCTGCGACAATTACGGCACCCACAAGACCCCGGCCATCCGTGCCTGGCTGGCGCAACATCCCCGATTCCATATGCACTTCACCCCGACCGGGTCCTCGTGGATCAACCAGGTGGAGCGGTGGTTCGGCTTTCTCACCGACCAGATGATCCGACGTGGTGCCCACAAGAACGTTCAGGCCCTTGAGAGGGACATCCGCGCCTGGATCAAGAACTGGAACGAGGACCCCAAACCGTTCACCTGGACCAAGACCGCCGACGAGATCCTCGACTCCCTCGCCCGATTCTGCCGACGGATCTCCGGCGCAGGACACTAGGCAGTGTCCTGGCGATCAGTTGAGTCGTTGATACGACTATGGGGAGTAGGGGTGATCAGGTCAGCTTCGGCCATGCCCTGGGTATTCCGGAACCTGGCCGATGAACTCATTCGCCTGGCCTGTCAGTTACCGACCGCTCCCACCAGCGTGACCATGACCTCGACCGCCTCACGGTCCGTCAGCCCCTGCTCTCGGCAGAGCGACCGCCAGGTCGGGAACGCCGCTGCATGGCCGATCACCGCCCGCCGGACGGGCTCACCCGCGGTCGGCCACGCGTCGGCCAGCACCTCGACGTAGCGCCTGTTCCTCGCCTCCCAGGCCTCGCGAATCGAGTCGGGCGCCGCGTGTAGGTCGCGGCTGACCAGCGTCAGCATCTGCTCGCCCGCGCGGTAGAAGCGGTAGAGGTCGGCGAGCCCGGCCGTCAGCCGTTCGACCGGATCCCCGATCACGCCCCACTCCTCGGGTTGGGGCAGCTGCTGCTGCGACAGCCAGTGCCCCGAGCACGCCTGGAACAGCGCGGTCTCGTCGGGGAAGTGCCGGTAGACGGTCAGTCGGGTGACCCCGGCACGTTCGGCGATCGCCGCGATGCTCGTCGCCGCCGGACCCGTGGTGCCGTGCAGATGTACGGCGGCCTCGACGATGCGCTGTCGCGTCCGGCCCATGCCCTCGGCGCGTTTGCGCATCTCGTAACCACGCGTTTTCGATGAACGCTGCTGTTCACTCACCTGTTGACGCCCTGCGATCCGAGGCGGAGACTTTTTAAGAGAACACCAGTGTATCTCCAAAATGCATGGAGGAGTGATCACCATGACAGAGCCGCTGGCCCCGCCACTCACCATCGTCCGCCCCGGCGAGGGAGGTGAGGGCTACCTCGGCTCAATCGGGGTCGCCTTCAAGCTCTGGGGCGCCGACACCAACGGCGCGGTCTCCGTCGTCGAACACCCATTCCCGGTCGGGGCGTTGGTGCCGCCGCACCTGCACACCCGGGAAGACGAATACTCGATCGTCACCGAGGGCGAGATCGGCTTCCGGTCCGGCGACCGCGAAGTTGTCCTGGGCGCCGGCGGCTACATCACCAAGCCGCGCGGGGAGCTGCACGCGATGTGGAACGCCGGTCCTGTCCCGGCCCGGATGATCGAGATCATCAGTCCGGCCGGCTTCGAGCACTGCTTCCGCGAAATGGCCGAGATGCTCGCCGACGGGCCGCCGCCGACCGAGGACGCGATACCGGCGCTCGCCGCCAAGTACGGGCTCCAGTTCGGGCAACCCGACTGGCTGCCCGACGTCATCACGCGGTACGGCCTGACCCCGCCGTTCAGCGCCTGAGCGAGCCAGGCGGCGTCCTGGCGATTACGAGCGGAGCCAGACGACGAGCGCGGCTGCGGTAACGGTGCCGAGGTAGACGTAGCCGCGCTTGTCGAACCTGGTCGCTACTGCGCGGAAGGCCTTGAGCTTGTTGATCGCCCGTTCGACGGTGTTGCGCTTCTTGTAGCGGTCCTTGTCGAAACCGGGCGGTCGGCCGCCTGCCCTGCCACGTCGGACCCGGTTGGCGGCCTGGTCGGCTTTCTCCGGGATGACGTGTCGGATCCCGCGTCTGCGCAGGTACCGGCGGATCCAGCGGTTGCTGTAGCCCTTGTCCGCGCTGACGCTGTCGGCTTCGTGCGCGGCCTCCCGGTCGTCAGCCTCGGCACGCGGATCTTGTCCATGACCGGCTCGAACTGGGTGCAGTCGGCGCACTGTCCGGGAGTGATGACCAGCGAGAGCACCCGGCAGCGGCCGTCCGCACTCAGGTGGATCTTGGTCGTGAACCCGCCGCGCGAGCGGCCGAGCGCCTCACCTCCCGCACCACCTCCGCCAGCCGGTCGATCAGTTCCGCCCGGACTCGAGCGACTTTGACCGCTTGACCGAAGCCCCCTTTGACGACAGGTGGCGGAGCCTGCCGGGCACCGGCGGCATGGTGGTGAGCGCGCACGGACGTCGAGTCGACCGAGACGTCCCAGTCGATTTCGCCGGCCGCGTCCGCCCCGGCCTGAATCCGCTGGAGGAGCATCTCCCACGTCCCGTCCGCCGACCAGCGACGATGCCGCTCGTGCGCCGTCTTCCACGGGCCGTACCGCTCCGGCAGATCACGCCACTGCACCCCCGTGCGTATCCGATACAGAACCCCGTTCACGACCTGGCGATGGTCCCGCCACCTGCCACAACGCCCGTTACTCACCGGCAGAAGCGGCTCCAGCCGCTCCCACTGGGCATCCGTCAGATCACCCCTACTCCCCATAGTCGTATCAACGACTCAACTGATCGCCAGGACACTGCCTAGTGCCGCATCAGGCAACGTTTGCCCTGCTCTGATGCCGCTGGACAAGAGCTGATCGGCACCAGTTGATCAAGGATCTGTGCTCGTATCCTGTGCCGCATGGCCGATGACATGGAGATCGAGCGCTACCGGCATGAGACCGTGGAGCTGACGGTGGGGGAGCTACTCGAAGCCCTCAGCGAATTGCCCGCCGAGGCCCCGATTCGTATCGACGTGCCGCTGAGCCCGAGGTCAGGCGAGACGCGCGACTCGGTTGACTCGGGCGTCAGCCACTTCGTGGTGAGCGGTGTCGTCCTTCATGACGCCGACTACCTCTACCGGGACGAAGTGGTCCTCCAGGCAGATTTCTGCTCCGCGTGGTACGTACGTCCCGTCACGCCGAGGGACGAGGGGTGACCTGGCCGGCCCCGCGATGGCAGATCAGGCGATGTTCGCCCTATTGACGACCGCGCTGAGGCGTTCGTCGGCAGCGTGCTTGTTTCGCCAGATGATGTAGCGGCGGATCATGCTTCCCTGCTCCTTGTGGCTCTGGTGGTCGGTGCCGTCGAGGGCGAAGTAGCGCAGGGCGGTGAACTGGGCTTCGATCCGGTTGAGCCAGGAGCTATTGGTCGGGGTGTAGGCGATCTCCACGTTGTTCGCCGCCGCCCAGGTCCCGACCCGCTGGCACCGCTTCGTCGTCAGGTGCGGTGAGTAGTTGTCGCAGATGATCGCAATGCGAACGTCCGCCGCGTACAGCGAGCGCAGGTAGCGGCAGAACTCCAGGAACTTGGACCGGTTCTTGGTCTTCTTGATGTGCCCGTAGAGCTGGTCCTTGGCGAGGTCGTAGGCGGCGAACAGGTGCCGGACGCCGTGCGGTCGGGTGTAGGTGGCCCGACGCCGGGGTCTGGGCTCGCGATCGGGGGCCTTGCCCTTGCCACCGCGTTCGGCCCACTGCCGACCGGGGTGCGGTTGGAGGTTGAGTGGCCCGAACTCGTCCAGACAGAAGACGACTTCGGGCTCACCTTTCTCGGGTATGACCTCGCCGTCGGCGATCGCGTAGAGGTGCTCGACGCGGGCCTTCTTCGCTTCGTAGTCGGGATCCTTCGAGGTCTTCCAGGTCTTCACGCGTTGAAAGGAGACGCCCTCCTCGCGGAGCAGGACCCGAAGGCCCTCATGGCTGATGTCGTCGACCACCCCCTCGGCGACCAGGAAGTCGGCCAGCTTGGCCAGGCTCCAGGTCGAAAAGGGCAGGCCGTGCTCGGCCGGCTTGGACTTGGCGATCTTCTTGATCTCCCGGCGCTCGGGCAGCGTGAAGGTCCTGGGCCGTCCGCCCTTGTATTTCGGGTAGAGCGAGTCGAAGCCGTCGGCATTGAAGTTGTGGATCACGTCGCGGACCCGGTCCGCGCTGGTGAACGTGACCTCGGCGATCTTCGCCACGGGCATGCGCTGGGCAGAGAGCAACACCATGTGGGCCCGCCGCCAGGTCACCACCGACCCAGCGCCCCGGCGGACAATCCGCAGCAGCCGTCTGCCCTCGTCGTCATCGATCTCACGGACCTGCACGCGTTCAGCCACGTGATCATTCTGACCGTCCGGTGCCGCCCGGCACAGCAACCAGGCGACAGGTCACGACGGGGCGAACGTTGCCTGATGCGGCACTAGTGGCTGAGGTCGTCGAGCCCGATGCGGCCGAGGTTCGGGATGAGGTCGTTGGTGACGTAGTCGCGGTAGCGGACCAGGGTGGTGGGCTTGACGGTGAGGGCCTTGGTCTGGAGCCAGGCGGTGAGGTAGTCGGCGACGGTCTGGTTGGGGTCGGCGCTGAAGCCGCCGTCCTGGCCCTCGAGTACCCGCCGGAGGGCGGTGCGGGCGGTCTCCTCGGTGGGGAAGCCGCCGCGGCGCAGGGTGTGGCGGTTGCCGTTGGCGGGGAGGTCGACGGCGAAGGTCCAGGTGCCGTGCTCGGGGTCGGCGGAGAGGCGGGGGCAGTGGGCGCCGAGTTGCTTGTGCTGTGGGTCGCGGCAGCCGCATCGGCGGTAGACGCGGCCGTTGCGGGGTGAGGAGCGCATGATGATCGCATCCTGACGCTGGAGGTTCTCCTGGTCCGTTCAGTCTGCGCTCACGTGCGACCACAAGCGGCGCTGAATGCCGTCCGACATGCGACAACCCCTTGTCGTGGCGACAAGTGCGCTTATCGGCGGGGGAAGGATCTGATTGGTACCCATTGTTGTGCACGTGAGCGTGAGCATTGGGCGGCTGCGGTTGGTAGCACTACGCGGGTGCAGATCAACGAGGGCCGCACCACGGCCGTACCGAAACCGGATTGGCCGAGGACTTACGCCCTCCGAACTGTTCCACGCCGGTCGGTCTTACCACGAGCCTGCGCCACCACCTGAAGCGAGAGCCTGGTGTGGCGGTGACCTATCTGTTGGTCGAGATTCGCGAACTACGCTATCGGGCAGCGCCAATCTGCTAATGCGAACCTGAACCAGGGATGGCCGCGCCTGCGGGCATTCCGCCCTGGCCGCACCCACTGGTCCCGCGTCAGCACCGCCATGTCTTCGCCTGGCCGCCCGGTCGGCCTGAGGTTGCTAGCCGGGTCACCCGCAGCGTGATGCTGCCAAGCTGGCTGACCTCAGCGCGACATGTCGCTTGAGAGTGCCCATACTTGAGAAGGAGGGCTAACGAGGAGGACGAAGTGTCGCCCAGCCTGCGGAAGATTCCCTCGGTGCTCACAATCAAACACGTGCCGTCAGGTGCATCAGTCCTGGCACTGCGCCGGTTCATCAAAGCTTGAACAAACCTTCAGCCGAACATTTTTTGCGATCTGCTGTTGGTCGGGATTGCCGTTTCGGCTCAGAGCCACGGGGACTCTTAAGGCATGGCGCATTTTCACAGCATTTCTTCGTTTGATCTCCAGGGCAAGGATTGAACAAATGCGCGCTGCAGTAGTCGTTCGCCCGGGAGGGCCAGAAGTTATAGAACTTCGAGACGTCCCCCAGGGGCCACTCGCCCCTGGTATGGCTAGAGTGCAGATAGAACGAAGTTCTGTAAACGCCGCAGACTTGTGGACTCGGCATCCAGGAATAGTCTCCTCATATCCCCATATCCCCGGATCCGACGGATGTGGTGTATTGGTAGAACTGAGGGGCGAGAGCACCATCGAAACAGGCTCAAAAGTAGTAATTAACCCAGCACTGCAGCTCCCGACTGGTGAGCGCTCATGGTCCGATCCGTATCGGGATATCGTTGACATACTGGGATACAACTGCGCTGGCACATGTGCAGAATACTGTGATGTTCCGATCGGAAACATATTTCCAGCACCAAGCCATCTAACGATCGAGGAATCAGCAGCGATACCGCTCACCTACCTAACCGCTTGGCGCATGCTTGCAAGAAGGGGAATGGTCGAACGTGGAGAGTACGTCCTCATATGGGGTGGATCCGGCGGTCTGGGAACTGCTGCGATCGTGCTAGCTAATTATCTTGGTGCGAATGTACTCGCGACAGCTGGAAGCGACCATGATGCTGAGCAAGTAGCGGGGCTTAAGCCGAAAGGAATAATTCGCTATGATCTCGGAGAGGTGGCAAAACAGGTAATCGATCTGATAGGGAGGAAAGTAGATCTCGTGTTCGATTCTGTGGCTGGCCCCACGTGGTCTGCGACATTGCAGTCGCTGAGGCCGGGGGGACGGGTGGTTCTCGCGGGCACAACAGCTGGCGACGTTGTGACATTTGATCTGAGCGATTTCTTCTATAACCAGTGGGCGCTATGCGGCTGCAGGATGGGCGATGAGCGAGACTTCGAGAACATGCTGAAAGCCGTCACCGAAGGGCACCTAAAGCCAGTGGTTGGAAAGGTGTACCCGCTGTCGCAGATTTCAGAAGCGCATCAAGCAATGGAAGATGGGGGCATCGTTGGAAAGATAGTGGTGAATAATTTCGAATGAGCATACATGCGCGCCCGTTCAACCATCAGTTGGATCCCGTAGCCGCTCGAGATAACCTCGAGAGGCTCCCAATAGGCTTGTGCGATGAATTCGCACACATTGAACTCGTATGCCTGGACGTCGATGGAATATTGACAGATGGTTCAATAATATACAGCGAGAGCGGGCGAGCGCTAGTAACATTCAATGCGCGGGATGGTTTGGGAATTGCACTCTTGCAGAGGGCTGGCGTATCAGTTGCTTTTGTGTCTGCTCTAGATTCCCCGATAGTTAGAAAACGCGCCGAAGAACTGCACATCAAAAGTGTCTGCTTGGGTGTCAACGATAAGCTCAGGTGCGTCAGAGATATGCAGCGGCATACGAGAGGAAAGATACTATTTATGGGGGATGACCTTTGGGATCTGGCAGCGATGAGAGCTTGTGACGTCGCAGCGTCTTCCTGCGACGCGGCAGTAGAGGCTCTCGCTGCTGCCGACGTGATTTCTTCCTATGGAGGCGGCCGAGGGGCTGTTCGACAGATAGCCGATATGACTCTCGAGGCCCAAGATATAGATCGCGGCTCTCTAATGGCGCGATATGATGAATGACGCCATGGATTCTGGAAACACTCGTCGTGTTTATGATCTGGCAGCGCGGGATTACGAGGAGATCTTCTTTGACGACCTCAGTGATGCGCACTGGCTTGATTCGTTCTCCAGTTCTCTTGAAGCACCGTCCTTGATCCTAGATGTGGGATGTGGTCCTGGAAACTTCTCTAACTATCTTGGTAGTAGAGGACATTGTCCTGTTGGCATCGACATCTCATTCGAAATGCTATCCGTAGGACGACAGCGCAGAGGTGTTCATCATCCAATGGTTCAGGGGACCATGGAGCGACTTCCCTTCAGGTCAGGCATATTTGATGGCCTATTGATTGCCTACTCGCTGCTGCACATACCCAAGAAGAATGTCCAGTCGGTTCTGCAGGAACTCAGGAGGGTTATCAAGGCCAACGGGAGGAGTCTTCTCCTTCTGAAAGAAGGGGATGACGAGAGAGTGATAGCTGCGAGTCTCGTTGCGGGTGAATTCCTGGTCGCGTCGATGTGGCGAGTGCCGGAGCTCCAGCCTCTTCTCGAACTCGCAGGGTGGAATCTTATCTCTGCAGAACATGGTGAGCCTGCTAGGCAGGAAGAGATCCAGGAACCGAAGTTGGCTCTTACCCTGATAGCAGCGTGAATGGGGCTTGGCGTAACCGGGATCTGGCGCCTGTGAGGTTTTAGCCAAAATGACTGTAGCTCTTCGTACTGTGCGTGGTCTCCACTATCACCTGGACGGCTGTCCAACTGGCACACAGGTCCCTGCCCAAATAAGGGGCATAGTGGTAAAGAAATGGAGTAAGGGCGACTCCACTGGACGCTGGGTACTGGAACTCACCGGCCGCGCGAATGTTATTGTCAACCGTCGTGATCCAGCGGTTGATATATCTCAGATGCAGGTAGGACGGCGAGTTGAGGTGACAGGGTCGGCTGTGATCTCGTCCCGTCAACAGTTGGTACTTTATCCGGACAGTATGGAGGTCTTGCCGGCAGGCTCGCTAGGGCAGCACTGGCCTGAAAAACCAGAGGTGCCAAGCCATATCTTGACAAGCTTCCTCTTAGCACGTCTCCGCAGTATCGCAACAGCATCAGCAACCAAGCTCGGCTACCGCGAGTTCGAACCGTATTACATATCGACCCCGCTGCAGAATAGGGACTCAGGGCCAGTGAGTGTTTCATTCGAAGGCTGGGGATCCTCACTGAGTCTGGCAATCTCGCCCGCGCCACAGCTCCTTCAAACTCTCCTTGAGACCGGAGAGCATCGGGTATTCGCAGTCGGCAGGTGTTTCTCATCGGCATATCGCGATGGTTTTTCCAGTGCAGAGGAACTGACCCTAGTGGCAAGACAAATTGATACCTCAATTGAAGAGGTGATCTGTTTTTCTGAGACGATACTCCGGGACCTGCTTCAGGAGGGGGACACGGCGGTGTCGCGTGTCACATGGGGCGCAGATCAGTGGCCTCAAGTACCAGTTGCTGCAATGCCAAGCAAGGAGATTGACACGCCGCGCATTGAGTGGCTGCCTGAGGCCAGAGAAGACGATGGTATACATCACGCTATATTCCGTATAATTTATCCCCAAGGTATTGTTGTCGCAGAGGGCGATGTCACTGAGTGGTCATCACACGTCCGGATAGGCGGTGTCACAGTTCACCTGGAACGTCTCGTAGCACTACTGTCCCCGACGCGACTGGCGGCTATCAGAGACCTCGGCGCCCCCACGGAACGGTTGCGAAGAGCATGACTGGGCACTTGACGAAATTGACAAGGTCTGGGAATACAGTCCTGGAGGAGAATTTTTCTGGTTTGGCTAAAGGAACGCGCCTTCGGCCTACGCGCTCAGACTCCTACGACTTCGCGAGTTGCATGTTTTTCTCGCACCTTGGATACGAGAACGAGCAGATCAGCCCTGGAGAGCGCCGCCTCAGGCCGATTTCCGAATCCGAGGTAAGAAAAGAACTATTGTCGGCCGTGAGGTCGCATGAGGGCGACACTGGATTGAGTGCAAATCCACCTCGCCCGCGGACCATGAAACACGTTAACGTGCCTGAGAGTGTGACTGCAGACTATTTGGGCTGGGCTGAGACGGCGCTTGTCGATTATGGTCCTTTGGAAGATATAGCGAAGAGCGATCTTGACAGGACAGAAAAGATCCTGAGCGTGCTAGCTGACCCGCTCTTAGGGAACACACAGAATCGGGAGAACGTCGATTCAGTTGTGATTCACCAGCGGCTCGCTATGGCGTCGGATGGGCGCTTGCCACTGTACCTGGCCCTGCCGGCCTTCCCGTTCAAGGATCAGGGGGCATTCAATACCGACTGTAGCGCGGACCAGCCAGACTTTGGAGAGGTGGCGCTATTAGTGAGAATGCATTGCCTGGCTCTCGCTTTGTCGCGCCTGTACGCTGAGGAGGTCCAGTGGATAATTCTCTCGGATGGGCCACTATATGCCCCCTTCTTTGGTTTGGATTCTGGCGTTGCCCAACGATATCTGCAGCGAATTCGATCCTTCCGAGACAACCTTAACCTTGGCTCTACTATCAATGTGCTATCTCTTCTGGATCTGGTGGCGAAGACTCAATATTTGTACGGGGGAAAGTCTGGCGTGGAGGCATTCGCCAAGTACTCTGCCGACATTCGCCATGCGCTTGAGTCTGTAAGCAGAAAAGATAGAGAGGTTGATGACGCGCTCCAAGTACTAGCAGGGGACATGATGTGGAACTTGGACACGCGAAGGTACGAGCAATCAATGACGCATCAAGAACTCTGGAGAATCATAAGGAGAAAGGGGCGCTCGCCGCTCCGTACCGAAGTATCTGAACAATCTCGAGAAACGACACTGCGGTACGTGTCATGCAACATTGCCCTCCGGTTGGCCCGTGTGATTGAATGTCAGTTCCCGCTTGCTATCCGGGCTACGTCCCATGCTAAGAGGGGGCAGGTGGCCATTCCCAGAATTGGCCATGTGGCGCCGTGGAATGGAGTGGCTGTGCGGCGTCGTCGGGGGCGGGGATGGGCGGACCTTGGAAGTGTGAGAATTCACCGCGCTTGGCAGCAGGGGGCAGATGTTAGCGTTCACCTGGAAGGCTGTGGAGATGCCTTCTATTACGAAGTTCCATAGATTCTTATGGTGGCCGCCGTCTTCTCGCCTGGGATCACTGTGTGCTGGGCGTGTGTCGCCTCAAGCGGTGGAAGTTCGAGCAGTTCGGGCTCGCTGTTGGGCACCCGCCGCGACAGCACCTTCGCCCCGTCGGCGTCGATCACCGTGCGGTGATGTTCGGTCTTGCCCGCGTCCGTCCCGCCCAAAGCTCGGGCACCCGTGCCTCCCTCGTCGATTCGTTGCTGTTCCCTGCAGACGACCACGCCGACGTGTCCTTACGAAGCGATCTTGATCGCGCGTCCCAATGAGTGGCCGTGTCGTCGCGGGGCGCCGGGCGACCACTCCGCACTGAGCGCGCTGCTGCGCCTGGATGGAGACCAGGACTGGGCCTGGCTGCACGCCCGCGCCTGCACAGCCTCTGGCCTCAACGCGGTCCGTCGGCTCCTGCAGGGCCGCTGGGTCGGGTGAGCCCGGACTCCGGTAGCTGCCTGTCGCTGGCGGCTGGGACGATCACGCGATGGGAAACATCTATGACTACTACGCGGCCACCGACGACACACAGGCCCTGGGCGTTTTCGAGGACGGCCGCATCGACGACCCCTTCGGTACGGTCGGTCTCAAGGGGGTTGACCCCTACCTGCTCCTCGGAGCCGTCGAGGCACACCTGACGGGAGTGCCCGAAGAGCAGGTGGAAGCCGACCCGCGCTTCTGCGAACTGCTGAGCGATCCTCAGCACGAGGGCCACTGGCTGGTCTCGCTCACGGACAGCCTTCGCGACGCGCTCGCGGTGGCCACCAGCGGGCGGTTGCAGGAGGCGGCGTTCGTTTGGACGCTCGCCGAGGACGGCGCGGGACAGGACGCGGAGCTGGTGGCCGACTTCCTGCGGCGGCTGGCCGAGCTCGCCCGCGACGCCGGGCAACGCGGCCTGTACTGCGGCATGTCCCTGTAGGCGGGTCGCAATCGGACGCCCTTGTCGCAGCCGCAACGGCCGACAACGGAGGGATCGAACTCCATCCACGGAGGACGACCGTTTGTCAGCCCCGCCCGCAACACTGCCACTCATGAACACTTCTGGCGAGCCGCCCGCCGGCATCGAATCGGCCCCGCACCCCAAGACCGTCCTGCTCGACACGCCATGGGCGGAGCTGAGCCACGCGTACGGGTCGGCCGAGGACACACCCACCCTGCTGGCCGGCCTGCTGGACGACGCCCCCGAGGTCCAGGCCCATGCCCTGGGTCAACTGCAGATGTCGGTCCTCCACCAGGGCTCGCTCTACAGCAGTACCGCGCCGGTCGCGCTTTTCGTGGCCGGCATTCTGGGCGATCCGCGCACCTTGGCCGCGCACGCGAGCGAGTACGCGTGGGACGACCGGGTCCGCCCCCTGCGGGCCGCACTGCTGGAGTGGCTGGGCGAGATCGCCGAGTCGGTCGGTTACTACGACGACCGCGAGCAGGATCCCGAGTACGAGGCCCCAGCCGACATCGCGGCCTGCCGCGCCGCCCGCCCCGCGATCCATCAGGCGGTGACTCCCTACCTGGCTGATCCCGACCCCGTCGTTCGCGAAGCCACCGTCGGCGCCGTCGGCCACCTTCTCAAGGCACCCGAGCTCCGCGACCGGATACCCGACGCCGCCCAACGGTTGCGTACCACCCTGACCACAAGCAAAGACCGGCGCGAGCGCGCCGCGGCAGTTCTGACCCTCGTCGCCCGGGCGCAGGACACCAGCGACCTGCTCACCGACCCGGATCCGGCGATCCGCGCCTGCGCCGCCCTCGCCCCGCTCCCCGCCGACGACCCGCGCCCCACTGCCATCCTTCTGGAGGCACTGTCGGACCCGCATGCCGTGGACCACTGGTTCGACGCCGAACCCCTGCCCCAACTCGACGGCTGGTTCCGCTTCACCCTCCTCCAAGCCCTGCTCGCCCGCACCACCACCCTGGAGGAAATCCTCGACGCCGCCCTGGCACTGATGCCCATGGCCAACGACTTCACCGTCGAACGCGACTGGGGACCGCTCCTGCTGCGCGCCTTCCCCGACGGCAACGTCAGCGAGGCCGCCCTCACCGACGCTCAGCGCCAACTCCTCAGCGCCATTGCGGCCAAGGACGACTGCTGGGGCAACATCGGCAACAAGATCACATGGCTTCGCAGAGCTGGCCTACCGACGGACCGCGCCTCTTTCGGGGTCCTCCTGGCAAACCCCGGCCAGGCCGCCGATGTCTGACGAAGCGTGAAGAGCTCAGACCGTAACGGCCCTGCTGGTCGTCGGAGGCGGGGGCCTGAGTTCCGGTACCCGCCACAAGGCGGGCAGGCGGCGGCGCCCATGTCATCTGCGGATCGGATCAGCGTGATCGCCACGGTCTTCACCTGACATCCTCCGCCGCTGGCATCGATCCCAACTAGGCTGGCGGAGGGGTTGCAGGTGTGCGGCATGCGGCAGTGCCTCGGGCGCTCATCCGATGCCCGGAGCGACTGGGTGCTCAGCTTGGAACGCCAGCCTGCGTTCGGCATCCTGGGCGATTTGGTCGAGAACATCATCGAGTGCCACGAACGCCTCCCACGGTCGCTGGTGGCTGGCTTCGGAGAGGCGCTCGATCAGTAGTTGTTCGAGATCAGTGACGCGCTTGCCCTTCCAGACCTTGTCGGCCAGGCTCACCAGCAGGTCATCGGTGCTGACGCCGGGGGCGTTCCACGATGCGTGGCTGCGGGCGAAGCGGGCGAGCTCCTCGGTGACTCCCCGGGCGATCAGCAGGTCGTGGCCGGCCACCTCGTGTGCGGAGCCGGGCCAGGAAAGCTCCTCGGGGTGCAGGACCTTCCCGATGTCGTGGGTGGCGGCGCCGAAGAGGACGGCGTGCCGGTTGAAGTCCAGCTGGGGGTAGTGCTGTTCGGCCCAGTCGACCAGTTGGTGGGCGACGTCGTGGACGGCCCGGAGATGGGCCGCGAGCCTCGGTGGGGCCTGCAACTCTTCGAGGAGGACGGCGACCTGGGGCGGGAGGGGTCGCAGTACGGGGTCGCCGGGCAGGGTGAGGGCTCGCTGCAGTGCATTGGGGGTCATTCGGGACACGGTAGGCCTCAAATGTCGGAACCTGCTGCAAGGGTGGATGGTTATGGACATCGACGGGTTCTGGAATGTGGTCGGGGCAGCACGGGCCGAAAGCAGCGGTCCGCATGGTAAGGCGTTCGCCGAGGCAATGGTCGACCAGCTGGCGGGGCTCCCGCAGGAGGAGATCCTCGGCTATCAGGAGCGATTCGACGAGGTGCACGGCGCCGTGTACCGCTGGGACGTGTGGGCTGCCGCCTATCTCATCGGCGGAGGCTGCTCGGACGACAGCTTCATGGATTTCCGGGCCGGCCTGATCGCCCTCGGGCGGGACTGGTACGAGCTGGCAGCCGCCCGCCCGGACGATCTGGCGGACCACCCCGCAGTGATCGAGGCCGCGACCCGGGGTGACGACTACGTGATCTTCGATGAGGGCGTGAACTACGCGGCCAGCTACGCGTTCGAGCGCCTCACGGGTGACGCCGATGCCTTCCACGAGGCGTGGAAGCGCCATCGGGCCGGGCAGGACCTGGATGCGGAGCTGGAGTCCGACATGGGTGAGGACTTCGATTTCGATGACGCTGAAGAGATGCACCGTCGCCTTCCCCGTCTTGCTGCCCTTTACCTCGGCGCAGCCGCCGGCTGAGACGTGTCAGCGCCTTGAAGAGCGTCGCTATTCGGATGGGGCTGCTGTCCCGACTGGTTGCCGATGTCCCTTGTGTGGCGGCTTGGCGGCGACCGTGCGGGTTGTCACTGGGGTCCGCTTGGATGGTGGGCATGACCGTCAACGATGTCGCCCGTTCTCTGCCGGATCCCAACGTTCTGCGGGACCACTGCCGGGCTTTGGCGATGCTGGATGCGATCCTCAGTCCCGATTGGTCCTCGCGCTACTACTCCTATGACGCGCGGTGGTCGCCGACGGAAGAGATGGCGTCGATGCGCAACGGTTCGGGGGATGAGTACTCGATCGTCTTCGCTTCGGCCGGTGTGTACGTTCGGGGCTTCGACCACGAGTCGCCGATGAGCCCCTATGCCGAGGACGGAGTGCGGCCCGGCGTGGTGGACTCCGTTCCCGAAGAGTTCCGGTCCTGCGTCGAGGAACCCGCGTTCAACGACGACGGCGTACCGACGGTGACGGCCTGCCTGTGGCATAGGACGACTGATGAAAGTTGGCAGACGGGCGAGATCGACTTCCCAGAGGGCCATGTCGACCCTGACGGGGCCGACTGGTTGTTCCGGCTCCTCGCCGACCGATCTCCGGAGGCGTACGCGAGCTTCGCCGTCGACTACTACGAGGTACCAGTCGACCTGGATACCGTCCGGCACATCTGTGCTCTGAGGCCGCTCACCGATGACGTGGTCCGCGCCCTCAACGCCGACCTGACCCTCGAGAACCTTGCCGAGGACATCGCCGAGATCGGCTACCCCACGACGTAGGGAAAATTACCGAATGAGTAATCCGCCGCGAAGGCGGTGCGCGCCGAGATCTCTGCCGTCCCGCGCGACTGAGAGGACAGTTACGGGATGCGCGTCATGGTCCACGGCTTCCGATATCTCAGCGTTGCTGCTCCGTCAGCCACCTTGCCGGCAGTAATGCGCGTGGTTTTTCCGCGCCGAACTATTAGTGGGTGATGCGTTGCCCTGCTGCCGCGAAAGCGTGGTGATCATAGCGGTGAGTGAGTTCTAGATGTAACTGTGAGGCAAGTCACTCTCGAAGCCCCGGTCGTCAGGTGCCTCTCACGCACCTCTCACGGACTGGGCGTCATGAGGTGTCATCGGGCGTCATGCGTGGTGGACGGAGTAGGGCCCTGACCTGCAGGTTCTGGACTGAATGGACAGACCGTTACGACCTTTCGACCGCTGGGGGTCAAGGGGTCGCAGGTTCAAATCCTGTCGTCCCGACTGTAAAGTCGCAGGTCAGAGGCGGTTTGCTCGTAAAGAGCAGGCCGCCTTTGGCGGTTTTCGGACATCGCAAAACGGGCATTTGCCGCCGAAGCGCCAGGGCCTCTTCCCTGAAATCAAAGGAATTTGTCCATTCTTGCGACGGATTCGACGCTTTCACGCGTGGCTGCCCTTTGGATCGCTAGCGGGGGTGTCTGTGGCGCACTTGACCGACCGCAAGGTGGGGTCAAGTGGGTGACAGTTAGGGGCGGCGGAGAAATCCCAGGTCAGAGGCCCTGTGCGTGACTGGCCATCAGGCGTGACGGGTTCTCGGGAATACCTCGGGCGCGGCGCAGGGGTGTGAAATGGCCTAGCAGCGCCGGAATTTCGCTACTGGCGGTGACCGATGCTGGATCGTGACCTGTGATTTTCGATCACCCGCGTCGCAGTCTTCCTGGGTATTGGGCGAGTTGGGGGAGGTGGCTGAGTGTCAGGCAATTTGGTGACGCTCCGTAAGGTGTTTGAGGGCGGGTGCCCGCGACTACCAGCGGTGGGGGATCTGTCCGTTGAGGCGGAGTTGTTCGACGAGGTAGCGGGTGAGGGCTTCGCCTGCTTTAGCGAGTTCGCGGATGTCCGGGTGGAAGTAGCGCTGGGTGGTGGTGATTTCCTTGTGGCCGGCGATCTGTTGAAGGATGTGGAGCGGGATCCCGGCGTCGGCCATCCAGGTCAGGCCGGTGTGGCGCAGGTCGTGGCGGCGCAGGTGTTCGTAGCCGAGGTCGTGGGTGACGTCGTCCCACTGGGTGGCGTCACGTAGGACGGCGGTGCTGATGCGGCCGCCGCGGGGGCCGGTGTAGAGGCGGGCGTCGGGGTCGCCGCGGGCGGCTTGGAGGCGTCGGATGATCTGCGGGCGTAGCGGTTCGATGATCGGGATGAAGCGGGCTTCCTTGCCCTTGGTGTGTTTGTCGACGAGGCCGCCGGGTGCGGGGGTGGTCTGCCGGCGGCAGGTCAGGAGCCAGTTGGTGGTGTCGATGTCGCGGGCCCGGACTCCGGAGACCTCTCCGATGCGAGTGGCGGTGCAGGCACCGTGGATGACGACGTCGCCCCAGCCTCGGTAGTGGTTGTAGGAGGCGTCGACCAGGGCGGCGGCGAGTTTGGTGAGGGCGTCCCAGTCGCGCAGGGCGAGGGCTCGGGGGTCCAGCAGTTCGTCCTCCGCCTGTTGGTATGCGCTCTGCCATCCGGTGACGCGGGCGGGTGCGCGTTCGATGAGGCCGTCCACGGCGGCCTGTTCGAGGGTGCGGAAGAGCATGGCGAGGGTGTTCTTGATGGTGGAGCGGCTGCAGCCCTCTGGGATCCAGCTGTCGACAGCATTGGCGATCGTGCCGGTGGTGACCAGGCGGATGGGGAGGTGTCCGAGGTCGGGCTCGATTCGGTGGTGCCATCCGGCGAGGTAGGGGACGTGGGTCGTGGTCTCAAGGCCGGCGAGGATGATCGGGAGGCGGAGTTCGACGTACTCGGCCAGGGGCATCGACGCCAGGGAGGGGAGTACGGGGCTGCCGGTGGCGTCGGCGAGGATGGTCAGCCATTGGGTGACCAGTGCCGGGTCGAGCCCGTTGTGGACAGTCTCGGCCAGGAAGGTGGCCCACGCGTGTGTCTGGGCGGGGCTGACGGTGACGGGTGTCCGGAGCGCTGGGTCGATGCCGGTGGCCGGGGCGGTGCGTGCGGTGCGGTGGCGGGGCCGGCGGGTGATGAGAGGGGCCGGCGCAGGGGTGGTGGCCGCCCTCGCTGGTTCTGAAGAATTCGCGAAAGGTGTTGGCGTGCTCATATGCCACGGTCGCCCCGTACATCCTTGACTGATTGATGCCGTCATGGTGTCATTGCTTCATGCTCTACGCTCTGCCCGCACTGCACGACGTCGACCAGGCCGTCCTCGCGGAGATCGAGGAGATGCGGGGACGTCTGCGCCTGCATCTGCGCACGCCTCGGCGCTGGGAGGGGCAGCTGCGGCGCAACCTGACCGCCCGGGCGATCGCCGGGTCCAACACGATCGAGGGCTATGCGGCGAGCGTGTCGGATGTCGAGGACATCATGGTCGGCGAGGCGCCGATCGAGGCTAACGACACCGTCGCGGTCGAGATCGAGGGCTACCGGCAGGCGATGACCTACATCCAGCGCCTCGCCGAGGCGGGGGAGGACTTCGCGTACAGCAAGGGGCTGCTGAATGCGCTGCACTTCATGATGCAGGGTCACCACCTGCTCAAGCGGCCCGGATGGTGGCGCACCGGCCCGGTGTACGTCACCTCGGCGGAGGACCCGACCATCGCCGCGTACACCGCCCCGGGCGCCGAGCAGGTGCCGGCGCTGACCGGTGAGTTGGTGGACTGGCTGAACGACGGCGACTTGGACGCTCCAGGGCTGGTGCGGGCGTCGATGGCGCACCTGAACCTGGTGGCGATCCACCCGTGGTCGGACGGGAACGGGCGGATGTCCCGCGCCCTGCACACCCTGGTGCTGGCCCGCGAAGGGGTCATGGCGCCGGAGTTCTCCAGCATCGAGGAGTGGCTCGGCAGGGCCCGCAACACCTACCGCTACTACGACGTCCTCGCCGACGTCGGCGGACCCGTCTGGACCCCGGACCGCGAGACACTGCCGTGGGTCCGGTTCTGCTTGCGCGCCCATCACCAGCAGGCCCAGAGCGTCGAGCGTCAGGTGAACACCACCCGCGAGGTCTGGACCGCCCTCGACGAAGCGATCGAAGCGCGTGGCTGGCCCGAGCGCATGCTCTACGCCCTCTACCCCGCCGCCATGGGCAACCGCCTGCGCCGCGCCACCTACCAGGCCGACGCCGAACTCAGCGAGCAGCAGGCCCAACGCGACATCCGCGAACTCGTGCGCGCCGGCTGGCTCACCGCCAAGGGCGAGGCCCAGGGCCGTTACTACACCGCCGGCCCGGACCTCCCCGAGGCGATCACCCGCGGAGTCCGCGAACCCCGACCGCTGCGCGACCCGTACGCGTGACGAATGGTGCTGAGGCGCATGCGCGCCCTTACCAGCGTCTGCCGCGGGTCTTCCCGTTGCTGGGCCGGTAGGCATCTTTCACGATTTGGGCCAGATCGTCGTTGCTGAACATGCGGTGGCTGCCGATCTCCCGGTGTGGAACCCGGCCGGCGGCTGACTCCGAGCGTAGCCAGGCCACACCCACGCCCAGGCGCTTCGCGGCTTCTGCGATGGAGTACAGCAAGGGTTCGTCGCTCTTGGCTTTGTCGTTGGCCGGCGGAGCCTTGGACTTGTTTTTGGAGCCGGGTAGCCCGGTGGGCAGGTCGAGTGCGGCCGCCTCCGCGGCGGCGAGGAGCACGCCGAGTCCGCGCAGGCGGGCTCCGTCGCCGATGCCGTCGTTGGGCCCGGGCAGGCCCAGGGCGCGGCGAGCCTGCGTCGCCGGATCCTCGGAGGGCAGTAGCAGGGAGGCGAGCCGGTAGTCCTCCTCGGTCATCGGTGCCTTGGCCTCGAAGGCGCGGAAGAGCCGCAGGCGTTCGGTCTGCAGCGAACGCTTGTCCAGGCCTCGGATGCTCTCGCGCAGTTCCTCCCAACTCGCGTGGGCCTGCACGGCCGCCAGAGCGTAGGAGGTCACATCCGCGCCGGGGTTGGCTTTCACCCGCCGGTGCTGGTAGCAGACCTCCATGCCGGGCTCGACCGGGACCTTGCAGGGGAAGCCGTAGAACGAGGCGACCGGTTCGGGGCAGCGTGGCCTGTCACGCGCCAGGGACCGGTCCGCCCCCGCCCGGATCTGGCGGATCTGCTCCGCGGCGTTCTTCAGCGCGGGCTTCGGGACGCCCCACGCCTTCGCGGCCTCCAGCGGGCTGAGGTGATCGAGCGCACGCATCCGCTCGATCGGGGTTCCAACGTCGTCCATGAATCGTCCTCCGTGGTTGCCAACGGACCGCATCGTCCCCGTCGTGCGATGCTCCCGCCTGGGCCTGGCCGATCTTGATCGACATTGATCGAGGCCGCCCACGGGTGCCTCGCGCCGGTTCATCCTCCTGCGAAGCCTGCTCGCGATCGCCGACACCCGAGGCCTGTAAGTTGGACCGATCAGGTCCGCTGTGAGCGATCTCCCAGCGCGTTGTCGGCGGAAGCTGGGGCAGCGGAAACCAGTTCCCCACCTCCATCACCGCCCTGACCCTCCTCGACCCCGTGCCCACAGCCGCCTACTACTTCGGCGACCTCGACGCCGCAGGACTGCGCATCGCGGCAAGCGCAGCCACCACCGCCGAGAACCTCATCGCCACCCGGCAGCGAATCCCACAGGAACGCGTCGGGCTACGGGCACTGCGAGCCGACCCCGCCCTCCTCCTCCAGGCAGTCGGGTAGAGCGCGCACGGAATCAGTGATCCACGATGCTTTCCCGTCGACTCCGCTCCTGCCAGACCCATTTGTCAGATCAACGGGAGGCGGGTGGCTTCGGCCAGTCGGTGCCGTCCGCGGCGGCCTTGAGGATGTCTCCCAGACGGAGCCAGGCGTTGGGGCCGGAGTAGCTGATCGGACTGTTGGCGAGTCGCTGCCAGGCCCGCTCGTCGTCCCCGAGCTTGCTGACCACCAGGTCGACGACTGCGGGATGTGCGCTGTCATAGCGGTTTCCCCGCGTCTTGAGCGCCGTCCAGGCGGGCAACTCAAGGATGGTGTCGCTCGGGCATCCAGGCAGCGCGAGGATCTGCTGAGCCCACGCTTCCCGGTTGGCGGGATTGCCACCGAGTCGACTCCGTAGGTTCCGGGTGATGGCGCGGAGGGCCTCCTGCGGGTTCGAGTGCCGGTCGAGGACCTCGGAGAACGACGGCCCGGGCCGGTAGTGGCGATGCCAGGCGAAGGACAACAGGGCCTTGTCCACGAGCGCGTCGTCACCGGCATGCCGGTCCAGGTACTCGTCGAGGACCTCGGACGCGACCATGGACAGGCTCTGGGCTGTCACCTGGGTGGGATCGCCGAGGGCAGCACGTCGCGTGACGGGGTGCTGCGGGAGGGGGTCGGCGACGATCCGGGTGATCGTCGTCAGGAGCTCGCCGAACTGTCGGCGGTCCTCCTGGGCCGTGAAGTCGTAGGACCGGTGAGCGGCTTGGCCGCGGTGGGCGTCGCGGATCATGAGCTGGACCGTCTTCTTGACGGGCGGTGTCACCTCGGGGAGGTGGATCAGCATGTCGTGCACCCAACGGAGCTCGTCTGCCCTGCTGATCCCGGAGGAACTGTCCGGCTGCCATGTCTGCAGTGCCTCGACGGCCGTCTCGGCGAACTTCCGTCCCAGCATAGCGAGTTCGTCCGTCGGCGTGAGCCAGTGATGGGGTTCGCCGTACGAGGGCTTGGCCTCGGCGGGATTGAGCACCAGGCGCCACCGCCCGGCTGCCGCGTAACGCACCCATGAGACCGCACTGTCGACGCCCCACTTGGCCTCGAATTTGTCCTCTTCCAGGTACAGCTCGACCTCCCGTCGACCCGCGTCGTCAAGGGCGTCGAGCTGTGTCGCGAAGTGCTGCCGGGCCTCTTCCACGGACTCGCCGTTCATGAGGAAGCGGCAGAGCCGCGTCACGAGCATGGCCGTGCTGAATAGCGAGAGGTCGGACAGCGCGATCTCCGTGAGTAGCACCGGTTCGACAGTCCACGGAATGCCGCCGAGCAACTGGTCCCGGACGACATGGTTCGCTGCGGTGTCGGCTGTCGTCTCCACGAGCTGGGCATGCCGCTCGGGATGACGTTCGAGCACGACCCTCCACATGCGCTCCCACGCACCGTGAGCCGCCCTGATCCTCTTGGACCAGGCAACGCCGTCCTCGTCCTCCAGGCGCTTGCGAGAGGGCGCGGACGGGAGGAGGGTGACAGCGGCCTCGAACACGTCGTCATGGAGCCGACCGGTACGCAGGACCACCTGTGCGGGCGTCGGTTCCTTGATCAAGTCGGGTGTGATGTGCGGGACCTGCGGCATCCGCCTACGCAGCTCGGTGACGACGGCCTCGAGCAGAGCCGGCGGGCGGCCAGCGGTGCCGAGGGAGCCGAGCCGGCTGTCCGTGCAGCGTTGCAGCGAACTGGTCCGCAGCCTCTCTGTGCACTCGGGGTGAGCGAGGGCGAGGGCCACCAGCTCGGTCCCGTCGGTGAGGTGCTCGGACTCGGCCTGTCGCAGCCCATTCGTCACCGCTGCCTCCAGCAGCCAGGCGGGCGCCGCCTCCCGGAAGGGCTTCGCGAGGAGCGCTTCGAGCAGTCTCCCGTGATCCCGGTCATCAGTCAGGCCCCGTGCCTGCTCGGCTGCCATTCGGGCCGCCGCGGACCCAGCCTCGGCACCGGCCGCGACTGCGATCAGGAACTCCACGGGCAGCCGCAGGCCGTTGGCGGTCATTCCTTTGCTTCCCTTCCTGGGGGAATCGTTGCCTCCATCCTGCTCCACGGGTCGGACATCCCACATCGCCGGGCGGGGCGATGGGGTTTCGAGCAGGGCTGGTTGGATTTTCGCAGCGGACACCGGTGCTGACGTCATGTACCGTGTTCGGCAGCACCCGGTCCGGGCCGCCGACAGCATCGGCGGAACCAGCTGTGGTCCATGACTTCATCACCGTCCGGGGACTCGTTAGCAGCGCGTCCACCAGCGGAACTCCACCTGCCTGCACGCCAGGTCCACTTCATCTCCGGAGTTGTCCGCATGCCCGATTACCAACTCACCTCCGTTCCTCGCGACTTTCTCTGTGAACACACACCCAGCAAGAGCCGTGTCCTCGCGCTCGTCGCTCATGACGGCGGCCCGGCCTCGCTCCAAGCGGTTCTCACCTGCCGTGAACCCGAAGTCGCCCACCGTGCGGCCCAGCTGTTGCTGAGCGCGTTGCGCTCACGGCCCGGTCCGTGGGTCGCAGAGCGTGTCGACGATCTCTGTGGACAGTTGCCGGACGCGCCGGCGGCCTCCCTGCGGCAAGCCGTTGAGCGCGCTCTCGCCGGGATCTGGACCGCCTCGGCGGGGACGCTGATCAACTGGCCCGAAGGCCGGGCGGATGCCGGGAGCGATGACGGCGACGATCTCAAGGGCGACAATCTCGACGGCGACGGTGAAAGCGACCAGGATGGGGAGGAGTCGGACCGGGCCACCCGGACACCGCATGATGCGAGGCTGCGGGACCTCGCGGGCCCGGTCGTGCGAGTCGCCATGCTGCGGGAGTTCCACGTCCACGACCGGAAGGCCTTGCTGGACGCGGCCGCCGAGCAGGGCTGGACAGCGCTGCCCGCCGAGGACCTGACCGACGACGACCCGCACGATCTGGTCGGCGCGGTGATGTGGCTCGCCGACCCGGCCATCGAAATCGAAGGCGCCGACAGCCTCCTCGACCGCACACAGGGCTTCTGCCTCCGGCGCGACAAAGGCCACGAGGTCGCGCAGTGGAGCGCCGAGCCCATCGTCGAGGACTTCGGCGCGGGCTGGCGCCAACCAGAAACCGACCGGAGCGAGGAGAGCACCCGCGACGAAGAGCTCCCGGACTTCGCAGAGATCTTCCGCGTCGAGTCCGCGCACTGCGACGACCCGGAGTGCGGAGAGGAACCCTGCCAGTGGCAGCTCACCCCCCGTACCGCGGACATCCTCCACACCACCCTGTGCCTCCTCGCGGACGAGGCGTACGACGATGCCGATGAACTCGGCGACGGGCGGCTGGTGCCGGACGAGCACGAAGGCAACTGGGGCGTGTTCGCGCGCCTGCCGAAGCTGACGTTCGACGCGGACCTCCAGTGGCGGCGCCGGTTCGCCCGCGCCGCCGACGACCTCGCCGACGACCTCGAGCACGGCCGATGGCCGCAGCCGACCTGCACCGCCGAGGAACTCGCCCTGCACCTGGCCCTCGACGACGCCCGCGACCGCGCCACCGAACTCGACGAGGAAGACGACTCCGATACCCACAGCATGCTGCCGACCCACCCGGACGACTACGACTACGGCACCTGTACGGAGATGTTCTTCCAGGACACCGACGTGCTCATGCTCTACAGCCCCCGTTTCGACGGCATCGAGGACCCGGACGCCGACACCAACCAGCAGCTCGGCGGCGGCGACCTGCGCGCAAAAGCCTGGTTCGAGCCGTTCCTGAACGTGAAGACCCGCGACCCCCACCGCGGCTTCCGCCGCTGAGCGTCCTCGATGGCCCGCAGGTGGGTCGGGAGGCACGCCTCCCGACCCGCCCTTCTGATCCGCGCCGGCCCGCGAGCGAACCGCAAGGCTGGCAGTACTCCACGGGAACTCAGACCTCGATCATCCAGGCTGGGCCTCCGCAGAGCACGGCCACCAAGGACAGAGAGCGGCAGTTTCCCGCATACCTTCCCGGTGGAGGCAATGACCAGGGCGACGGCGCCACCGTCCTTGAGGCAGAACACAGACGGACCCTCGCTGCCCGGAAACAGGGCGCGGACATCGGGTGGCCTCGCCACCGGCCCGACGAGCAGCACCGTCGCTTGATCAAGATCGGACTGGACGCCCTCGCCGAGAACACCGGCTACGCCCTCGCCGGAGGCTACGCGGTAAAGGCAGCACCGCATCGTTGACCGGCTCGGCGACGACGCGGGCCTGTTCGCCCCGATAGACCGGGCGACTGCGGAGATGACGCCCACAGTCGCAGCAGCCGTGGCCCCTGAATTGATCGGCAGAAGGAAGCAGTCGTTCGCGGGTTCGCTGACCCCTGCGCGGGGACTGCCGGACGGGGAGATTCTCCGGTACGGGTCGGGGCGCGGATAGAGTCGTGGCAGCGGCTCGGAAGTGAGTGGCATGGTGGGCAGGGTTGGAGGAACGGGGCATGTACCTCAAGAACGTGCGGGTGCGGAACGTTCGTGGTTTCCGCGGCGCCCGTGAGGTGGACCTTGACCTCACCCGGCCCGACGGCTCGTATGCCGGGTGGACGGTTCTGGCTGGCCGCAATGGGTCTGGCAAGTCGACGTTGCTGCGCGCTGTCGCGCTGGCAGTCAGTGGGCCGAGTGCAGCACGAGGACTGGTGTCCGGCTTCGACTCGTGGATCAGCGATGAGTGCTCCGAGGCATTCGCGGAGGTATGCCTGCATCCGGACCCGTCGGAGGACAGGTTCACTACTACGGGGAGGCCTCCGGCTGGCGTGTTCTGGGCGGGCTTGAAGTGGACCGCGCCGGAAACCGCCACCGCGGCTGGAAGACATGCTCAGCCGGCCCTGAGCGCCGTGGTCTACAGGAAGGCGCCCACTGCTGCCCAGCGCGGGCCGTGGGCGGACAATCCGGTGGGGTGGTTCTGCGCGGGCTACGGGCCGTTCCGCCGGCTTGCCGGCGGATCGGGGGAGGTTCAACGGCGTATGGCGGGATCGGGCGCGGTAGCCAGGTTGACCAGTCTCTTTCACGAGGACGCCTCGCTGGCCGAGGGCGTCAGCTGGCTGATCGAGCAGCACCTTCGGTCCTTGGAGAACCGCCCGGGCGCAGCCGAGCTGAAGCAGACCGCTCTGGAGATTCTCGGCGACGAACTTCTACCTGACGACTACGCCATTGGCGACGTCGACTCCGACGGTTTGTGGGTCGCGCACGGCGGCCGGTCCTTCGCTCTACGCGAGATGAGCGACGGCTACCGGACCGTTGCTGCGCTGGTGGTCGACATCCTCAAGCAGCTCCACGACACTTACGGCGCCATTCACGTCGAACGTGACAGCGGCCACCCGGTCGTGACCGTTCCCGGTGTCGTGATCATCGACGAGATCGATGCACACCTGCACGTGTCATGGCAGAAGCGGATTGGGGGCTGGCTCAAGCAGCATTTCCCGCTGGTGCAGTTCCTCGTCACCACCCACAGCCCCTACATCTGTCAGGCGGCCGACCCTGGCGGACTGATTCGCCTGCCTGGGCCCGATGTCGATGAAACTCCCGAAGTTGTTGGGGTGGATCTGTATGACCGGGTGGTGTTCGGCAGCGGCGACGATGCGGTGCTGTCCGAACTCTTCGGCCTCGACACTCCGTATTCGCAGCGCGCGGACGAGGCCCGGGCTCTCCTGGTGACACTGGAAATGAAGATCGTGGCTGGCGAGGCTGACGAGCAGGAGCGGGAGCGCTACCGCCAGCTGAAGCGGATGCTGACCAGCTCCCCGTCCGCTCGAGTCGACGAGGTCGCTGCACACCTGCACTCCCTGACCGGACACGTCGCGTGATCCGGATCCGGCGGCCTCCGCTGCCGGAGCCGCCGCGCTCCCGCATGGCCGAATGCACCTGTGAGATCGCGCTGGCCCCGGAACCGGAGACCAAGGCGCGACAGCTCTGGAAGCACACGACCGTACGACGCCACGTGCACGTGCCGCTTCGAGACCTCCTCGCGGACATGGCAGCCGGACGCGAGCGGTGCATGTATTGCGGGGATAACCAAGGCACTGACATCGACCACTTCGAGCCGATCGACCGGCACCCGATGCGCGCCTTCGACTGGACTAACCACGTCCTCGCCTGCTCTCTGTGTAACAGCCATCTGAAGGGCGCCGCGTTCCCGCTCGACGAAGACGGGAAGCCGCTGCTGATCGATCCCACGGTCGAAGACCCGACACCACACCTCCGCCTGATCCTGGCGGTCGGCATGTACCACCCGCTCACCCCCAGAGGCCAGGCCACCATCGAGTTGTTCGACCTCAACCGGGGCCTGCTGGCCAAGGGCCGGATACACGCCTTCCACATCACCAAAGCCTGCGTCGCCCAGTGGGCCAGCGCCACGGCCCAGGGCGACCACGAAGCCGCCGCCCACTGGGCCGCAGTCGTCAACGAACAGCCGATGGCCGACGTCGTCCAGGCGATGCTGCACCAGGCCCTCGACCCAGCCGCTGCGGTCCTCTTCGAGGACGACCCCCAGCTCCTCGCCCACCTCCGCGAGCCCCAGCTCCGATCGGCGCTGCTCATCCAGTAAAACGTCGGCGGCCGGGCGGGCCGGTTCGCGCACTGCGTCTTGGCACGGTAGTCCACCGATGCTGGTTGAATTGAGCCGGGACGCTCTGTCGGACAAGGCGGCCAGACCTTGACGGTGCGGCTGTAGAGCATCTCCAGGTCTTCGAACCGAATGCGGGTTTCTACCGGATCCGCTGCGTGCGGCGGACAGCAGGCTCCTTGGGGAGAATGCGCAGTGCCATGACGGTGCCGTCGTCACGGAAGGACGTAGGACCCCAGCCGGGTGCAGTGGTTCCGGTTGGCCATACATCCCGGCGTTCGTAGGCGAGGCGGCGGTACTCCTCCACCTTCCCCATCTCCAGGAGCTCGTACAGGGGTGCCGCCATTCCGGAGAACGCCTCGACTCGTTGTCCGTCGAGCCGGAAGACCTGGTCGGTGCCGACGAAACGCTCACCGTTGAAGGTGTGGTGGGCGTCGCGGACACTGGCCGCGCCCGCGAAGGTACGTTCCTGGTAACGGTGGCGGCCCTGTACGGCGGTCAGGTAACGGCTGATCTCTCTGCCGGCTCCGGTCCAGGCGAGTTGCCCGGCGGCGCCGGTAGCCGCCAGTACCTGGGCGAACCAGCTGAGTTCCTTGACCGGTATGAGGAAAGCGTTGTGCCTGTGCTCTCGGGGAAGGCCTTCCGGGCCGGGAACACGGACGGTGTCTACGTACTGCAGACTGCGCTTCAGCCGGCGGTCGATGTCGGAGCCGTCCTCGAGGTCGAGGTGCGCGTTCCGCAGCTGCGCGCTGCCGGATGCCTGCAGGGCGTGGACAGTGATGCCGCCGGGGGCAAGGAGCTCGGTCGACATCAGCAAGCAGCCGGTGTTGTTCCAAGTCCCGATGTGGAGGTGTTCGACACGTTCGCTGGCCCTCGCGAGCTGGCGGAACGTGGTGCGCTGCGCCTTGCCGGTGCGCGGGGTGGCGATTTGGTGGTTGCCGCTGGCTGTCACGGCGTAGACGATCGACGGCTCGTCAGGCTTCCAGGCCTCGATGAGGTAGTCCGGGCGGGGCCATGCGCCGAGCGTGGGTTGCTTGTCGCTGCGTGCGAATCCGGGTAGGAGTGCGGCTTCGGCGTCGATGGTGGCGATGATGCGGTCGGGGTGGCGCAGACGGATGGTGCGCTCGGCCAGGGCGAGGCCGAAGGCGCGTCCGAGTTCCCGTGCCTGAAGGCCGCGGTGGAACTGCTCGGGACTCTCGCCGCTGGAGCTGAGCCGTAGATGAGCGCCCTTGGGGGTGGCCATGGCTCGGCAGTACTTCAGGGACTGCCAGTGCTCGGCGAGTCCTCGACCCTGTCCGTGCCGGGCCAGTGTGCTGGACCTGGCGAGGGTGCCCAGCACCTGCCAGGTGGTGAGCGTGAGGTCCTCGCGTTCGGCGGCGGGTAGCGGCTCGGTCAACGGCTTGCGGAACACCTCCTCCTTGTTCTCGGCCTTTCGGGCGCGTTCGCGGTCGATTCCGGCGGCGGCCTTGTCAGCGTCCGACACCAGCTGGGCGGCGGAGCGGACGTGGACGCGGGTGGTGTCGGCGAGTTCGGCCAAGATCCGGTCGGTCGCTGCGGACATCTGCGGTTCCCTCACTTCCGGTTGTGGGTGGCTGCATGCGCAGTTGACGTGGGTGCGGGGTCGGGCCAGGCCCGCGCCCCTGGTGGGAGGACGCGGGTTGACTGTTTCGGCCTGATCGGCCGGCGCGGCGGTCCGGCAGGGTGCCCTCGCCTGCGTGGGGCCGGGGCTCGTTCGTGTGCCCGGTCAGGAGGTGGGCTGCGGTCGGCTGGCGTGGAGGTCGTTGAGCACAGCACCAACCACCTGCCAGGACACGTTGAGCGTGTCGCGGTCGGGGGTGTGGGTGGCGTCGATCTCCTGGCGGGGGTGGACATAGTTGCGGTACTCGCGCAGCTCGTGGCAGAACTTTTCGATGTCGGCGTCGATCCAGCCGGCGGTGTGGCAGCGCTTGATGAGTTCGGCCAGGGAGATCTTGTCGACCTTGGCGTTGCCGAGCAGTGAGGGGTCGCGTTCCAGGACGGCGCGCAGCAGGACGCCTTCGAGGATGCTGCCGAGCATGATGATCGCGGCGACGTGGGCGCCGTTTTCGTAGCAGGTCTGTGCTTCGTCCATGCGGGATTGAAGGACCTGGGCGGCGCGGGGGTCGGTGATGATGTCGGCGAGGGTGCCGCGGAACTCGGCGGGGGAGTGGTGTCCGGGGCCGGCGAGTGCCGGGTCGCAGGTGATGATGCGGGGCCGGCCTCCTGGGGTGACGATGCGAAGGCCTTCGTGGATCAGGAAGGCGTTGACAGCGGTGACGACGGCGGCGAGCTGCTCCGGTTCGTCGAGGTACTCCAGTGGCTCGGCCAGCCGGAGTAGAACCTTCTCCAACTGGCCAGGCAAGTGGCGGCGTTCGATGAGGAGTTCAACAGTCCATTCGCGGCGGTATTGTCCCTGGTAGGCGGGGACGTGTTCCCAGCCAGCGCGCGTGAGGAACTCGGAGATGTCCCGGCCGCTGCGGTAGTAGAGGTCGTCGTCTCCGCAGATGACGCGGGCAAGCTCCTTGAGGGTGGCGACATCGAGCTGGGAGATGTCGGGAGCGGTGGTGTCGGTCACTGGGATCCTTCCGTGGCGGTCGAGGTGGCGTGCGGGTCTTCGTCGGTGCTCTTCGGATCTATGCCGAGCCGCTGCAGGAGCGGCCACAGGCTGGCGAGGGCTGACTCGGGGTCGCGGCGGAACTCGCTGTCGCGGACGCGCCAGAACTGCCAGCCGACGCGTTCCAGATCGCGCTCGCGCTGGTGGTCCTTGCGGACATCGTCGGCGTCGGAGTGGTAGTAGTCGCCGTCGCATTCGACGGCGAGGCGCTGGTGGGTGCCGACGACGACCAGGTCGATACGCTTGCCGCCGGCAGGGAACTGGGGTACGACCCGGTAGCCGCGCGCGGTGATCGCCAGGTACACGCGCTGCTCGAACAGGGACTCGAATGCGCGGTTCGGTCGGTCCGGGTGGACCGGCCCGATGTCCTGGCTGTCGTAGGCAGCGCCCGGGTCTTCGATGTGGGCCAGGAGTTTCAGGCGCAGGTCGTCCGTTTTGAGGCGGTGGCGGGGCACGGAGTGGAACAGGTGCATCTGGTCGCGGGCCCGACTGGCGGCCACGTTGTAGTTTTGCCGTTCGAACCGGTTGCCTCCCCAGATGCGGCCCGGGCTAGTGACCACCATCGACAGGAGGATCACGTCGCGTTCGTCGCCCTGGAATCCGGAGGGGACATCGACGCGCAAGGCATGCCGTTGCCGGGCGGTGGCGGGGATCTTGGCGTTGATGAGCCGTTCGATGACGCGGACCTGCTGATGGCCCTGGAGGACGATGACTCCGAAGGTACGGTCGCTGTAGGCGGGGTCGTCGATCAGGGTGGCGAGGTGGTCGACGAGGGCTTCAGCTTCGCGGACGTTGTGGATGCGGCCATCGCGGCCCGCCACGACGGCGTCCGCAATGAAGTGGGTGGCCAACGGCGGCAGCCGGTCCCCGCCGAACTGCCGCAGCGGGACGAGCGCCTTGTCGTAGAACTCGTCGGAGGACCACTTGATGATCTCCGGCATGCAGCGGAAGTGCTCGGTCAACCGGATCACTTTGGGGAAGAAGTTGGTCAGCAGCCCGTAGAGATTGGTGTGGGCGGTGTAGAGCTGCCGCAGGCGCGGGGGCAGGTCGGGCAGGTAGGCCGTGAGCCGGTCCTGCACGATCTGGAGCGGGCCGAGCGCGTTCGGCGGTGGGGTGCACTGCTTGTCGTCGCCGACGACGATGACGCGCGGCGCGAGCCACAGCAGGAACAGGTTGTCGATACTGGCCTGGCTGGCCTCGTCGACGATGACCACATCGAAGGCGTCCCGGTGCGCCTGGAGGGTTTCGGCGACTTGGGCGATCGGCATCACCCAGGCGGGCACGGCGTCCCGGGCCACGTTCATGGCGTCGCGTGCGGCCGCGCGATAGAGGCCGGCATGGCGGCCGGTTCCCTTGCCGACGGATGTCATGTGGGAGCGGTATGCCTGCAGGGCGGAGCGCTGCTCGGGAGTGATCCTGGCGATCAGGTGGGCGCGGGCGCGGGCCGCGACCAGGTCTCCGGTGACGATTTCGAGTCGCTGGTCCAGCTGGGCGAGTTCGGCCTGGAGCCGGTGGTCGAGGCCTGCGGTGGGCTGCTGCGCGACGAAGCGGGACGCGGCCGCCCAGGCGAAGGCGGGGCCGAGCCGGTTCATTCGCTGGTCCCAGACGGGGTGGTTGGGGTCGCGGGTGAGTCGGTCCGCGAGCGTGGGGTGTGCCTGTTGCAGGGTGGTGAGCAGTTCGACGCAGCGGCGGTGGGACGAGGCGGCGTCGCGCGCGTCCAGGAGCATTTGGAGCGCCGCCGCGTAGGCGTTGGGGTCGCGGTCGCGCAGGGCGTCTGCGAGGGCGAGTGCGGCCGGGGCGGGAGTGGCGTGGGCGCGCAACTCCCTTTCGCGGGTGTCGAGATCGCGGTCGGCCGCGTCGGCCTCCCGGCGGCGGCCGAGCGCATCTTCTGCCTGGACGAGGTCGTGCCATTCCTCCGGGGTGTTCAACGGGATGCGCAGGCCGTGTCGGTTCAGGAGAGAGTCGGCGCTCTCGCGGGCCCTGGCGAAGGTGTCGATGGCGGCGAGTTGCTCGTGATGTTCGACCAGGCGTGCTAGCTGGGTGTGGGGGTCGGCAGGCGGCCAGGTGACACCGGCCGCGTTCCAGCGGGCGGTGGCAGCGAGGACGTCGCGGTGGGCGCGGACATGGGCGATCAAGGTGTCGAGGGCGTCGACACTCTGTGGGACGCGTCCGTCGACGGCGCAGGTCTGCAGGCTCTCCTGGGTGCGCTTTTGGACGGCCGTGGGAAAGCGGGTTCGGAGTTTGCCGCCGTCACGCAGATAGTCCCGCAGTTCTTCCGCGCAGTGGATGAGGCTGGCTGCCCGGTCCTGAGTAAGCGGCTCGGGCAGGGCGACGGTGGCCATGCCGGTGGCCTCCAGCAGACTGCGTGCCTGTTCCAGGTCGGGGCCGACTGCTGTGACGCGCTGCCAGACGTAGGTCTCCCGGCGTGCGAGCCGATCGGTCAGGGCGCGGGTCTGCCAGTGGTCGCGAGGCCACCGGGCGGGGCTGTCGGGCAGGCCGAGGCGGTGCAGTGCCTTCAATGCCTCGGCGAGATGGTGGGCGATCTCGTCGGTGACGGCGATCGGGAGGCTCGTGAGCGCATCGCGAACCCGGAGTGTCGAGGTGTCGAGACCGCTGTCTGCGGAACGTGACGCTTCGATGAGCAAGCCCGTTTCATCGGCCCCGAGGAGATCGGCTTCGGCGGGGAGCCAGCCCGGGTTGTCCTCCTTCATCGCACCTGCCCGCAGCAGGAGGAGAAGCTCCAGGGCGTCAGCCGCGAGGAGCGGTGGTATTGGTGCGGCCTGCTCGGGGAGGGTACCGATCCAGTCCAGCTGGTCGGCCTCAGCCTGCACCTGCGATACGAGGGCGGCGAGGGTGCCCTCGTATCCCGGGGCGACGCCCGAGTGATGTTCGGTCTCTGCGACACGCGCGGCGACGATCCGGTCGGTGACGGAGTCAATTCGGGCACGTAGCCGGTCGCGTTCGGCTGTGAGCCGGTCGACGGCAGCGGTGACGGCCTCGGGGTCGGCCGCAGCGACCTGGTCGATCAGCGTGTTCACGGTCCGGTCCAGCTCGCTGGTTCCGTCGCGACTGGTGGCGCTCAGCAGGAGCACACACAGCTCCCGGACCGCCGGCGGGAGCTTGCTCAGCAGAACTGTCAGCGGCTGATCCCGGGCGCTGGTGACCAGGACGCGCTTGCCCTCCGCGAGGAGCGCGGCGGTCAGGTTCGCGATCGTGTGCGTCTTGCCAGTACCCGGCGGTCCCTGGACCACGACCCCGGTGTCCTGTTCGAGCCGCCGCAGCACCTGCCGCTGCTGCGCATTCGTCTTCAACGGGAACAGCGGGTCGTCCCCCAACAAGGGTTCGGGTAGGGCCCCGGTCCAGGCGCGGCGCTCGCTGTCGTTGGCCAGTGTCACCAGCTGCGCGATGCCCAACGGGGCGTACGCCTCGGACGCGATCGAATCGCCGATCTGCTCGTAGACACGGATAAGGGCATTGCGGTCACGTGGGCGCAGCACCAGCGCGGGTGCGTAGGTCAGGCGCGCGACCGGGTCGCCGGCCCTGCCCGGCGCCTCCCAAGCCGCGGTGAACACCACGGGCCGGGCGAGCGCACGCTCCTGCCACTGAGCCAGCTGCTCAAGGACCGCCTCCCCCAAGGGGTGCGGGGACCGGGCCTGTAGTTCCTCCCCAACAGCGATCGCACGTTCCGGATCCCATCCGTCGTCGCTGTCGAGGAAGTCCTGGTCCTCCACCCGCAGTGCGCCCTCCGGAGCCAGCCGCACCGTCAGCCGGGCAGTGCGCCGGTCCACGGCCGTGTGCAGCCGCTGCGTCAGCATGTGGCGGAACACGCCCGCGCCGGCAGAGTCCTCGAACGACAGCAGGCCGACCGCCAGGACGAGCTCGCGCTGGTCGTCCTGCACCGCCAGCACCTGGTGCCACGCGTACAAGCCCTCGTATAGGCTCCGACGCGGAGCGTCCTGTTGCTCTGCCTCCGCCCAACGCCGCCACCTGGCCAACCACGTCGCGTATGCGGCCAACTGCTCCGCCGCCTCATGCCGGGGAACCAACTCTCCAGCTACCGGCACCGGATCCTGCGGTCCGACCTGTACCGCCGGTCCCTCCCCCGCGAGAGGCGGATCCCCCGCGTATGGGTCAGCCGCTGCTACCGGATCCACCCACCCCTCAAGCACAGCAGGCAACTCCGGAGGTGCGGCAGGCGGAACGAAGTCCAGTGACAACACCAAGCCGTCCTCGCGCTCACACGGCTGGGCCACATCCTCCGGCAAGTCGGCCAACCACAGAATCTCCCTCGACTTGTCCCGGCAGTCCCGCACCCGGCGGGTACCGGTCTGCACCAGCTCCCGCAGGAAGCTGACCAACTGTGTCGTCGCGGCGACGATCTCCGGGTTGCGCGCATGCCGCGTGGAGGAACTCACCATCACTCCCTGTCGTCTGGTGGCGAACATTCAAGAATGAGGGAGTTCTCCAGGCCGAGCATGCGGACGACGAACGATGTCCTGATTCGGTGCATGCCTGGCGCAATTGTTAAGTCGGTTCTCTTCAAGGCCGACTGACGGCTGCTTGAGGATCGGTGCGGACGGGTGCCGGGATGTGCAGGTCTGTTCGTCGCGTCGTTTCCCACGGGGGGATGGCTGCTGCCGGCGGGCCCATTCTCGGCTGGCGGCTGCGACACCGGCGGCTGCGGCAGGGGCGGCTGCGGCTGGTCTGCCGGTGCGCCCAGGCCTACGTCCCGCTCCAAGAGCTGATCAGGCGGCGTTGCCGCACTGGCCGGTGCCGGCTTGATGGTGCCGACCGGCCTTGCTCGGGCAATACCGGTCGATCGAACGCCTCGCGTTCCTTGCGGTCGGGGCGTCAGTGATCGCGTTGACGGAGTCGCGGGCGGCAGGGTTGATGAGGTGGCCGTAGATGTCGCTGATGGTGCGATGGCGGCGCGGCGGCGCAGGGTCTGGGAGATGACGGTGACCTCGACATGGTTCGTGAGCACAATGGTGGCCAGGTGTCGCACGTCATGGGATGGCAGCCATCTCGCGCGCGGCCTCGGCACGGCTCGCGAACACGCCCCGCCAGCGGACACGACGCAGGCCCTCCTCCCGCGCGAGATTGACGGCGTACGTCCACGTCCCGTACTTGAGGTCCCCGGCCAGCCGTGGGCACCACGGCCCGAGCTGATTCCTGTTTCCGTCCGTGCACCCACACCGCCGATAGACCCGGCCACGCCGCGAACGCTGTCCCATGGTTCCTCCTTCTTGGGACTCGGTGATCCCGGATCCAAGGTTCGCTGCGGTGCCGGGCGTGTCGGCAGGGCGTACAGGGCGGTGCGCGAGGCACGTCAGAACCAGGCGGACATGACACGCTCAAGACGACACACGACCCGAAAGGTCACGATCCGTAGCCAGTGGGTAGGCGACCTTGATCCGCCCGCTCCGACCACGCCTGGCTGCGCCGATCCTGGCCGACCGCCAGGCGCCGCTGTCGAGCGCTGCTGAGGGTCCGCCAGATATCTGTCACTCGCCGTGACCGGAGCCCTGGGGACCACTTGGGGACCACTTTGGGACCACACGAGATGAGCGCGTATGAGCGCCCATGGGCGAAAACGGACGTCTATGTACGAAGTGAACACTGACGGTGCCTCACCCTCGGAGGCGTGCTGCAGTCGGTTCGGCACGCCGGATCTCTTCAATGACCCTGTGGTGAAGGGTAGTTGAGCAACGGAAAAGCCGAGACCTTGAGGTCTCGGCTGTCGACAATATTTGAACCCCTTAACCTCGCGCTTTCACGAGCAGCGCTGTCCGAGGCGTGATCAAAAGAACGAGGAGTGCCGCTGACCTGGGACGATTGGACTTGTCTAGGGTCATGATCGTCATCAAGAAAGCTGCACTCCTCAGGTGAAGAAGCGTAGCGGGTTGTATCCGAGTGTCCGCGTCGAGGGCGATGGTCGCGGGGTGGTCTCGCAGTCCGGCGCCGTGCTGCTGGTCGAGACCGCCCGCAAGGCGGGGCTGGACGCGGCGCTGTCGGCGGCGCTGACGCCGTGGCGCAAGCAGCGGGCGGTTCATGATCCCGGCAAGATCCTTCTGGACGTCGCGCTCGCCGTGGCCCTGGGCGGGGACTGCCTGGCCGATATCGCGATGCTGCGGGCCGAGCCCGCCCTGTTCGGCCCGGTGGCCTCCGACCCGACCGTCTCCCGCCTGGTCGACACCCTGGCCATGGCCGGACCGCGAGCGCTCGCGGCGATCCGCCGGGCCAGGGCCGAAGTCCGCGAGCAGGTCTGGCGGTTGGCCGGCAACGCTGCCCCGGACGCGGGCGGCGAGGTGATCGTGGACATCGACGGGGTCCTGGTCCTGGCGCACTCCGAGAAAGAGCACGCCGCCAAGACCTGGAAGAAGACCTTCGGCCACCACCCGCTGTTCGCGTTCGTCGACCACGGACGCGATGGTTCCGGGGAACCGGTCGCCGGCCTGCTGAGACCGGGCAACGCGGGCAGCAACACCGCCGCCGACCACATCGAAGCGGCCCGTCTGGCGCTGGCCCAGTTGCCGAGGAAGCACCGGCGCGGACGCCGAACGCTGATCCGGACGGACTCCGGCGGGGGCACCCACAAGTTCCTCAACTGGCTCACCACACGCGGCCGATGGCTGTCCTACTCGGTCGGGATGACTATCACCGATGCGATCCACCAGGCCGTGCTCCTGGTCCCGGCCTCGACCTGGACGGCGGCCGTCGAGCCGGACGGCGAGGTCCGTGACGGCGCCTGGGTCGCCGAGCTCGCCGGTGACGTGCTCAAGGGCTGGCCGAAGGGGATGCGGCTGATCGTCCGCAAGGAACGGCCGCACCCCGGAGCCCAGTTGCGCTTCACCGACGCCGACGGCATGCGGCTCACCTGCTTCGCCACCAACACCGCCCACGCCCCGATCGCGCACCTGGAACTGCGGCACCGCCAGCGGGCCCGCGCCGAGGACCGCATCCGCGCCGCCCGTGACACCGGACTGCGCAACCTGCCCCTGCACGACGCCGCCCAGAACCAGGTCTGGCTGGAGATCGTCCAGATCGCGCTCGACCTACTGGCCTGGATGCCGATGCTCGCCCTGACCGGGTCCGCTCGCCGGTGGGAGCCCAAGCGCCTGCGGCTGCGGCTGTTCTCCGCCGCCGCCCAGCTGGTCACCACCGGCCGCCGCTGGCACCTCCGCCTCGCCCGCCACTGGCCCTGGACCGACCTGATCACAGACGCCTTCGCACGCCTGCAAGCCCTGCCGAACCCCGGCTGACCAGCGACAACACCCCGTCCCGACGAGCACCCGCCACTTTCCGGAGCCGTGGAACCCGGCGCCCACCCGACGCGACAGCCGGGCCCTCGCCATACCCGTCGGCAGAACACCCAGCCCAGCCAAGCAGAAACGGCCCGCCAGCCAGGCTGACGAGCCGTCATGCAAGATCGAGGCTAACTGGGGGTCAAGGGGTCGCAGGTTCAAATCCTGTCGTCCCGACCAGCGTTTTCGCAGGTCGGAGGCCGTTTTCGCAGTGATGCGGAAACGGCCTTGACGCGTTTTCGGGGCCGTGTGAGTGGACGTTAAGTCCCTTTTCTCTCGGCTCGTGATCGCTCGTTCGTGTGAACGTTGGCCGTACTGGCGTGCCAGTCGTGGTTCGGGTGATGTTCTGCGGCGCATGGACAGACGGGCGTATCCGAGCGACTTATCGGACGAGCAATGGGCGTTGATCGAGCCGATGATCACGGCCTGGAAGCAGGACCGGGTGGCGCGATCGGCGACCGGGGATCCGGGGTCCTGTGATCTGCGGGAGATCGTGAACGCGGTCTTCTACCAGAACCGGACGGGCTGTCAGTGGCGCTACCTGCCCCATGACCTGCCGTCCTGGTCGGCGGTGTTCTACTACTTCGGCCTGTGGCGCCAGGATGGGCTCGACCAGCGGATCCAGGAACTCCTGCGTTGCCAAATCCGGGAGAGGGCCCGCCGATTAGAGGACCCGTCCCTCGTGATCATCGACACCCAGTCCGTCCGCGCGGCCGCCGGTGTTCCGAAGAGCACCACGGGACTGGACGCGAACAAGAAGGTGTCGGGCCGCAAGCGGGGACTGGCCGTCGACGTCATGGGGCTGATCATCGGTGTCGTCGTCCTGGCCGCCTCCGCCCACGACAACGCCGCCGGCACCGCCCTGCTCGACCAGGCCGCCGAACGGTGCGGGATGCGTCTGGAGAAGGCCCTGGTGGACCAGGGCTTCAAGGACGAGGTCGTCATCCACGGTGCACTGCTGGACATCGACGTCGAAGTCGTCCGCCGCAACCCGGCCGACCAGGGCAAGGGCTTCGTCCCGCAGCCGAAACGGTGGGTGGTGGAGCAGACGAACGGCACCTTGATGCTGCATCGGCGCCTCGCCCGCGAGTACGACCACCGGCCCGACACCTCCGCCTCACGCGTCTACTGGGCCTCCACCGCGAACATGACCCGCCGCCTCACCACACCAGCCCCGGCCTGGCGCGACACCCTTGGACTGGCCGCGTGAACGTCGCCGAACTCCTGGCAGACCTCCAGACCCGGCAGGACGAGGCCGCCGCCCGGGCCGCAGAACTACGGGTCCGGATCGAAGAGCTCGCCGCCGACCTGACCGAGACCGAAGCGCGGCTCACGGACCTGGCCACCACCCGAAAGATCATCGCGGAGGTCACGCCGGCAGGAGCCGAATCCGAACCACCCGAGACGAACACCACCTACCAGGCAATCGTGAATGCCTTCAACCAGCACCCCGACCAGGCATTCCGGGCACGCGAGCTGCACAAACTCCTCGGCATACCCACCGACGAGGCGTCCGTCAACATCACCCGCAGCCGCCTCGGACGCCTCACCCGCCAAGGCTTCCTCACCCAACCCGGACGAGGCCGCTACCAGAAACGGACTTAACGTCCACTGAGTGCATGGTGATATCGGGGATCTGGGATGGATCTTCTCGCCCTTCGGGCGTAGGCATCAACTTGCCTTCTGTGTCGGATCCTTGTCCGTGGTGCGTTGCCTGGGGATCCGGGATGCGTGAGTCCCGGGTGTTCTCGGGCGGGGGAGCCGGATGGGGGGCGCCGGCTGGTCGGCGGTGGTGAGGGCGCGGTCGATGGTGTTGACGGCGTCGCGGGCGGCCTCGGTGGTGAGGTGGCCGTAGATGTTCGCGGTGGTGGACAGGGTGGCGTGGCGCAGGGTCTTGGAGACGACGATGAGGGGGACGCCTGCGGTGATGGAGATGGTGGCCGCGAGGTGGCGAAGGTCGTGGACGGTGGTGCGGGGGACGTCGAACTCGCGGCAGAGGTCGTGGAAGTGGTTGAGGACGTAGGCGGGGTGGAGGGGGCGTCCGTCGGGGTGGTGGAACACGAAGCCGCCGTGGCCCGCGTGGGAGAGCGACAGGTCCTTGTTCTCGGCGCGGTGGCGCAGGGCGACGCGCGGGGAGATGGCGACCCAGGCCTTGCTGGATCGGGTCTTCGGTGAGGTGAGGATCAGGCGGTTGTTGTCGATGGCGGAGAGCGTGTAGCGGATGTAGAGGACGCGTTCGGGCAGGTGGACGTCGTTCCAGTGCAGGGCGAGGGCTTCGCCTTTGCGGATGCCGGTGCCGATGAGGACTTCGATGAGGCCGGCGAAGGCTGGGTTGGTGGCTCGGCATCAGTCCAGGAACCGGATTGCGTCCTGCACGGTCCAGATCTGCCGTTCTGCCGTTCTGCCGCTGTGGGCCTCGGGATGACGGTGGGGCGGGCGGAGTTGTAGGGGAGCCGGCGGTGGCGGACGGCGTCGCCGAGGGCGCTGGAGAGCGTGGCGAGGCAGCGGTGGGCAGTGACCTGGCCACGTCCGGCGGCGAGTTGGGTGTGGGTGAAGCGGCGATATGGGAGTGACCCAGGTCGTCGAGCCTGATCGTGCCGAGGGCGGGGATGAGGTCGTGGGTGACGTAATCGCGGTAGCGGACGTAGGTGGTGGGCTTGAGTGCGAGCTGCTTGTCCTTGAGCCAGGTCGTGAGGTAGTCGGCGAGGGTCTGGTTGGGGTCGGCGCGGTAGCCGGCGGCCTGGCCATCGATCATCCGGCGCAGCCCTGCTCGGGCGGCTTCGGCGGTGGGGTAGCCGCCGCGGCGGATGTTGTTGCGACGGCGGTCGGGGGAGGGGAGGTCGAGCGAGAAGGTCCAGGTGCCGTGATCGGGATCGGTGGCGAACTCGGGGCAGTGGGCTGCGAGCTGCTTGCCACCCTGGTCGCGGCAGCCGCATCGGCGGTATATGTGCCCGGTGTGGGCTGCGGAGCGCATGGTGATCACTTCCAACACGGGTCGTGCGAACAGCCATGCTCATGATCTCCTGGCGGGCGTCAGCAGGCGGTGAATCCCGGCCCTCACGCCTCACCCACAAGCGGGTGAAAGGGGCCTCTGACCTGGGGCGATCCCTTGTCGTGGCGACAAGTGCACCTGTCATCGGCGGGCGATCTCGATGACGGATATGGGGGTGCAATAGGGCGAGCTGGAGATCCCGGCCGAGCTCAAGGAGATCGTGACCGGTGTCTTCGGCCTCGACCAGCGGCGGATGGCCCGGCGCGCGGCGTTCACGGGGACGGGATCGTTTGGATCGCTCACCCCCGGCCGACCTCGAAAGCAGTACAACTTCCCCAACGGTGACGGTAGGGCCAGCGGGCAGCCATCGCCGAGTTCGGCGGCTCCTGCCTCGACGCCGACACGGAGACCTTCAGTGCCAAGCACCAACTGCCGCAGGCGCAGGTCCGCATCGTGGAGCATCGACCACCAGCTCGAGGAGTGGCAGGAGAAAGAGCGCCGGATCCGTGTCACCGGGCACGAGGCGCAGGCCGACCTGTCAGAGCCAGTCAGGACGGCCTGCGCCTCTCCTTCTTACGGGCAACCGCGTGGGCAGGTACCACCGGGAGCATCGTGCCGCGTTGGAGCGGGAGTTGGGCGAGGGCGCGGTGCGCCCGGGGGCTGCGGCAGCACTCAAGGCGCTGATCGAATCCCTCCGTTCCGCTGAGAACACCAGAACAACCGTCCGTGTGCTGGCATCCGTGCTGCACATGCGCTGTAACCGGATCTTCGCCGCCGATCCCCGGCGGCTCGAGTTCCTGACCCATGAACCGTGCGAGCGGTCGGGTGGCGGGCCGTGGTGTTCGCCGACTGCGCCACTCGTGTGAAGCCGGCGGCGTGGCTGTCTGCCTGGTCAGGGCCGCGGCCGCGGCGGAGCGGTTGTGGGCTGGGGAATCCGGCTGATAACCGAGCCGATCAGCGTGCCGATGGAAACCCCGAACATGGCGGACACTGCTGCGAGCACGGCGTGTGCCCCGTTGCCGACCTCGATCTGTGCGGTGTTGAGCAGGCCGAAGGAGCCGGGCACCACGACCCAGAATGCGGGAAGGTACAGCACCTGCCAGGATGAGCCGCCCCATAGCCAATGCGCGACGGTGGCCGCAGCCGCGGCGGCGACCGCGCCGGCCAGGCCGCCCACTGCCGCGCCGTTGGCGGAGCCCACCGTCACCTGGACGGCGGCCGCCACCGCGATCACCGCGACGATCCACGGGATGGCCGGCGGTGGCGTGTTGACGTTGATCACGAGCCCGGCCACGGCGAGCGCCAGTCCCAGGCAGATCACCCACCAACTGGGTGTGGCCACCTGGGTGTCGGCCAGCGCGGAGACGGGAACGCCGGTGACGGTGGCGGCGGCCACCACGCCGGTGAGGAAGAGCGCCAGTTGCACGGAGCCGGATACCAGCCTGGCCGTTCCGGCGCTGGCCGCACCCGCAGCGATCTCCGACAGTCCGGTCACCAGAAGAGCGCCCGGCAGCAGGATCGCCAGGGTGGCGACGATCGTGCGCAGCGGACCGTCCAGCAGTGAGACCCGGGCTGCTCCCAGCACGAGAACGGAGACGAGGAAGCCGGCGGTGACCGGCAGCAGTGGCCGCAGCAGCGGCAGCCGGCGAGCCGTCATGGTGAGGCCCGCCACGAGCAGCGAGCCGATCGCGGCGGCGAGGACGTTCGAGGCCACCGGTTGCAGGTAGAGACAGAGCCCCACCCCGACCGGCACCATCCCGAGGTCCGCGACCCAGGCGGGCCAGCGCGCCGGTGCCCGGCGGATCGCGTCCAGGTCGCGCAGCGCCCGGTGCCCTTCGAGTCCGCCCGCGCGCAGCCGGTGCACCACGTCGAGGAGGTCGGCCGTCTGCTCGAACCGCAGTGCGGGGCCGACGGGCTCGAACGCGGTTGCGTCGTCCGCGCTCAGCGCGACGAACAGCCCGGTGGTCAGGGCGGCGACCCGCACATCGGGCGCTCCCAGCGTCCGTCCGAGCCCGCGCAGCTCCTCCTCCACATCGTGGACGGGCAGGCCGCCGCTCAACAGGCCTGCACCGAGTTCGAGCAGGAGGCGGCGCCGCGGGTCGGCCGGGGAGTCGGGACCCCGGTCTGGCGGAACTGTGCTGAACATGGCGCGTACGGTCGCGTGCAACCTTTTTCCGTTTTCTACGTGTACGGGGCCGCCTTGGTGGCGATGCGGCGGCTGTGAAGCAATGCGCATCGGTCACAACTGGCCGATGCGCGACCGGTACGCCCGGGGCAGGGCCACCCGCACCGGTGACTGACCACCAAGACAAGGCGAGAGCCGAGTGCTGTCAGAAGTCCGTCATGAAGATCTCCTCGTGATCCGGGGCGCGCTGTGTGCGTCGCTCAGCCGAGATGACGGCCCCGGCCAGGCCGATGTTCAGAGGGAAGCCGCGACGAAGATCGCTGCGCCGACGCCGAACCGGGCCTCACTGGCTGCGATCAGTCGCCGTAGGCGTGGTGCGCCTACGCAGTCGGCGGCGGGAGGGCAGGGCGGTCCGTCCCAGTCGTTCGACGGCCTGGTGCAGATCGCGGGTTGGGAAGCCGAGCCGGGTGCGCCACGGGACCAGCAGAGCCGTGGCCCGAGCGGCGCGCAGCATCCCGGTCGCTACCGTCGCGGGCCGACCGGGCCGGCCGTAGAGGTCGTGGGCCCACGAGGGCATGAGCGAGTAGCCGAGGCGGGAGGCCGCGCTCCAGATGGGGCGCAGCGCGCGGTGCGGCCCGTGCAGTGGTGGGCGGGAGACGAAGCGGTGGATGTCCAGTGCCTCGGCGGAGGCGGTCAGCACGGGCCGCATGCCCGCCAGGTAGTCCTCCAGGTCGGCGACCGACCCGGGGGCATCGCCGGGGGCGAGCCCTATCAGTGCCGCGATGCGCCGCTGTTCGCGGACGTAGTCGTCCGCTTGCTGGGCGCGAAGCGGCAGGCCGCCTCGTTGGACGGCGTGCAGGTTGGACCTGACCAGCGCGCAGTGGACCCACAGCAGGAGGTCCGGGTCGTCGAGCCGGTGCACCGCGCCGCTGCGCGGATCGTGGATGCGCAGCCGCTCGTGCACGGCCCGCACCCGGGCGCCGGCCTGTTCCGCCCGGGCACGGGTGCCCCAGGTGGTGGCGACGATGAAGGAGCCGGTTCCGAAGAGCCGGCCGAAGGGGTCCGTCTCGAACGAGGAGTTCTGGACGATGCCGAGCGCCGCGAGGGGATGCAGCGCCTGCAGGTGGAGTGCGCTGATCCCACCGGCCCACATGGCGGGATCGGCGTGCAGGTGCCAGGTCACCGAGGACGGGCCGAATAGCCCACAGTCGGCGGTGTCCCGGCTGGTCGGGGTGGCAAGGGTCTTCACGGTCGGCCTTTACTGCTCTGCCCGGGCAGGGATTTCCTGCACCCGCCGTCTTACGGACGTGTGCAGACACTGGTTCACAGCGACGAATCGCCGGTCACCGCGGGGTCGATCTCCTCAGATCAGCAGCAACTCTTCCTCCCCTGGTCAGGTACTTCAGTGCTCGAACGGCTCCGGCCGCGAGAGTGCTGACCTGCCGGCGGCTACGGCACCGAGTCTCTTTGACTTTGTAGCTCCCATCAGGCGGCGTGCGGCAGCCCGCCCGGAGGGCGACGCCAGTGGGCGGTGGGGTCCGCAGGCCGGCGGCGGCCCTCGGGGAGGGCGGGCGGCTGGTCGGTGCCCACCAGGTCGATCACCCACAGCACCCGCCGGGCGACCCGCAGCACGGCCCGCAGTTCTGACGGATCGATGCCGAGGGCGTGGCAGATCCGCTGATTGCTCCAGCCGGCCCTGACCAAGGTGGCCGCGACGGCGGGTCGGTCCTGGCTCCGGACCCGCACCGGCTCGCCGTACTGAAGCCGGGCCGGCACCCCGGCGGGCAGGCCGCGGAAGTTCTGCACCTGCTTGAGCAGCCCGCGGCGCTCCTGTCCGGTGAGGCCGCCCCACACGCCGTACAGTTCGCGGTCCCGGACCGCCTGACGCAGGCACCTGCGGCGGACCGGGCAGGCCCGGCAGATCTGCTTGGCCCTGGTCACCCGGGCTTCGGCAGGGGTCCGCCGCCGCCGCGGTTGTCCGGAAAGAACAGCTCCGGGTCTACGCATCGGCAGGCGGCGTCGGCCATCGGGTCCTCGCCGGCCCGGTCCGCCGGCCAGAGCCCGGCGTGCGTTGGGGCACCGGACATGGAACTCACCCTTTCGAGAGGAGGCTTGGACAGCGGAGAGCACGGCGGCCGGTCAGACGGCGCGCGCCGCTCCCGGGGTTGCTCAGTAGCCGCTGCCGCTCTGGGCGGCGCTGGCGGCGGGTGTGGCTGCGGGGGCCTTCTTGCCGGTGGGCGTGCTCCCGAACCAGGTGCAGCCGACGCCCTGGCCCTTGGTGTCGCCGGGCTTGGCGTCCGAGGCGTAGCGGTAGAGCGGCCAGCCGCCCAGGGTGAGCGGCTTGGTGCCGTCGGTCCGGGTCACGGAGCCGATCAGCGCGCTGTCGACGCCCTGTGCCCGGATGTGCTCCGCGGCGGGCACCGGCGGCCAGGTGGTGTGCGCAGGCACCGGTGCAGTTCGAGGCGGAGGATTGGCAGGGTCCTTGTCGAACCGGTAGAGCGTGTTGCTGTCGGCGTCGGTGACGATCGGTCCGAGCGTGTTCGATCCGGCCGCCACGAGCGCCGGGCCGCCGGAGGCCGCGGCGGACGATGGCGAAGCGGTCCCCGAGGTGCCGTCGGACCCGCAGGCGGCGACCAGAGTCAGGGCGGCGGCGCCGGCGACGGCGAGCAGGGCGGTCCGGCTGAACGTGGGCATGGTGGCCTTCCTGGCTGACAGGTAGTGGGAGGTACGGGGCGGTCTTGGTCGTCGCCCGCATCCCCCCTAACGGGCCGAATGGTGTCGGGTCTCAATCCGTTCGGAATTTCTTCGCCGAATTCGCGTACCCGTCCGGGAAAAGCGCCGCTACCGCGGCAGGCCGTGCTCCTGGAGCGCCAGGCGTAGCGCGCGGATGGCGTAGAAGCAACGGGACTTGACGGTTCCTTCGGGAATTCCGAGCAGCTGCGCGGTCTCGGCGAGCGAGCGGTGGTTGAAGTACAGCTCGGTGAGTACGGTCCGGTGCGCTTCGCTGAGCGACGCCAGGGCCTGGCGGACCGACCAGTTGTTCAGCAGCCGGTCGATCTCGTCGCCGAGCGCGGACTTCTCCGCGAAGACGGAGAAGTCCGGCGCACCCACCTCGGTCGGCCGGCTGCCGCGGGCCCGCAGGTGGTCGATGAGCAGGTTCCGGGCCACCCGGTAGAGCCACGGCAGCGGCGTGCCGTGGTCCGTGGTGAGGATCTCCGGGTGGTGCCAGGCCCGGACGAAGACCTCCTGGGTGAGGTCCTCCGCCAGCTGGGCGTCGCCGAAGGTGCGCTTGACGATGTAGCTGTACACGGCCGGCTGGTACGTGGTCAGCACGGCGCGGAACTTGGCGTCGGTCATCCGCGTCCCGGTCGCGGGAGCGGCCTGGGGCTGACGGGCGAGCTGGGTCATGAGGGTCCTCTGATGCGGTGATTGCTGGCCTCTCTGGCGAGTCATACCGAGCCTCCCGGCTGCCGTGATCGCGCACATCCGCCAAGTGGCTCCGCAAGCGCGCGGTCCGCGCCGTTTCGGCGAGGTGACGGCACGTCCAGGGCGCCGCTGTGCGCGACGAACGGAGGATTTCGCGGGTCCAACGGTCGCCCGTTCCTCCCGGTGCACCGGCGGCTGAGCCGCGAATAGGCCTTCATCGCCGCGCTGACCTGCGACGATGTGCCAGTTGGCGGGGTTCCGTGACAGTGTCGTTCAGCGGGCGCCGCCACCGCACGCGGCGGTGGCCGGAAACGCGGAAACGGCCCGGTCCAGTGGACCGGGCCGTCCCCTTCCTCAGAGGCGGAGCGGGTTCAGACGGGAACCGACACCAGCCGGCGGCCGTCCGCGGTGCGCACCTCGAAGTGGTCGAGCTGCGGCCGGGTCAGCGAGGTGCCGCCGTGGACGACCAGCGGATCGGGGTGACCCGCGACGCCGTACCCGGGCGACGGCACCGACCAGTTGGTCACCGGCTCCCGCTCGCCGCTCTTGGACACCGCCACCAGCGAGCAGACCAGCGGCCCGTCGACGCCGCTCAGCTGGAGCGCGACATGGGTGCCCCAGGCCTTGTCCTCCAGGCCGACCGCCCCCGTGACGCCGGTCACCGCGTCGGTGGCGGTGTGCTGCTCACCGGTCATCATCAGCATCGCGGCCGGGCTGGGCATCGAAGTGGCCGGGCCGCCGGCCACCGGCCGACCGGAGCCGGACCACAGCGCGACGAAGGGCAGCGCGACCAGCAGCGCGGCGGCAGCGGTCAGCGCCGCCACGGTCCGCCAGGTCGCGCGGTGCCGCTCCCGGGCGACGTCCCGCAGCAGCTCGTGCAGCAGGTCGTCACCCGGCGGGCCTGCGACCGGCGTGCGGCTCTCGCCGGCGACGGCGGGCTCCAGCGGCTGCCCGACGAGCGGGAGCAACAGGTCGCGCACCGACTGGAAGGATCCGATCTCGCTCAGGCACTGCTCGCAGCCGAGCAGGTGCTCCTCGAACCCGTCGGTCTCCGGCCCGTCCAGTCCGCCAAGTACGTAGGCGCCCAGGTCGGCGCAGGCGGGACTCCGGTTCACCAGGTCGACTCCTGCTCTTCGATCGCGAGGACAAGGCGGTGCAACCCGTAGTACAGACGGGACTTCACCGCCTGAGGCGGAACGCCGAGGGCCTCCGCGGCCTGCTGCACGGTCCGGCCCCTGAGGAAGGTCTCGACCAGGGCATCCCGGTACTCGGACGGCAGTCCGGCCAGCGTGTCCGCGATGGCTGGCGGCCCGACGGGCGGCCGGGCGGGCTCGGGCTCGGCCGGGGCACTGCGGCGCCTTCGCAGCAGCCCGAACCGCGGGCGGGCGGCGGACCGCCGACGCAGCTCATCGGCCAGCCGGCCGCCGATGTCGGCACCGGCCGGAGCGGCCGGGCGGCGCAGAGCGCCCATCAGGGCAACCCGGAGCAGCGAACCGGCCCGCTCCCGGTCGCCGTCTGTGCGTGCGAGGGCCAGCGGATACGCCGCAGCGGCGTGCCGCGCGTACAACTCGCGCACCAGCCGCTCCTGAGCATGCTTCATCAGCCTGACAATCTTCCGGGGCAGCGGTGGGAGCGCGCGGTCGGGCCGCCTCCCACTCGACGTCCTCTCACCTTACGGACAGGCCAGGCGTCCGGTTCAGCGTGATCCCCGTCATGGTCTCGCCACGTCGCTCGCGCCACCGGTCGGCGGCAGGCGGACGTCCGGCCGGTGTCCAGGACCATCCCCGCGTGAGTCTGACAATCGGTTGAACGGCTCTCTTTCCAGGTCAAGGGCGAACCGACAGGGCAGGACAGCGGCCAGCATGCGGAAGACCATGACGAGGCTCGCCGGCTTGAGCGCGACGGCGTTTCCTGCGCAAGGCGGAGAAGAAGCTCAAGGCCGCGCAGCGGGAGCTGTCCCGTAAGGCCAAGGGCAGCAGGAACCGGGCCAAGGCCCGGCGCAAGGTCGCCAAGGCGCACGCCAGGGTGGCCGACAGCCGCATGGACTGGCTGCACAAGCAGACCACCAGGATCATCCGCGAAACCCAAGCGGTGTCCCTGGAGGATCTGAACGTGCGCGGCCTCGCCCGGGGCCGTCTGGCCAAGTCCGTCCACGACGCCGGATGGGCCACCTTCCGGCGACTGCTCGAAGAGAAAGCGGCCCGGTATGGGCGCACCGTCCACATCGTGCACCGCGCGCTCCCGTCGTCCCAGCTCTGCTCGGAGTGCGGGCACCGTGACGGACCCAAGCCCCTCGCGGTGCGCGAGTGGGCCTGCCCGGCGTGCGGTGTGCTGCATGACCGTGATCTCAACGCTGCTCGCAACATCCTGGCCGCCGGGCAGGCGGACAGGCTAAACGCCCCTGGAGAGCCGGCAAGTCCCGGTGTGGCGATCCCACGCCAGGCACGGCCCGTTGAACGGGGAACCCACCTCGGCGACCTGCGACCCACGGGTGTCCGTGCCGCAGGCGCGGGAGGAATCCCCCGGCTTTAGCCGGGGGAGGAAGTCAATCAGTCGCCGAACCGGATCGAGGCGATCTTCTTGTCGAAGCCGATCTTGGAAAGGTCCAGGATGCTGCTGGTCACGACGGCCGAGGTGCCGGTGCAGTCGCGGCCGGTCCAGATCTTGACCGGGCCGCCGCTGAGGTCCAGGGACAGCGCCAGGTCACCGCGGCCGGTGTTCTTGCAGCCCGGGCCGGCGATGTTCTCGGAGGCGTCGGGCTCGGTGAAGTTGAGGCCGCTGTCCAGGGTGACCACGTCGTTTCCGAGGGCCACCGGGGAGGTAACAGGGCTGGACGGCGCGGCGGCGCTCGGCGTACCGGTGGGAGCGCTCGCCGGCGAGGAGGCGGACGCGGAGGCGCCGGCGCTCGGCGTGGCGGAGGAGGGCGCGCCCGTACCGTCCGTCGGGCGCAGGACCTTCCCACCGTGCGGGGAGGCCGCGAACCAGGTACCGCCGACACCTTCGCCGTTGGCCTGCCCTGCGGCCGTGTCCTTGCTGAAGCGATAGACCGGCCAACCCCCGATGGTGACCTGACGGGTTCCGTCGGCGCGGTCCACGATTCCGATCTCCGAGGTGGGCACGCCGTCGACGAAGATCCGCGAACCGGGCTGCACCAGGGCCGGCGGCCAGGTGGTGGCGCAGGCGTCGTGGCAGTTGGACTTGGACGGCTTCGCAATGTCCTTGTCGAACCGGTAGAGCGTGAAGCCGGCGGCGTTGTGGACGACCGTTGCGGTGGCAGCCGTCCGGCGACTTGACGGCACCGGTCCGCGAATTCCTCAACCGCGCCCCAACTCCGGCATGTGAGGTAGGTCACCCAGGGGCTCGGCCAACTGCCGCGGACAGGAACGCCGTTGGGGCGCGGTCTCCCTCGGGGTGAGCCTGCTGGTCGCCGGCCTCGCCGTGGTCGTCCCGCGCGGGCGCCGGCGCGGTTGACGGCCCGGACGGCTCTTCGGGCAATGAGCCCCTCCACTGCCTGAACCCGAGCCGGTGCACCGCCGTAAGGGTGGGCATGCGCCGGCCGGGAGAGCCCGACCGAGCGGATGCTGGATCAGAAACACGGAGGCTGCACAGATGTCAACGGAAGTCCGTCAAACCAGCGGGGAAGAGGGGTCGCGCAGCCTGCCGCCGGTGACACCGGAACGGGTGCTCGCCGGGCTGGCCCTGGCCGTGCCGGTGGTTACGGTGCTGTGGGTCTCCTCCTACGCCAAGCTGACGCCGACGGTCGGCGGGATGCCGTTCTTCTACTGGTACCAGATCCTGTGGATCCCGGTGTCGGCCGTGTTCACCGGTGCGGCGTACCTGCTGGTCGGGCGGGACGAGAAGCAGCGCAAGGCTGTCCGGGGCGGTGATGTGTGATGAGCAATCACGTCAATGTGCCGGCCCTCGTGGTGTGCGTGCTGTTCTTCCTGCTGGTGACGGTGCTCGGCTTCCTCGCCGCGCGCTGGCGCAAGGCGGACAACGCGCTGCACCTGCACGAGTGGGGCCTGGGCGGGCGTTCCTTCGGGACGTGGGTCACCTGGTTCCTGCTCGGCGGTGACCTGTACACCGCGTACACCTTCATAGCCGTCCCGGCGGCGATCTACGGCACGGGTGCGGCGGGCTTCTTCGCGGTGCCGTACACGATCATCGCGTACCCGCTCGTGTTCCTGTTCCTGCCCCGGCTGTGGTCGGTGGCCCGGGTGCACGGCTATGTGACCCCGGCGGACTTCGTGCGCGGGCGGTACGGCTCCAAGGCGCTGTCGCTGGCGGTGGCGGTGACCGGCATCCTGGCGACCATGCCGTACATCGCGCTCCAACTGGTCGGCATCCAGGCGGTGCTGGACGTGCTCGGGGTCGGCGGCAGCGGGAACTGGTTCATGAAGGACCTGCCGCTGTTCCTCGCCTTCGCCGTCCTCGCCGCGTACACCTACTCCTCGGGTCTGCGGGCGCCGGCGCTGATCGCCTTCGTCAAGGACACCCTGGTGTACATCGTGATCATCGTCGCGGTGGTCTACCTCCCGATGAAGCTGGGCGGCTACGGGCACATCTTCGACGCGGCGGCGACCAAGTTCAGCACGGTCAGCCCCGTCACCCACAAGCCGACCGGCTCGATGGTGACCGGCCCGAACGCCCAGTGGGCGTATGCCACGCTGGCGCTCGGCTCCGCGATGGCGCTGTTCATGTACCCGCACACCGTCACCGGTGTGCTGGCCGCCAAGTCGCGCAAGACCGTGCGCCGGAACATGGCGCTCCTGCCCGCCTACTCGCTGATGCTCGGCTTGCTGGCGCTGCTCGGCTTCATGGCGATCGCGGCCGGCGTGGGCAAGGACGTCAAGGGCTACAACGCCCAGCTCGCGGTGCCTCAGCTGTTCGACCAGCTGTTCCCGGGCTGGTTCACCGGCGTGGCCTTCGCGGCGATCGGCATCGGCGCGCTGGTCCCGGCGGCGATCATGTCGATCGCCGCGGCCAACCTGTTCACCCGGAACATCTACAAGGAGTTCCTGAAGCCGAACGCCACGCCCGAGCAGGAGACCAAGGTCGCCAAGGTCTCCTCGCTGCTGGTCAAGGTCGGCGCGCTGGCCTTTGTGCTCAGCATGGACAAGCAGTTCGCGATCAACCTCCAGCTGCTGGGCGGCCTGTGGATCCTGCAGACCCTGCCAGCCGTCGTCGTGGGCCTATTCACCCGGTGGTTCCACCACTGGGCGCTGCTGGCCGGCTGGGCGGTCGGCATGGCCTACGGCACCTGGCAGGCGTACGGGATCGCCACGCCCGCCACCAAGCACTTCGGCGGCAGCACCACGCTGATCCCGCTGATCGGCCAGAACGGCTACATCGGCCTGACCGCCTTCGTGCTCAACCTCCTGGTCGCCGCCGTGCTCACCGTCCTGTTGCGCCTCGCGCGGACTCCGCAGGGCACCGACGAGACCAGCCCGGAGGACTACCGGGCTGAAGCGGAGGCGCCCGAGCCGACGCCGGGTCCGGCCCCGGCCATGGCCGACTGACCCGCTGCGGCGGGCCGGGTGCGGCGCCCGCACGGCGCCACTCCCCGGCCCGCCGGACTCGGCAGAACCCGGTCCGGACGCGATTGACCTTCCGTGCCACCGCTCGAACAGATCCTGGTGGACGAGGCCACGAAGTTCGACGCCGGGTCGGCTCCTGACGGACCGGGACCGGCTTTCGGCCACGGGCTCGCGGGCAGCAGCATCGCGATGCCGCCCGCGACGACGAGCGGTGCCTGGGTGGTCGCGTCGGTGAGGAAGAGCGCCGTCGCCGTGGCGGTGGCCACGGCTCCCCCCGGACCACCCGGAAGGACGTGGCGTGGCTGCGCGCGCCGCTGGATCCGCTCCTGGTTCGGGCACCGGCGCTCGCGGTCGAGCTGTTGCACCGTGCCACCGCCACCGCGGGCGAGAACTTCCGGGACTTTGACGTCGAACTCGCCCGGGCACTGCTCTGGGCCAGTCTGCCAGCGGAGGCCGAACACGCACCCACGGTAGCGGGTCGGCGCAGAGGACGCGCCGCGTCGGACGCCCTTGGCGACGAAGATGCAGTGACAGGCCGTCGACCGAAGTCCCGAGTCCGTGCCGGTCGGCGCAGATCACCGTTCCCGCAGGTCATGGACGCGGCTGAGCTTGCCGACCGAGTGCTCCATGGTCTCGGGGTCGACGACCGCGACCTCGAGGGTGACGCCGATGCCCTCCTTGACGCTCCCGAACGGAGTGCGGGGCGGAAGCCGTCGGCGCCGCGCGACCTTTCTTACGGACGGAACAGCACCGCCGTCCTTACTTCCTCGACCGAGAGCCGTGCGTGTGCGGGGCTCGCACCGACGCCGGCCAGAACCTCGGGAAGCTCGGTTCGGACGTCGACCGGAGTGCTGCCCGGAGTGAGTGCGGCGCGCAGCCGGCTGTCGGAAGAGCTGGCTGACTTCTGTTCCGGACCGCTCAGTCGGCGTTGCGCAGGGCGGCCATCAGGGCCAGCTGGTCACGGTCGCGGGCCGCGCTCAGCTGGCCGTGGGTCCGGTCGCCGTAGGCCTCGCGCACCTGGGCGTTCAGGGTGGCGACGGTGGCCTCGTCCAAGGACGGCTTGCCGAGCAGCTGCCACAGCATCTCCATGCCGGAGCCGAGGTGCTTCAGGAAGTGCTCGAGGCCGCCGGGGCCACCGCCGAGATTGAAGGTGAGGAACGGGCCACCGGCCGCCCAGCGCGGGCCGATCGAGCTGGTGACGATCGTGTCCAGGTCCTCGAGGCCGACGACCCCGGTGGTGACCAGGTGGACGGCCTCGCGGAACAGCGCGGACTGCAGGCGGTTGGCGACGAAGCCCGGAATCTCCCGGCGCAGGATCAGCGGCTGCTTGCCGACCTGGCGGTAGAACGCGGCGGCGTCCGCCAGGGTGCCGGCCTCGGTCTGCTCGCCGGGCACGATCTCGACCAGCGGGATGAGGTGCGGCGGGTTGAACGGGTGGCCGACCGCGACTCGGCCCGGGTCGGCCATCCGCGCGGTAAAGTCGGTGGCGCGGATGCCGGAGGTCGAGGAGAGCAGAAGGGTGCCGGGGCGGGTGGCCGCCCCCAGCCGGGCGAACAGCTCCTGCTTGAGGTTCAGGTCGTCCGGGCCGCTCTCCTGGACCACGTCGGCGTCGGCGACGGCCTTCTCCAACTCCGGCTCGAAGACGAGTCGCGCGGTGAGGTCATCGGTCGGCAGGCCGAGCGCGGCCAGCGTCGGGGTGAATGCGGCGAGCTGGGCGGTGACGTACTCCTCCAGGTCGTGGCGCGGGTCGCTGACCGTGACGTGCAGGCCGTGGGCGAGGAAGAGGGCGGCCCAGGAGGCGCCGATGGTGCCGGCGCCGACGACGGCGACGCGGGAGAAAGTCTTCGAGGTGCTCATGTGATTGCCTTTCGCGGCGGGGAGGATGTCAGGCCCATATCCGAGCCACCAGCGACGCGGATCCGCCGAGCGCGTACCCGAGGGCGCTGTAGGTGATGAACGGGAACTTCCGGTGTTGCGGACGGACATTCAGGAAGAGCCCGCCCGCGATCAGGAGCATCGCCACGGAGTAGACGAGGCCGACGGGGGCCCGGTCGAATCCGGCGTACGCCAGGACGGTCACCGCGTACACGGCCGCGTTGACCATGAGGGCGGCCTGTGAGCTCCCGGCGGAAGTCTCGTCCGGATTCCTGCGCTCGGTGATCAGCAGGCTCGTGTTCATCAGCAGGACGCCGACGAAGAACATCGTGTTGCCGGTGTAGAAGTCGTTGACGAACAGGCCGCCGCAGAGATCACCGCTGAAGATGTCGGGGTCGCAGTACTCGTTGAAGGCAGCAGAGGCGACTTCGTGCAGGCCGTTTCCGGTGGCGTAGAAGTACACGCCGATGACGAAGAGGAGGAAGAGCCATGTCCCCTTCCCCGACCGCAGGGCCGCGAAGTCGCGGGGACACCTCGCGGAAGATCAGAGCCGGAATGATCACTCTGACGAGGATCGGTACGGTCATCTGCAGCAGCTCGTGCAGGCGCAGGAACCCGTAGGGCTGCAGCAGGACTCCGGGGGTGAAGGAGAAGCGCTCGACGGCGACGAGCACGACGGACAGGGAGGTGAGCGTGAAAAGCGGATTGATCCTGCTCATGGCGCGCACGGCAGCGGACCTTCCGGGGCTGGGGAGGTGACGGTGGGGTTTGCACGACGAGGGCTGATTGTCGGCTCGAGCCGGTCCGGGCGGACGGTGCGGCGCACGACCGGTCGCACCGGCTGGTCGGAGATCGGCCGGAAGGTCCAGCGGGCGAGCTCGTCGACCAGTGCCTGTTCCACCAGGTCCGGCGAGGTGAGGAGATACACCTCCCGAGGCCCGAGGCGGACCGGGACGATTTCTCCTCGGTGGAACGGACGGAGGCCACGAAGCCGAGCTGGTCCTTCAGTAACTGCGGCCCGTCCCCGGCGGGAGTGCGGTCGCCCTCCTCGGTGTTCGGTGTGCGCGGTGCCAGTGTCGCCGACATGCTCTCTCTTTCGTTCCGGGTGCCGCCGGCCTGCTTGACGGGTGGTCGCGGTGCCCGGTTCAGCCGGGTCCGGACCGGGTCTCGCGGAAGTGGCGTGACGCGGATCACCCGAGTTGTGCGGGTTCGGGTTGAGGAGTTCACCTGATTCTGCCGAGGAAGCCCGGGGCTTCAGCCTTGGGAGGGATCGGCTCCTTGTCTCGGAGCCGCGATGCGGCGGAGTGAGCTCCGGAGTTCTGGATGAGGCCGTTGTCAGTGGGCCTCGGTAGGTTGATCTCGTGCATCTCCGGTACTCGTATCGCATCTATCCGACGGCAGGTCAGCGTGCTGTGCTGGCCTGGAGGTTCGGGTGCGCGCGGGTGGTGTACAACGACGCTCTCGCGGCACGGAAGGAAGCCGGAAGGCCGGGCAGCCGTACCCCAGGAGCACGGATCTCCAGAAGCTGGTGATCACGGCGGCGAAGAAGACCCCGGAGCGGGCGTGGCTCGCTTCGGTCGGGGTGGACCCGCTGATCCAGTCCCTTCGGGATCTTGACACGGCCTATCGGAACTTCTTCGACTCGGTGTCCGGCAAGCGTGCCGGGCGTCCGGTCGGTCTGCCCCGGTTCAAGTCGAAGCGGGACAACCGGCGTTGCGGTTCACCCGTAACGGGTTCCGTATCCGTTCGAACGGGAAGCTGAACCTGGCGAAGATCGGCGATGTGCGGGTGAAGTGGTCCCGCTCGCTTGCCGCGGACCCGTCGTCGGTGACGGTCGTGCTCGATGCGGCGGGCAGGTATCACGCCAGCTTCGTGGTGGAGGGGGAGCCCGATCCCCTGCCGGAGGTGCCGGCCGAGATCGGTATCGACCTGGGACTGACCACCTATGCCGTCCTCTCCGACGGCAGCGTGATCGACAATCCGCGCTTCCTCCGTAAGGCGGAGAAGAAGCTCAAGGCCGCGCAGCGGGAGCTGTCCCGCCGGCCACCTCGGCCAGTGGGTCGACGCCGACAGCTACCCGGTCGCCGACGCCCGGCTCGCGGTCATGCTGCACACCCGGGGCCAGGACTGGTCCGGCGGGAGGAAGACGTACGCACCACGCGGCGGCGGCCGTGCGGGCCGAGTGCACCGCTTCCTGACGGTTGTCCGGTGGGGCGCGATTGGACAGACGATCGATGAGCGGGATACCTCTGCTGTGTGGAAGCGCACGTCGATCGTATGAACGGGAACCTCCCGGCGGACCTCACCAGCTTCGTCGGACGCCGACGCGAGCTCGGCGAGGCGAAGGCGCTGGCTCTGCGCAGTGTGGAGTTGCGCGCGCCGTTCCGGGATGCACTGGGGCTGGCGATGGCGGTCGACATCCTCGGGTTTGTCGCGGCGGCGGACGGGCGGGCGGAGTTCGCGGCCCGCCTGCTGGGTTCCACCGAGCCGATCTGGCAGTCCGTCGGCGCGCTGGAGTTCGGGTTCCAGGACATGGTCGCGTATTACGAGGAGGCGGTGCGGCGTTCGCGGGCCGAGCTGGGCGAGCGGCGTTCGCCGAGGCCTTCCACGCCGGGACCCGGCTGGAACTGGCGGAGGCGGTCCGGCTCGCCCTGAGCACCGGGGAACGGCCGACGGCCGCCGACCGGTCGGAGCTCAGCCGGCGCGAGCAGGAGGTCGCCGGCCTGGTGGCGCAGGGCCTGACCAATCGGGAGATCGCCGACCGGCTGGTGCTCTCGCACCGCATGGTCGAGACCCATGTCAGCCGCATCATGACCAAGCTCGGTCTCGGCTCCCGGGCCCAGCTCGCGGTCTGGGTGGTCCGCAGCGAGGGGTGAGCACGTACTCCGCCCGGACACCGATTACGTGTTCACCCGGTTGTGGGCCAGGCACCGCCCGGCGGAGGATGAGGGCCGGGAACGGGACCGCACCTGACGGATCGACGGCGCACCGGGCCGGCCCGTCACGTACCGCTGAGGAGTTCCGTTTGGACGCCGATTCCATCCTGCCGGAGCGCCGGCCGGGCCGCGCGGCCGACGCCGCCGCCCTGTTCGGCCGGGAGCGCGAGACGGCCGCGCTGCGGGACCGGCTGGCCCGGGCCCGGAGCGGTTCCGGCGGCGGAGTGCTCCTGACCGGCGAGGCCGGTGCGGGCGTGACCGGCCTGGTGGAGCACTGCCTGGCCGAGCCCGTCGGGGCCGGCGTGCAGGTCTGGCGCGGCGAGGCGGACGAGCTCGACCGGCGGCTGCCGCTGCTGCCCTTCCTGGAGTGCCGGACGGCGGGTGGCCGGGCGCTCTACCGCTCCAGCCCAGACCTGGCCGAGCTGGCCCGCAGCGCCGGCGGCGCGGTGTCGGTGGCCGCGACCAGCGGTCTGCTGCTGGAAGCGGTCGAGGAGCAGTGCGCGCGGGGGCCGCTGGTCCTGGTGATCGACCACGCGCAGTGGCTGGACGACGCCTCCGTCGCGGCCTGGCGCCGGCTGGCCCGGGCCGCCGGGGACCTGCCGCTGCTGTTGGTGGCCTGCGTGCGGCAGGGGCAGTGGTCCCGGCCGGTGGATTCCCTGGTGGTGGCCGGCCGGCTGGACGGTGACGTGATCGAACTCGGCCCGCTCGCACCGGACGCCATCCTGGCGCTGGCCCGCCACCGGCTGGGCGCCGCGCCGGGCGAGCGCCTCGTCCGGCTGCTGTCGCAGGTCGGCGGCAACCCCCGCTACCTGCTGGAACTCCTCGACGTCCTGGACCGGCAGGGCCTGCTGCGCCGTACCGCGACCGCGGTCGAGGTCGTCGAGGGCGAGACCGAACCGGCCTTCACGGAGCTGGCCGCACTCCGGCTCGCGGAGCTCTCGCCGGGCGCGGCGCAGGCCGTCCGGGAAGCGGCGCTGCTCGGGCGGCGCACCCGGGTCTCGGACCTCGCGACCGTCACCGGGCAGCCCGCGACCGCCCTGCTGGCCGGGGTACGGGAGGCCGTCTCGGCGGGGCTGCTGGCGGAGACCGAGACGGGCCTGAGTTTCCGTCACCCGGTGCTCTGGCGCGGCATCCGCGAGAACGTCCCGGCGGTGCTGCGCTGGTCGATGCACGCCGACGCGGCGCGTCGGCTGGCCGAGGCCGGCGCCGACGCCGGCCAGGTCGCCGAGCACCTGGAGCGGGCCGGGCCGGTGCTGAGCCGGTGGGCCGTCGGCTGGGTCCGCCAACAGGCGTCCGTGCTGGTCGAGCAGGCGCCGCAGGTCGCCGTACCGGTGCTGCGCGCGGCGGCCGGAGGGGAACAGCTCGACGACCGGGACACGGCGCTGCAGGCCGCGCTGGCCCGGGCCATGCTGCGCACCCGGCGCTACACCCAGGCGCTGGAACTGGCCCGCGACATCCTCGCCTCCGCCGACGACCCGGTGCTGACATCCGAGCTGGCCTGGGACCTCGCCCGCAGCCTCCACCTGGTTGGCGGCCACACCGAGGCCGGCCGGCTGTGCGCGGAGCAGCTCGCCAGAGACGGCGTTCCGCTCGCACTGCGCGCCCGGCTCGGGGCCTGCCTGGTCTACGCGCTCGTGGTGCCCGGCGAGCCCGTCCCGGCTCGGCTCGCCGCCGCCGAGGCCGCCGCCGAGGCCGCGGCGCGCGCGTCCGGCGACCACTGGGCGCTGGCCGGACTGGCGCTCTGCCGGGCCGTCGCGGCCCGGGCGAACGGCCCGGCCGAGCGGGCTCTGGCGCTGCTGAAGGAGGCCGACGGCCTGCTGGGCGGCAGCGAGGACGGCCGGCCCGAGCTGCACGCGGTGGTGCTCTCCGAACTGGCCGACCTGCTGGGCGAGCTGGACCGGCGGACGGAATCGGACGCCGCGCAGGCGCGCGCCAGGGCCTCGGCCGCACGCTCGCGCACCCATGACGGGCGCTGGACGGCCGTGGCGGGCTTCGCCCTCCATATGCGCAACGGCGACTGGTCCCTCGGCGGGGACGAACTCGCCGAACTGTGCCGCCCGGACGAGCCGCAGCCGATGCTCAGCGCGCACTGCGCCCTTGCCGTCCAGCAGGCCGTCTGCGCCGAGCCGGAGGCCGCGTCCGAGCAGCTGCGCCGCGCCCAGCAGATCGCCGGCGGCCGGGCGGTGGGCCGGGCCGCGACGCTGCTCCGGGTCGCCGAGGCGATGGAGGCCGAGCGCGCGGGCGAACCCGACCGGGCACTGCGGGCGCTGGAGGGCGAGCTGACCGCGGGGCGCGTGGCGGGCGCGGCGTACCGGCTGCTCTGGTGCCCCCGGGCGGTACGGCACGCTCTGGACTGCGGGCACCGCGAACTCACCGAGCGGTTCGTCGAGTTCGCCCGGCAGACGGCGGCCGTGGAGCCGGTGCCGCACCGGGCCTGGCTGCTGGCCTGGTGCGAGGCGCTGGTCGCGGTGGACCCGACCGAGCTGGGTGCCGTCGCCGAATACCTCCGCTCGGCCGGGCGGCGCACCCAGCTGGCCTGGGCGCTGGAGGACCTGGCGGCGGCCCGGGCGGCCACCGGACGGATCGCCGAGGCCCGGCCGGCCCTGGCCGAGGCACTGGAGCTGTACCGGGGCATGGGCGCGCTGGCCGAGGCCCGGCGGGCCGAGCACCGGCTGCGCGCGACGGGCGTCGACGCGGTCGTCCGGCACCGGGCCGGGCGGCGGCGGGCTGCGGCCGGCTGGGAGGCGCTGACGCCCACCGAACTGACGGTGGCCCGGCTGGTCGGCCAGGGTCTGTCCAACCCGGAGACCGCCGCCCGGCTGGGCGTCTCCGCGCGAACGGTGCAGACCCACGTATCCAGCATCCTGACGAAGCTCGGCGCCACCTCCCGGGTTGCCATCGCCCGGGAACTCGCCCTCCGCGCCGAGGGTCCGGGCGCGCGCTGAGGCTACCGGGCGTCGGCCGGGACGTGCAGCGGGATCTCCACCCGGGAGCGCAGCTGGAGCTTGGTGAGGATTCGTGAGACGTGGGTCTGGACGGTCCGACGCGGCAGGTTGAGTTCCGCCGCGATCTGCGGGTTCGACCTGGCCCGCGCGGCCAGCCGGGCGATCCGCTGCTCGGTGGCGGTCAGGGACTCCCAGCCGCGGTCGGGCTGTTTTGCCGGGGCGTCCACGCCGCTCGGGATGCCGAGCCGGTGGCAGGCGGCGGCCGCTTGGGCCGTGGCAGCCTCGGCCGCCTGATGGTCGCCGACGGCCGTGAACGCGCGCGCCGCGTCCTGCAAGGTCTGGGCGTGTTCCAACGGTCGCTCGGTGCGCTGGTAGTACGCCGCCACGTCGAGCAGGGTGGCCGCGTCGTCGGCGAGCATGGCCGCGCAGTGCGCGGCGGCGTGCTGCCAGTGCGCAACCGGGCGGGGCTCCGCCTGGGCCCGGCACAGCCGGGCGGCGTCGGCGGCGGTGGCCCGCTCTCCGGCGGCCAGCGCGAACCGCACCAGGTGGGGCAGCAGGTGGAAGCGCAGCCGCTGCTGGTGCATCAGCTCGGGGCGGTGGAACTCCAGCAGAGCGGCCACCGCCCGGCCGGGCTCCCCGGCCCGGTCCGCCGCCACCGCCCGCGCCAGCCTCGTCCACTGTCCGAAGTCGAGCAGGTACCCCTCCTCCTGCGGCATGTCCGCGCACTTGTCGAGGTGCCGGCGAAGCGCCGCCTCGTCGCCGCGGTGGGCCGCGACCACGGCCAGCATCCCGTGCAGCGTGTAGAGCTGCCAGTTCTCGGCCGGGCTCTGCTCGGTCAGGTGCTCGGTGTCCGCCAGGAGTTCGTCCCAGCGGCCCTGGTGGTACCGGAGTTCGGCCAGGTTCATGGTGGTGACGAACGGCGCGACGCCGCCGTTGGCCCCGATCAGGCGGCGCATCGAGTCGACGGTGTCGGCGAGATCGGCGGTGCGGTCGAGCCAGTGGAGCAGACCGAGCCGGCCGCCCAGCGCGATGGTCAGCATGAAGCGCTGCGACGGGTCGCGGCGCAGCGCGTCGACGGCTTCGTCGTACCGGCGCAGCGCCAGATGCGGGTCGGCCGATGCCGCGAACTGCGCGCTGTACCAGCCGCCGAGACCGACGGCGAACCAGGCCTCGCAGGACCGGCCCAGCGTGATCGCCAGCTCGGCGTGGTGCTCCGCCGCCTCCTGGCGGCCCACGTTGTCCTCAGTCGTGCTGCGGACGGCATGGAGCGCCGCGCGCCACTTCGGTGGGAGGTCGCCGCGGCCGAACAGCCGGTCGGTTAGGTCGTTCGCCTCGGCGAACCGTGCCCCGCGCTGAAGGCAGACCGCGAGCTGGTAGCCGGCCTGGCCGATCGTTTCGGGGTCGGCGGCGGAGTCCAGCAGCCGCCGGCAGTGCGCCTCCACCTCATCGTGCCGCTGCAGGCGTTGCAGCGCTGTGAGGACGGCCAGGTGCACCGGGCCGCCCGGTGCCGCCGGATCGACCAGCGGGGACAGTAGCTCGACGGCGACCGCGGGCGTGCGGTTGACCAGCGCCTCGGTGTGCTCGTGCAGCCAGCCGTGGGCCCAACTGCCTTGCGGGGCATACGAGTCCGACCCGGCGGCGGCCTTGGTCAGCTGTTGCAGCACGCGGTCGAGCGGGGCGCCGGCGGCCTCCAGCCGCTCGGCCGCCTGGGTGTGCAGCCGGGCCCGCAGCGGGAGCGGGATCTCCTCGTACAGCTGTTCCTGGAGCAGTGGATTGCGGAACGCGGTCACCGTCCCGTGCTGGGCGAGCAGGCCGACGCCCTGCGTCGTGGCGAACAGCGGGGCCAGCTCGCGGGCCGAGCCGTCCAGCACGGCCAGCGCCTGATCAGTGCCGAACTCCGGACCGAGCACGCTGAGGGTCTGCAGGAACTCGCGCTGCTCCGGGCTGAGATGGCTGATCCGGTTGCGGACCGCGCCGGCCAGCGTGGCGCCGGCCAGTTCCTTGGTGAGGTCGAGGGCCTGGCCGTCCGCGCCCGGCTGGAGCAGGTTCTCCCGGCCGACGTGGGCGAGGATCTCGACCGCGCAGAGCGGGCTGCCGCCGGTGGCCAGCAGCAGCCGGGAGAGCCTCGGGCCCGGGGCGGCGCCCAGCCGGTGGGTGGCGAGTGCGGTCAGCGCGGCCGGGGCGAGCGGGCCCAGACGCAGCGTCGGGCCCTGGCGTCTGGTGTGGCCGCGGCGCAGCGCGTCCACGGCGGGGGAGTCGGCCCTGCTGCGCACCGCGCCGATCAGCAGCAGGGGAAGCTCGCCGGCACAGCGCGCGAGCCGCTGCCACCACACGGCGCTGGTGTCGTCGGCCCACTGGAGGTCGTCGACGGTGAGCACCACCGGTCCGGCCGCACAGGCGGTCTCCACCAGGTCCAGCAGCCGCTCGACCAGGGCGGGGATGGCGTCCTGGTTCGCTCCCGCGCCCACGCGTAGCAACTGACGGATCTCCGCGCGGGCGACGTCCTCGCCGCGGCGGTGCACGCCCAGCGCGTCGAGCACCGGCAGCAGCGGGAAATCGACGGCGGCCTCGTCGCAGCAGCCGCGCAGCACCGTGCAGCCGGCCGGCCGCGCCTGTGCTTCGAGCGCCTCCACCAGCGTGGTCTTGCCGCTGCCGGGCTCGCCCTCGACCAACACGGCGGCGCCGTAGCCCTGGCGGGCGCGGGTGAGCAGGTCCGCCAGGCGGGCCAGCTCCGTGTCACGGCCGAACAGCGGTTCGTCGGTTGCCGTCATCGTCTTCTGCCCGCCGCCCGCCATCTGCCCGTTTCGCCCGCACTGACCAGGAAACGAGTCGATCAACCGTTCGCTCCCCATTCCGGTCAGGAGGCTACCTGATGCCAACTCCGGCCCTCGGGGCCGTGGCGTGGATCACGTCGAACCCGCCGGCCGTCCGGTGCGTAGAGTGGGGCAACCGAGACGGGGAGAGCGCCAGGTTGACAAAGCGTGCCTCGTCGGTCCGTGGATCAAGGAAATCGGCCCCAAGCCGGAAGACGGCCAGAGCATCTGGCCCGACCGGACGCGTGACACGCAAGACGAGCGGTTCGGCGAAGAGCTCCGTCTCGCCGACGGCGCACGCGCGACCGCCTGGCTCCGACACAAGGACGAGGGCCTGGAGCGTGACCTGCGATGCCTGGCCCTGGCCCGCGGAGTGATGTGATGCGGGCCGGACTATCAGTGGCCAGGTGGACTTGGTTCTGGCCGCGATTCCGTGAGCGATCTTGTCGCTGCCGTCACAGGCTCAGCAGCAGGTCACGGACCGCGGCAGGCTGGGACAGGAACGGGTGGTGGCCGGCGTCGAGTTCGACGACGCCGCCGGCCCGGCGGGCGAACTCGCGCTGGAGGTGCGGCGGGGTGCCCCGGTCCTGGGCGCAGACGAGGTAGGTCGAGGGCACCTGCCGCCATGCGGCCGCCCCGACCGGCTGCCCGGTCACCTGCACGCTCTGCCGGGCGAGATGGTCCGCCGCCTGCGCCTGGATCTCGGGGTCGCAGTCCTGCAGGAACGTGTTCACGAGCAACTCGGGGCGAACCCCGAAGGTGCCGGCGTCGGTGTCGACGTCGAGAAACGGGGCGGGGCTGCCGTCCCCGAACTCCGACAGGCTCTGCCCGACCTCGGGCAGGTAGCTGGAGACCAGCACCAGGTGGCGTACCGACCCGATACCCGCAGCGGCTTCCGCGGTGACGATGCCGCCGTAGCTGTGGGCGACCACAACGGTCGGCTCGTCGCTGCCCAGCAGCGCCTGCCGCACCGCCGTGACGTCCTCGGAAAGCCCCGGCCCGCCGACGCCACCGGGCAGGCCCGCCTCGCCGCAGCTCGGCAGCGCCGGGGCCACGCTCGGCACCCCTCGCTCCTGCAGCAGCTCGGCGGTGCGGTGCCACCACCACGACCCGTCCCGCACACATGCCCCATGTACGAACACGACCCTCATGGCTGCCTCCACGTCTGCCTTGACTGCCCTTCCACCAACGGTAGACGTAGCCGCCGCTACGACGGGGAGGCGAAGATCATTCACGGAATCGCGGCCAGACCCAGATGAGGCTCTGGCGTGAGTTCCGTGAAAGCCGCCCGCGGATCTTGGTGATTGTCGATCATGATGGGTGTCTGTCGCTGATCTTCTGGCCATCCTGTTCCCCCAGTTCGCGCTGCTGAGCGTGGACTTCATCAGGCCGGTTGGCCGGTCGGTACGAGTGCATGCCCGGGGTCGGGCGCCGGGGGCGGAGTGCCCGGGCTGCGCGAGGTGGTCCGGGCGTGTCCACAGCAGCTACGAGCGGCGGGTCAGCGACACGGCGGTCTCCGGCCAGGAGCTGGTGCTTCACCTGCGGGTTCGCCGGTTCTTCTGCGACAGCGACGACTGCGGGCGGCGGACCTTCGCCGAGCAGATCCCCGGCCTGACGTTCCGCTATGGGCGGTGCACGGTGCCGCTGCGGAAGCTCCGCGAGGCCGTCGCTCTCGCACTCGGCGGCCGAGCCGGAGCTCGCCTGGCCGAGCACCTGTCAGTCGGGATCGGTCGGGACGCCCTGATACGCCTGATCCGCGCACTACCAGACCCGGCCACCGGACGGGTCCGCGTGCTCGGCGTCGACGACTTCGCCCTGCGCAAGGGCCACCACTACGGCACCGTCCTGATCGACATCGAAGGTCGCCGTCCCGTCGAGGTCCTGCCCGAGCGGTCCGCCGACGCCCTGGCCCACTGGCTCACCGAGCACCCCGGCGTCGAGGTGATCTGCCGTGACCGGGCTGCCTACTACGCCGAGGGCGCGACCCGCGGTGCCGGCACCGCGACGCAGGTCGCGGACAGGTACCACCTCTGGGCGAACCTCGGCGATGCGGCCGAGCGGCTGGTCGCCCGCCTGCGCCCGCAGTGGGTCCCGCCCGCGCCAGACAAGGAGAAGGTGGCGCTGCCCGAAGGACCGCGGGCCCGGCGCACTCGTGAGCGCCACGCCGCCGTCCACGCGCTGATGGACAGGGGTATGGGGCACAGCCAGATCGTCGCCGAACTGCACCTGGACCCGAAGACGGTACGGAAGTTCATGAGGGCCGCCACTGCAGACGAGCTGATCGGCGCGGGGCCTTCGGGCGGTCGGCAGACCAGTTTGCAGGGCCACACCGCCTACCTGATCGCCCGGTTCAACGAGGGCTGCCACAGCGCACTTCGGCTCCATCGTGAACTCACCGAGCGCGGCCTGGCCGTCAGCGAGCGCACGATACGACGCTTCGTGTACAGGCTGCGCGAGAACGCCAAGCCGACCACCTGCCCGCCGGTCCCCAAGGTCCGCGAGGTGACTGGACTGATCCTCACCCGCCCCGACCACCGGTCCGAGGAACAGCAAGTCCTCCTGAAGGAACTACGTCTCCGCTGCAGGGAGTTGGGCGACGCGTGTGACCTCATCTCCCGGTTCGCCTCGATCCTCGTGAACCGGCGCGGCCAGGAGGAACTCGAACAGTGGACGGCAGACGCTCAGGCGAGCACCATGCCCGAGCTGCGAGGCTTCGCTACCGGCTTGCGCAAGGACTGGGACGCGGTCATGGCCGGCCTCACGCTCCGCTGGAACTCAGGCCCGGTCGAGGGTCACGTCAACCGGATCAAGATGCTCAAGAGGCAGATGTTCGGACGCGCCAAGCTCGACCTCCTGCGCAAGCGTGTACTCCTCGCGTCCTGAGGGTCACCGCGGGCGGCTTTCACGGAACTCACGCCAGAGCCAGAAGGTGGAGGCCGTCGCCGCGTTGCTGCCGGCGGATGTCCGCAGAGTCGGTGTCCTGAAGGTCGGCGCGTCCATCGGTACGCCGCCGTCGGCCTACTACCCCGACCCGGCGAAGAAGCAGGCGGCCGGCGTCGACATCGACGTCACCGACGCCGTCGCCAAGGTCCTGGGCATCACCGTGGACCGGCAGGAGGCGTCCTTCGAGTCCATACTTCCGGCACTGGGCAGCGGCAAGTTCGACGTCGGGACGGGCGACTTCGGTGTCACCACCGCCCGTCTGAAGACAATCGACTTCGTCACCTACATCGACGACGGTCAGGGCTTCGCCGTACGGAAGGACAACACCTCCCTCCAGCCCGTCACCGACCTCACCCAGCTCTGCGGGCTGACCATCGGCACCGGCGCCGGAACCACCTTCGAGACGACACTCAACGCCAAGAAGGACGTCTGCGCCGCCGCCGGCAAGAAGCCGTACGAGGTGAAGGTCTACTCCGACACCGCTGCCATCCTCACCAGCCTCCAGCAGGGCCGGGTGGACACCGTGATGTCGACCATCAACGGCCTGCGCTACCAGGAGAGCCGACCCGCCTCCAGCACCAGGTTCCTGGGCGAGTTCCACCGGCTGGACGTCGGCGTCGCCTTCAAGAAGGGATCGCCGCTGGCCCCCGCCTTCCAGGCCGCCGTCAACCAACTGATCAAGGACGGCACCTACGACCGCATCCTGCGGAAGTGGGGCATCACCGGTTCCGCGATCGAGAAGTCGGACATCAGCCCACCGGAGCACCCATGAGCACCGTCATCCGTACCGAGAGCCCGGCCGGCATCGCACCGGTCGAGAACCTGGCCGATCTCCCCGTCGTCCCGGCCCGCCATCCCTGGCGCTGGGCGGCCGGCGCAGCCGCCCTGGTCCTGGTCACGCAGTTCCTGCACGGACTGGCCACCAACCCCGGCTGGGACTGGCCGACCTTCCAGGCCTACCTCACCACCCCCGTCATCCTGCAAGCCGTCGGTGTCACCATCCAACTCACCTGCTACGGCACGGTCCTGGGCTTCGCCACCGGCGCCGCCGTCGCCGCCCTCCGACTCTCCCGCAGCCCCATACTCCAGACCATCGCCTGGACGTACACCTGGGCCTTCCGCTCGATCCCGCTCATCGTCCAACTGGTCTTCTGGTTCAACCTCTCCTACCTGTACAAGCAGTTGGGCGTCGGTGTCCCGTTCGGCCCGACGTTCCTCTCCTTCGACACCAACGGACTGCTCGGCGCGACGGGGGCCGCCGTCCTCGGACTCGCCCTGCACCAGGCCGCATACGCGGCGGAGATCATCCGGGCCGGTGTGATCGCGGTCGACGGCGGCCAGTTGGAGGCGGCAGCGGCGCTCGGGATCCCGCGCCTGCGGCAGGCGCGGCGGATCATCCTGCCGCAGGCGATGCGGGCGATCCTGCCGAACGCCGCCAACGAGGTCGTGTCGCTGTTCAAGGGCACCTCGATCGTCTACGTGATGGCGATCGGCGAACTCTTCTACCAGGTCCAGGTGATCTACGGCCGGACCGGCCGGGTCGTGCCGCTGCTGATGGTCGCGACCGTCTGGTACGTCGTGCTCACCACGCTGCTGTCGATCGCCCAGTACTACGTGGAGCGGCACTTCGCCCGCGGCAGCCTGCGCAACCCGCCGCCGACCCCGTGGCAGCGCATCCGCGGGCTCCTGTACACCACCCTGGCCGACAGGCCGACCCCACCGACTGCGAGGACCACCCGATGACCACCACCGCGATGGTCGACATCCGAGGCGTGCACAAGAGCTTCGGCCGACTCGAAGTGCTGCGCGGCGTCGACCTCCAGGTAGCGGCCGGCTCGGTCACCGTCATCCTCGGTCCGTCCGGCTCCGGAAAGTCCACGCTGCTGCGAGCGGTCAACCACCTGGAGAAGCTCGACCGGGGCTACGTCTCCATCGACGGCGAACTGATCGGCTACCGCTACGCGGGCGGCAAACTGCACGAGCGGCCCGAGCGCGAAGTCCTGCGCCAGCGCACCGACATCGGCTTCGTCTTCCAGAACTTCAACCTCTTTCCGCACCTCACCGTGCTCGACAACGTCATCGAGGCCCCGGTCAGCGCCCTCAGGAAGCCCAAGTCCGAGGCACGTTCGTCTGCCCTCGACCTGCTCGCCAGGGTCGGCCTCGCCGACAAGGCCGACACCTACCCGCGCCAACTGTCCGGCGGCCAGCAGCAGCGCGTCGCCATCGCCAGGGCGCTGGCGCTGGAGCCCAAGGTGTTGCTCTTCGACGAGCCCACCTCCGCGCTCGACCCCGAACTGGTCGGCGAGGTCCTGGACGTGATCAGGGACCTCGCCCGGGCCGGCACCACCATGATCGTGGTCACCCACGAGATCGGGTTCGCCCGCGAGGTGGCGGACACGGTGGTGTTCATGGACGGCGGGGTGGTGGTCGAACAGGGACCGCCCGCCGACGTCCTGGACGACCCGCAGCACGAGCGCACCCGCGCCTTCCTCTCCAAAGTCCTCTGACCCTCTGCACTGGAGCCAACGCCATGCCTCTGACCCGCCGCGCCCTTCTCGCCTCCGCACTCGGCCTGGTCGCCGCGCTCACCTTGACCGCCTGCGGCAGTGCCGACACCGCCTCCGCCGACCTCGGCGCGGGAAAGGGAAGCGCAGCGCCCGACGGCACCCTGGTCAACCTGACCGCTGATCAGAAGCGCATAACCACCCCCAAGGTGGACGCCGTCGCGGCCCTCGTCCCGGACGCCATCAGACAGCGCGGCACCCTTCAGGTGGTCGACAGCCTGGGCACCACCCCGCCGCTCGACTTCTACGCCACCGACAACAAGACCATCATCGGCGTCGAGCCGGACATCGCGTACCTGATCGGCGATGTCCTCGGCCTCAAGGTCGAGTTGAACCCGGTTTCCTGGGAGAACGTCTTCGTCGGCCTGGACAGCGGCAAGTACGACGTCGGCCTGACCAACATCACCGTCACCGAGGAGCGCAAGGAGAAGTACGACTTCGCCACCTACCGTCTGGACATCCTCGGCTTCGAGACGAAGAAGGGCACCGGCTGGAAGGTCACCGGCCCCAAGGACGTGGCCGGCCACACCATCGCGGTGCAGTCCGGCACCAACCAGGAGAAGCTGCTGGTCAGCTGGAACGACCAGAACGTCAAGGCCGGGCTCAAGCCGGTGGACATCAAGTACTACCAGAACGCCTCCGACCGCTACCTTGCCCTCTCCTCCGGCCGGATCGACGCCTACCTCGGCCCCAACCCGCTGCTCGCCTTCCACGCCGCCCAGACCGGCGAGACCGAGGTGATCGGTACCTACTCCGGCGCCGGAGCCGACACCGTGGGCAAGATCGGAGCCGCCACCCGGAAGGACGACGGCCTGGTCAAGGCCCTCAACGCGGCGATCAACGAGATCATCAAGAACGGGACCTACGGGCAGGCGCTCAAGCGCTGGGGCCTGGCGAACGAGGCCGTCCCGACCTCGGAGACCAACCCGCCCGGGCTGCCCAAGACCAACCCGTAGCCCAGGCATCCCCAAGGGCCTCCTCATGCGACTGAAGCCGCTCAGCCGTGCCGCCGTGCTCTCGGCAGCCGCCCTCCTGGCCCTGGCCACGCCGGCCGCACTACGTGTACGCGGAGATCTCGCCCGCGACGGGGGAGGTGGTGCGACGCAAGGGTTGGGCAGCGGCTTCCTGTACGACACCCCGCAGATGACCGGCACCGTCGCGCCGGGCGGGGTGGTGTTCCAGGGCGCCGTGACCGGTGTGGTCCGGGTGTCCCCGGGCTAGGAAGGCCGGCCGTGCGGGGGCAGGTGCGGAGTCGGTACGGACGGCTCCGCACCCGGCGGCGTGACGGGCATCCCGGCGGCCGCCCAGGCCTGGAAGCCGCCGATCACGTCGGTGGCCCGCCGCAGCCCCAGCTGCCGCAGGGACAGTGCGGCGAAGGAGGAGGCGTAGCCCTCGTTGCACAGCACGATCACCCGCAGGTCGTGATGGGTGGCCTCGGGCAGCCGGTATGGGCACTGCGGGTCCAGGCGCCACTCCAGTTCGTTGCGTTCCACGACGACCGCTCCGGGGATGAGACCGTCGCGGTCGCGCAGCGCACCGTACCGGGTGTCCACCAGCAGCGCCCCCTCCTCGCGTGCGGCAGCCGCGGCCTGGCTCGGCGTCAGGCGGTGCAGCGGGCTCCGGGCTTCCGCGAGGAGCTGGTCGACGGTCTTGGGGATTTCCGGCATGATCACCACTCCTGGGTCTGCTCGGTCCGTGTCAGCCGCAGGACCCGGCCGTCGCGGGTGTACCGGCGCATCAGCGGCAGCGGCGGGTAGTAGACGTGGACGGACACCGCGTGCTCGGTCCGGGACGGATTGACCACCTGGTGGACGTGGTGCGGGCCGAAGGCGCGGCCCCGCCCGGTGGAGAGCTCCCGCCGGCGGTCCACGCCGTCGGCCAGCTCCAGCACCCGCCAACCCTCGGTGGGCAGCTCCACGGCGATCGAGCTCTCGCGCAGCAGCCCTGAGGCGGTGGCGAAGGCGCCACGGGAACCGCCGTGGTCGTGCCAGCCGGTCTCGGCGCCCGGAGGCCATCCGATCACCCAGGCCTCGGCGCCGCCGGGTGCGGGCAGCGAGATCCAGCTGCGTTCGCCGGGCCGGCGAGGCAGGCGGGCGAGCACCCCGGGGTCGGCCGCGGTCCGGTGGGCGAACTCGAGCAGCTCGCCGAGCGTGGGGCCGTCGTTGCCGGTGGGGCGGATCGCCGGGGTGGGGCTGGATACAGCGGTGCCGTCGGTGCGGAGCAAGGGAACCGTCCTGCGTGTGGGTCGCCCTGGGGAACGGGCTGCGGATGGTGACGCGTTCCGGAGCCGACTGATCGAGTGCGCGGGCGTGCGCAGGCGCTGTGCGCGGCAGACTGCCCCAGGGGGCGCGGATGGAGCTCCCGCACGGACGGAGTCTCGGGGGCTGCGCTTCGATCAGGCGGCGGGGCGACAACACAGGCAGCCGGCGTACCGGACGGTGTCCAGGTGCGTGCGCCGGAAGAGCCTGAGGTCGAGGTGTCCCACGGTCGGCAGTGAACCAGGAGAGTAGTGAAGAGGTCAAGCCTGTCGGGCCGGCGCGGGGCGGCATCGGCATCGACGCTGGTGGACAACCATGCGCGGGCGGCTTGCCCAGGCCAGGCCGTCAGCGTCGGCGCGGACCGCAAGTTGCCCGTGTCCTGGCTCGTCTTCGAACGGCACCGCACCTTCCGCTACGGCGGCGGCCTCCGTTCGGTGCCCCACCTGCCCGGTGAGCCCACCCCGTACGACCCGGAGACCGTGGCCCAGGCCCTGCGGGAGGCCGCCGCCGCGTTCGAGTGATCTGCGGGAAAGTCACGGGAGTGTTGCCCCGGATTGCTTTTCCGCTGCGGCACTTGAGCACCGCTCGCCCCGCGTGTGAGGGTGGCCCGGACGCCCGGTGATCGGCACCGGGGCCGTGCAGGACGAACCGCGCTGCTCGGTGCCGAGCCCGCTGCGGAGGACGGAGGACCCGGTGCCGTCGCGCCCGCAGCCCCTTCGGAAACTGGGATTCCTGACCATCGGGCTGTTCGACCCGGCCGATCCTGCCCGGGGACACGAGTCGACGCTTCGGCTGATCGAACTCGGCGAGCAGCTGGGATTCGACAGTGCCTGGGTACGGCACCGGCATCTGCAGCACGGGATCTCCTCCCCCATCGCCGTGCTGGCGGCGGCCTCCCAGCGCACCAGCCGCATCCACCTGGGCACCGCCGTCATACCGCTGGGGTGGGAGAACCCGCTCCGGCTGGCCGAGGACCTGGCCACCACCGACCTGCTGTCCGGCGGCCGGCTCAACCCCGGAGTCAGCGTCGGACAGCCCGGCCACTACGCCAGGGTGGCCGGCGCTTCCCTGGACGACGCGCAGGCCGCCTACCGCGCCCTGCTCGCGTCAGTCGGCGGACAGCAGGTGCTCGGCGCCGCCTTCGAGCATCTTGGCGGTCTCGGTGGAGCGGGGGAGCATGGTCTTCTCGTAGGTGCGGATGGCCTCGTCGACGGTGGTGGAGTTGGCGAGGGCGAGGGCGAGTTCGCTGGCGTCGAGCATGGCGAGGTTGACGCCGACGCCGAGCGGGGGCATGAGGTGGGCGGCGTCGCCGAGCAGGGTCACCGTCGGGTTGTGCTGCCAGGTGTGCGGTACGGGGAGGGCGAAGATCGGGCGGTCGACGTAGGGGGCGTCGTTGTCGGTGATCATCTGGTGCATGCGGGGCGACCAGTGGGCGTACTCGTCGAGGAGCAGGGCGCGGATGCCGTCGGTGTCGTCGGTCGTCAGACCGCTCCGGCTGATCCAGTCGACCGGGACCCGCCGGATGACGTAGGCACGGATGTGGTTTCCGCTGTTGCGCTGGGCGACCAGGCCGCGGTGGCCGTCGGCTGAAAAAGCGCTGCCGGGGCCGACCAGTTCGGCAAGGTCGGGGTGGCGGTTCTCGACGTCGGAGAACCGTGCCTCCAGGAAGCTCACCCCGGTGTACTGGGGGACGGCGGGGGAGACGGCCGGGCGTACCCGGGAGAAGGCGCCGTCGGCGCCGATGACCAGATCGGTCTCGACGGTCGTGCCGTCGGTGAAGTGCAGTTGTCGCGGCCCGTCGGCGGGCCCGCTGATCGAGTCGAGGGCCTGTCCCCAGTGCACGGTTCCCGGTTGCAGGGAGTCGAGCAGCAGGTCGCGCAGCTGGCCGCGGTCGATTTCGGGCTTGAAAAGCTCGTCGGCCTCCGGGAGCTGATGGGACGTCATCCGGCCGGTCGGGTCCAGCCGGCGCATTTCCTGCCCTTCGGGGCGGGCCAGCTGGAAGAACTCGTCGAGCAGGCCGGCTTCGCGCAGGGCGATCTGGCCGTTGTCGGCGTGCAGGTCCAGGGTGCCGCCCTGGTTGCGCGCGTCCGGGCCCGGGTCGCGGTCGTGGACGGTGACCGCGAGGCCGCGCCGCTGGAGGATGCGGGCGCAGGTCAGCCCGCCGGGTCCCGCGCCGATGATGCTGATGCGGGCATGGGCAGGTGCCGGGGAGTTCATGGGTGGTCCCTTCGCCGGTGCCGGATCGCGGCCGCGGCCCTGTGCCGCGGAGTCGTCAGACACCGACTCCATTATTTTTGAACCGTTCCAAATATGCAACTGTTTCGATTTTGCTGGATTCCGGGTAGGGTTGGCACATGGCAGAGACGACGATCGACCGCGCAGGAACGGGCGGGCGGCGCGAACGCAAGAAGGCCGCCACCCGGCAGGCGATCGCCGACACGGCGCTGCGGCTGTTCCTGGAGCGCGGCTACGAGCAGGTGGGCGTCCGCGAGATCGCCGAGGTCGCCGACGTGTCGGTGTCGACCTTGTTCAACTACTTCCCCCAAGGCAAAGAAGCCCTGGTCTTCGACGAGGACGCCCGCCATGAGGCCGCCCTGGTCCGTGCGGTCACCGACCGGCCCCCGGGCCAGACGGTCTCCGACGCCCTGCGCGCCCACCTCACCGGCTTCGTCGACTCGGCCCACACCCGAGACCCCCGCTTCGCCGACTTTCAGCGGCTCATCCAGCAGACTCCGGCCCTACGCGAGTACGCCCGCGCGATGTGGCTGCGCCACGAAGAGGCTCTGGCCCGCGCTCTCGCCGACCAGACCGGCCGGCCGCACGACGACCTCATCTGCGCCGCCTATGCCCGGTTCACCCTGGAGATCATCGCGTTCGCCGGATCCCGTCCTGACCCGGCCGCCGCCGTCGAGCAGGCCTGTCTCCTGCTCGACCAGGGTTGGACGACCGCGGTCGCCCGACACGACCCCGCCACTGCCACCTCCCCAACCGCATAGAGCCGGTTTCAAGCAGGCGGACGCGGGTCCTAGCGCGTTTCCGCGCCCGGCTGACCACGCCGCGCGCCCGGCCATGTTCGGGCGCGGAGCTCCTGGCGAGTATGCCGCCAATCTAGCGAACATGTTCGTTGCGAACATGTCTTTCTGCGGGTGCATGTGGCGGCGGTCGGGCGGCTTGGCGCGCCCGACCGCCCGTGGACACGCATACCGTGTGTGGCGGTGCGTTGCGGCCGCCTCCCTGTGTCGCTGGTGCTCGGCCGCGTGGTCCCTGGTCATGTCTCGTCGAGATCAGGCGTCGAGTGTGGAGATCCAGTCGCGCAGGACCGCGACGTACGTCTGCGGGTCGCTCTGGTGCATGACGTGGCCCGCCTTCGGGAACGACTGGTAGTCGAACCGCTGCCCGGCCTTGGTGATGAGTTCGCGCATGTGCCGGACCTGGAGGTCCGAGACGGCCCCCTGCAGCCGGCCGCTCTCCTCGTCGACCTTCCAGAAGTGGTGGGAGAACATGACGGGGACCTTGACGGAGGCGAGCATGCGGGCGTGGTCGCAGGAGGCGCTGGCCGAGCCGGTGGCGAAGGCGCGGGCCCACTCGGGGTCGTACTCCTTCCAGGTCTGGGGCGGTTCGTCGCCGTCCATGAAGGCGCCCATCTGCGCCAGGCCCTTGGCCAGTACCGGCGGCAGTTCGCGGGCCATCGCCTCTTTGAGGCCCCGCCAGTCGCCGATCGACCACTGGTCGCCGAGGTACTTGCTGATGAGCGTGAACCACGGGCCGATGGCCTGGTGCATGCCGTGGCCGTAGGGGGGCTGGATCTCGGAGGAGAACAGCGGTGCGTCCTCGTAGTACGCCCCGCGGAGCATGCCGGGCGGTGCGTAGGCGGACAGCCAGGCCGCGATGACGCCGCCGGAGGACAGGCCGCAGGCGACCACCGAGCGGCGGACGCGTCCGGAGACGAACCGGACCAGGTCGTTGCCCATGTTGTCGAGGGTGTAGCGCCCGGGGGTGCGGGTGGAGCGGCCTTGGCCGCGCAGGTCCACGGCGAAGACCTCGAAGTCGTCTTCGAGCAGCTTCATGGCTGCCTCGTAGCCCCACCAGGACTCCCCCTGTGCGGGGATGAGCAGGAGGGCCGGCTTGTCGGCCGGTCCGGTGGTGGCGTAGTTGAGTGTCACCTCGCCGGTGTCGAACGTCTCCTCGGGGTAGCCGTGTTCGACGTAGGTGGCGTCGGGGTTGTGCGGTCCGTAGTTCATCGCAGTCCCTTGAAGTAGTCGCCGGTCTCGAAGTCGGCGAGCAGGCCCGGGTGGGTCGGTTCCCAGCCCAGGACCTGCCGGGTGGTCAGGGCGGATGTCGGGTTGTCGAGGGAGATGACCATCGCGAGGAACCCGAAGTGTGCCTGCAGTTGGTCGGCGGGGATGCTCGCGGTGGGTATGTCGAGGTGGTCGCCGATGCTCTGGGCGATCCGGCGCAGCGGGATGCCTTCGTCCCCGGCCGCGTGCCAGCGGGTGCCGGCCGGTGCGTTCTCGAGCGCGAGGCGGAACAGGTGGGCGACGTCGAGGGTGTGGACGGCGGGCCACTGGTTCCCGCCGTCGCCCGGGTAGCCGGAGACGCCGGTCCGCTGGGCGATGGCGATCAGGGTCCTGGCGAAGCCGTGCCGGTCCAGGGTGCTGTGGGTGATGGGCGGGATGCGCACGACCGAGGAGCGCACGCCCCGCCGTGCCAGGGCGAGCACGGCGTTCTCGTTCTCGGTGCGGCCGCCGGGGCCGCCGGCGTCCTCCTCGGTGCCGGGCCGGCCCAGGCCCGCGGACACCAGGCCGAGCGTGCCCGACGCCGCGACCAGCGGCTTGCCGGTGCCGGCGAGCGCCTCGCCGAGCGCGTGCACGACGGCGAGGTCCGCGGCGACGGCGGCGGGGTAGTTCCCGGAGCGCATCTGCTCGTGGTCGAAGGCGAGGTGGACGACACCGTCGCAGTCCGCGGCGGCCTCGGCGATCGCGGCGGGCTCGGCGAGGTCGCCGCGGTGCGCGGTCGCACCGTACCCGGTCACCGCCGCTGCGGCGGCGTCGGATCGCGCGAGACCGACGACGTCGTGCCCGGCGGCGACGAGTTCGGGGACGATCGCCGAGCCGAGATGGCCGGACGCACCGGTGACGAAGACACGCATGGTGACTCCCGTGGGTGTGGTGGGGGAAGGGCAGGAAGAAGTGATGAGACTGAGTCCCGTCACTAGTTCCACCGTAGCGCGTGATGGGACTCGGTGCCATCACTTAGGATGTGGTCATGGCCAGATGGGAACCGAACGCGTGGGAACGCCTGGAGCGCGCCGCGCTCGCACTGTTCGCCGAACGCGGGTACGACGCCACGACCGTCCCCGAGATCGCGGACCGCGCAGGCCTGACCAAGAGCACGTTCTTCCGGCATTTCGCCGACAAGCGAGAGGTGGTGTTCGGCAGGCAGGACATGCTGGCGGAACTCTTCAGCGACGCGATCCGGGCCGCCGGGCCATCGGCGACGATCGGCGACTGCCTCGCCGCAGCACTGGAATCCGCCGCCCCCGGGCTCACACCCGAGCGCCACGACCTCGCCGTTCAACGGCGAGCGATCATCGCCGCCAACAGCGAACTGCAGGAACGCGAGCTCCTCAAACGCGCCCGCCTCACGTCCGCCATCGCCGACGCCCTCCGGGCACACGGAGCCGACGAGACCACCGCCGACCTGGCCGCCGCGCTGGGGGTCCTCGCCTTCAGCACCGCCTTCGCCCGCTGGGCGGCGCCGGAGAACCGGCAGCCGTACACCGAGATCGCGCGCACGACCCTGCGCGATCTCCAGTCCCGCGCGGCCGGTCTTGCCGCAGACACCGAGGTTCGCGCCTGACCTGGGAATCCGGCCGATCACGTGGCTGGTCACGACGCCAAGTGCGCGAGTTCGCGGCTGCCTGACCTTGGCAGGGGCAGGCAGCCGCCAGGGGCTGTGGTCATACTCGAACGCATGGACAGCACAACGCCGTTGGGACGGTTCCTGCGGGCCCGCCGGGGACAGCTGCAGCCCGCTGACGTGGGGTTGCCGCACTATGGCGAGCAGCGGCGGGTGCCGGGCCTGCGCCGGGACGAGGTGGCTCGACTGGCCGGGGTGGGGGAGTCGTACTACATCCGGCTGGAACAGGGGGTTTCGCAGCACGCCTCGCCGCAGGTGCTGGACGCGATCGCGGGGGCATTGCTCCTGGACGCCACCGAACGGAGCCACCTGTACGACCTGGCCGGCGCGGCGCGCGCGGCCGACGAGGGAGGTCGCGCCAGGGGGCGAAGCCGGGCGCGGGAGCGGCTGAGCGAGGAGACGAGGCAGCTGATCGCCGCCTTCGGCGACACCCCTGTGATCGTCCTGGGTCTGCGCAGCGACGTGCTGGGCTGGAACCCCACCGGCCACGCACTGTTCGCAGGCCACCTCGACCCGGACAGTCCGGCCGATCCGGCCGCACGCCCGAACACCGCGCGTCTGGTCTTCACCGACCCCCACACCCGGGACCTCTACGAGGACTGGCCGAAGAAGGCCAGGGACGCGGTGGGCCGACTGCGATCGTGTGATCGCACGTCAGCAGGGCGTGGTGCTGTCGGAGTCCAGCGTCACCGCCACCGTGAGCCTGCTCGCCCTCGACGACGGCGGCTTCACTCTCGCCGTGCGACTGCGGGTGGACCTGCCGGGAATGGACCAGGGTGTGGCTGACGAGCTCGTCAAGGCCACCCACCAGGTCTGCCCCTACTCCAACGCCACCCGCGGCAACGTGGAGGTGGACCTGAGCGCCACCGTCTGAGCCCGAGCAGCCGTCCCGACGTGAGCGGCTCACGTCGCCGTCGGGGACGGGCACGAACCGGCAGGCGGCCGTGCAGCTTCGGGTCGTGCATGTAGGGGGTCGCCCGCGTAGAAAGCCGAGGCCTGTTGCAGAACTGCCGCCGACTGGCCCTGCCGCCTTCGCGGCGGGGCTGTCGCCCCCACTACGGCCGAGTCCCGCCGGCCTCGGCTCGCGCCGGACTCGGGCACCACCCGGAGGTGCCGGCCTCAGGACGCGACCGGCTCCGGCCGGAAGGCGTGGTCGATGTTGTCCTCGACCCAGTTGCGCAGGTGGTTGAGCGGGATCGCGGCGCTCTGACCGAGCGGGGTGAGGGAGTACTCGACGTGCAGCGGCACGGCGGGGTAGACCGTGCGGTCGAGGATGCCGAACTCCTCCAGACGGCGCAGGGTCTGGGTCAACACCTTCGGGCTGACGCCCTGAAGCTTGCGCTGGAGCTCTCCGAACCGCTGGGGTCCGCCCTCGAGGGCGCCGATGGCGAGGGCGGACCACTTGTTGGCGAGCAGGTCGAGCAGTGCGCGGCAGGGGCACTGGGCGGCGTAGACGTCGTGGTGCGAGTGCTGGCCGCTGGGGCAGGTGGTCGTCATGCTTGCTCTCCTCACCAGGTCACTTCCTGATGGGAAGTAATGGACCTTGAAGGTAACTATACCCACGGGGATAGCGTCGTCGACGTCAACAGGAAGGCCTGGCAACGGCCTTCCGCAGAGTGCTCTTTCAGGAGATGACGCATGTCCGCAGACATGATGCGCGCGGTGGTCCAGGACACCTTCGGCGGCCCGGAGGTGCTGCGGGTCGAGCGGGTGCCGCGCCCGGCGCCGCTGCCGACCGAAGTGCTGGTGCGGGTGCACGCCGCCGGAATCAACCCGGTGGACTGGAAGACCCGTGGCGGCACCGGCATGGCCGGCCTGCTGGGCGAGCCGCCGTTCACCCTCGGCTGGGACGTGTCCGGGGTGGTGGAGGAGGTCGGCTTCGGCGTGACCACCCTCAAGGTCGGCGACGAGGTGTACGGCATGCCGTGGTTCCCGCGCGTCGCCAACGCCTACGCCGAGTACGTGACCGCGCCGGCCCGGCAGTTCGCCCGCAAGCCCGCCACCCTCGACCACGTGCACGCGGCGGCCGTACCGCTGGCGGCGCTGACCGCCTGGCAGGCCGTCGTCGACACCGCCCACGTCACGGCTGGCCAGCGCGTCCTGATCACCGCCGCGGCCGGCGGCGTCGGCCACTTCGCCGTCCAGTTCGCCCGCCACCTGGGCGCCCACGTAATCGCCACCGCCAGCGCCGCCCGCCACCCCTGGCTCAAGGAACTCGGCGCCAACGAGAGCGTCGACTACACCACCACCCGGTTCGAGGACGCCATCAAGGACGTCGATGTCGTCATCGACCTGGTGGGCGACGCCCACGACAGCACCAGCACCCGCTCGCTGAAGGTACTGCGCCCGGGCGGCCTGCTGGTCGCGATTCCGGCCGGTGTCTCACCGGAGCTGGCGCAGGCCGCCGAGTCCGCCGGGGTGCGAGTCACCCCGTTCCTGGTCGAGCCGGACGGTGCCGCGCTGACGGCGATCGCCGGGCTGATCGACGCCGGCGAGGTCGCCGTCGAGGTGGAGGAGACCTTCCCGCTGGAGCAGGCCGGCGCGGCCCACGCCCGCGGCGAGGCCGGCCGCACCCGCGGCAAGCTCGTTCTGACTGTCACCAACTGAACCATTCTCACGTGGAGTTCGGAGAAAGCATGTACTACGAGATCCGCCGCTACCAGGCGCAGCCCGGACGTCGCGAGGAGTGGGTGCGTTACATGGAGGACGTGGTCATCCCGTTCCAGGCCTCGCTGGGCATGGACGTGACCGCCTCCTTCGTCGACGCCCAGGACGAGGACGGCTATGTGTGGATCCGCCGCTTCGAGGACGAGGCTCAGAGCGAGGCGCTGTACGAGGCGGTCTACCAGAACGACCGCTGGAAGAACGAGATCGGCCCGGTGGTCTACGGCCTGCTGATCCCCGAGAAGTCCGTCGTCACCCGCGTCACCCCCACGCCCGCCTCGCCGCTGCGGTGACCCGGCTGCGGCCCCCGCACCCGTCACTCGCCACCAGTACAGCGACACAGGAGACGCGGCAGCTGGAGCAGGACGCGCCCGGTGAGGTCCTCGCCGGCGGCGTCGGCCACCGTGCTGAGGACGGCGCCGATGTCCCACAGGGCCGTGGCTTCGGTGGCGCCCTCGATCCAAGCGGCGGTGGCGCGCACGAACCGTTCCGGGCTGAGCGGCTCGGCAGTCCGCAGCGGGTTGAGCAGGATCAGGGCCATGGTCTCCGGCAGGCGGGCGGCCAGTTCGGCGCGCACCTCGGCGACCAGGTGGGCGCCCAGTAGGGCCAGGACGACCCGGGCCGCGCGCTCGGCTTCCTGCGGGGTGTCGTACTTGGCGTTGCCCCGTCGCCGCGGGCGGTCTCGGCGAGGCGGCCGGCGGTCGGCGGTCGGGGGATGTTCCGGCCGCCCCTTCGATCGAGGGGAGAGATCAGGGGCGGCGCGGAACGGCATCGGGGGCCGGTCAGGCCTGGATCTGCTTGCGGTCGCCGCTGTGGCTGATCGCGACCTTGCGGGGCTTGGCCTTCTCGGCGACCGGGATCTTCAGGGTCAGCACGCCGGCGTCGTAGTCGGCGGTGATCCCGGCGGGGTCGAGGGTGTCGGAGAGCATGACCTGGCGGGAGAACACGCCGAGGGGGCGCTCGGACAGCTCCCACTTCACGCCCTCGCCTTCCTGGCGCGGGCGGCGCTCGGCCTTGACGGTCACCATGTTCCGCTCGACGTCGATGTCGATCGCCTCCGGGTCCACTCCGGGCAGGTCGAAGCAGATGACGTACTCGTCGCCGGCCCGGTAGGCGTCCAGCGGCATCGGCGCCGGACGCGACCAGGTTCCCGTGTTGCCCAGGAACTGCTGGGTCAGACGGTCCAGCTCGCGGAACGGGTCAGTGCGCAGCAGCATCGCGAAACACCTCCACTGATCGAATGGGTGCCAGTGCGCTTCACCTGCCACCTTTCTAGCGCGTCATCCATCCGATGACAAGTCCTGGTGTCGCCTATAGAGTGACTGCATGAGTGAGAAGCCCCGCAGACCCGCCGCTGCCGCTCCCCGGCCGGTCGAGCCCACCTCGTTCCTGGCGGCCGCGGCGGCGCTGGCCGCCATCGACGACGCCGTCCGCACCGCCCAGAACCCCGCGTCCCAGCCCCCGATCGCCCCTGCTGCGCAGGCAGGCCCCGAGCAGGCCTTGGCTGCCCTGGTGCTGCTGCGCGAGCTGCGCACCGAGCTCGCCGGCTGGGAAGCCGGCCTGGTGGAGACCGCCCGGGAGGCCGGCGCCACCTGGGCCGACCTCGCCCGCCCCATGGGCGTGGCCAGCCGCCAGGCCGCCGAGAACCGCTACCTGCGCCTCAAGCCCGCCAGCGGCACGACGCAGGCCGGTACCGGCGCGGAACGCGTCAAGGCGGTCCGCGACCGGCGGGCCGCCGACCGAACGGTCACCGCCTGGGCCCGCGACAACGCCGCCGAGCTGCGGGTCCTCGCCGCCCAGATCACCATGACCGCACTCGCCCCCGGCGCCCGCCCCGCCCAGGCGGCCCTGACCGCCGCCCTCGGAGCCACCGACCCCGCCGACCTCATAGAGCCTCTCGCCGCCATCCGCCCCCACCTCGGCACCGGCCAGGGCGACCTCGCCGCCCGCCTCGCCGCCCTCACCCACCACACCACCCGGCTCCGCGATGACAGCGACCGACGCCGCGCCTGACCCTGTCGCCGCCGCCGAAAGGCGCTGGCAGGACCTCCTGGACCGGATCCACGACCTCGAAGCACGAGTGGCCGCCACCACGAGCACCGTCACCATCGCCCTCGACACCCACCTCGCCCGCCTCGACGCCCTGGGCCACCAGCTCGCTCAGACCACCTGGCCACTGCCCGCCCCCGATCCGGGCAGTCCCCAGGCCACACCGCCGAACAACCGGCCGGACTGACAGGGCCGGGAGCCACCGCAGCCACCCGGGTTTTGGTGGGGTCAGCGTTCTTCGCGGAAGTCGACGTGACGGCGGGCGACGGGGTCGTATTTGCGCAGGACCAGTCGGTCGGGGTCGTTGCGGCGGTTCTTGCGGGTCACGTGCGTGTAGCCGGTGCCGGCGGTGGAGCGGAGCTTGATGATCGGGCGCAGCTCGTTGCGGGCCATGAGGTCCTCCTGTGGTCGGATGGGAATCGACCATAGCAAATGAAATCCATTTTCATCTAGGTTAAGGTGAGGATGCCGTCCGGGCCGCCGTGCCCGGGGTGGCCTCTCGCCATGTCCTTGTGCCCGTCCGATGGAGCAGCCCATGTCCGCACACTGCCAACTGACCGGTCGTAAGCCTGGGTTCGGCAATGCGATCTCGCACTCGCACCGCCGTACCAGCCGCCGCTTCGACCCCAACATCCAGCGCAAGCGCTACTGGCTGCCCAGTGAGGGCCGGTACGTGCGCCTCACGTTGAGCGCCAAGGGCCTGAAGACCGTCGACGTGATCGGAATCGAGGCTGCGGTGGCCCGCATCCGCGCCCGTGGGGAGAAGGTCTGATGGCCAAGCAGAGCAAGATCGCCAAGAACGAGCAGCGGCGCGCGGTCGTCGCGCGGTACGCCGAGCGCCGCGCCGAACTCAAGCGGACCATCGCCCACCCCGACACCGGGCCCGCCGAGCGCGCCGCCGCGCAGGCCGAACTCGCCCGCCAGCCGCGCGACGCCAGCGCCACCAGGATCCGTAACCGCGACGCCGTGGACGGCCGCCCGCGCGGCTACCAGCGCGCCTTCGGCCTCTCCCGGATCAACCTGCGCACCCTGGCCCACGCCGGACAGCTGCCCGGTGTGCGGAAGTCGAGCTGGTGAGCGCGGTGCCCGAACACGTCAGGCTCCCGGTCGTGGTGGTGGCCGGCCTCCACCGGGCCGAACGCCGCCGCGCCGTCCAGGAGTTGCTGGACGGAAGCGTCAACGGCGTGGTCCTCCACCACGACCTGCGCGATGCCCCGCGTGGCACCGTCCACCGCGAACTCCGCGACGCCAGCGACACCATCATGACGGCGGACGTCCCGCTGACCAACGACTGCCCCTGCTGCGCGCTGCGCGAGGACCTGCTGCCCGAGCTGCTGCGCCTGGCCGAGGCCGGGCAGCACGGGCTCGCGATCGTCGAGCTGTGGGGCGGCAGTGACCCGCACCCGGCGGTCGAGTTGATTGCCGGGGGCGAGGTGGACGGCCGTCCGATGGGGGAGTCCATCGAACTGGCGGGCGCGGTGGTCGCCGTCGACCCGGACCGGCTGCTCGGAGAACTCTCCGTCTCCGACGACCTGGCGGAGCACGGCGAGCACACCGCCCCGGACGACTCCCGTACCCGCGCCGAGGCGCTCGCCCATCAGATCGAGTACGCCGCCACGATCGCCGTCGCCCGTGGCGGCGAGGCAGGGTTGTCCATGCTCCGCCAGTTGCACCCGACGGCTCGGCGGGTCCTGCTCGGTACCGGTGAGTTGTTGCGGGCGGCGCTCGGCGGTTTCGACGTGGCCGCCGCCCGCGACCGGGTGAATCCGGCCCTCGCGCTGCTGCCGCAGCAAGCCGACGAGGCGGGGGTGGCCACCCTGGTGTGGGAGCGGCGCCGACCGCTGCACCCGGTCCGCCTGTATGAGGCGCTGGAGCTGCTCGTCCCGGCGGCGCAGCGCAGCCGCGGCCGGTTCTGGCTGGCCAACCGGCCCGAACTGATGCTGGCCTGGGACGCCGCCGGAGCCAACCTCGCCGTCGAGGAGTGCGGGCCCTGGCTCGCCTCGCTGCCGGACGCCGCCTGGGAGCTCTACCCGCCCGCCCGCAGGGCCGCCGCCGCCCTCGACTGGCACCCGGTCCACGGCGACCGCGTCCAGCAACTCGCCTTCATCGCCGAGGGTTTGGACGTCGATGGCGTCACCGAACTGCTCGACTCCTGCCTGCTCACCGACGCCGAACTGATGGCGGGGGAGGCCGGCTGGAAGACCCTGCCCGACGCCTTCGAGGACCTGCTCGAACCCGTCTCCTGACCAGAGAGAAGAACCGATGGCCAAGCGCCCCACCGGCGGACGTCCGGCCCGCCCGCGCCCCAACCCGCTCATGGAAGCCGGGATCACGTACGTCGACTACAAGGACACGAACCTGCTGCGCAAGTTCATCTCCGACCGCGGCAAGATCCGCAGCCGCCGGGTCACCCGTCTTACTGTGCAGGAGCAGCGGGTGATGGCCCGGGCGATCAAGAACGCCCGCGAGATGGCCCTGCTGCCCTACGCCTCCACCGCCCGATAGGAGAGACCCCACATGGCCGTTCCCAAGCGGAAAACCTCCCGCAGCAACACCCGGCACCGCCGCGCCCAGTGGAAGGCCGCGGCCCCGCAGCTTGTCCCGATCACCGTCGACGGGCGCGAGCACCTGGTGCCCCGCAACCTGGTCAAGGCGTACGAGCGAGGGCTGCTGACGCCGTGAGAGCACGAGGAGCCGTGGCGTGACCGCTGCCCCCTCGCGGCGGATCTCGGGCCGATGAGCGGCAAGGCCGGCACAGGTGCCCGAGGTGCGCTGGCCGCGCCGGGACCGGTCGGCCCGGCGCGGCCACCCGAGGCGGGTCAGCCGGTGAACGCGGTGGTGCCCCTCGGGCTGCCGAGGCCGGTCGGGCCGTCGTAGCCGGTGGTGCCGGTGCACAGGTAGGACGTCGAGCAGCTGCCGTTGGAGCCGCTGGTGACGTCGTTCAGCGAGCCGGTGTGGGCGTAGGGGAAGGCGGCCGGGTAGCTGCCCGCCGAGGGCGCGCCCGCGTCGGCGTAGACGCCGGCGATGACGGGGGCGGCGACGCTGGTGCCGCCGTAGACGACCCAGCCGTTGCCGCCGTAGGTCAGGTAGACGGAGACGCCGGTGGCCGGGTCGGCGACGGCGGAGACGTCGGCGATGGTCCGCTTGGCGCAGCCGGTGTCCTTCTGCCAGCTGGGCTTGGCGTCGTAGGCGGAGCAGCCGGAGCCGGCGCCGTTCCACACGGACTCGCTCCAACCGCGCGTGTTCCCGGCCTTCTTGAGGGTGGTGCCGCCGACCGAGGTGACGTAGCGGGAGGCGGCGGGGTACTGGGCGCCGTAGCCGGAGTCGCCAGAGGAGACGGTGATGGCGACGCCGGGGTGGTTGAAGTACTGCTTGTCGTAGGTCGGGTCGTTGGAGGACTCGCTGCCGCCGTAGCTGTTGGAGACGACCTTGGCGCCGAGCCTCACGGCAGTGTTGACGGCCGTCCCCAAGTCGGCCGTGGTGGCGCGGGAGGCCTCGACGAGGACGATCTTCGCGTTGGGGGCGATGGCGGACACCATGTCGAGGTCGAGGGCGATCTCGCCCGCCCAACCGCGGTCGGCGCGCGGGTACTTGGTGCCGCCGTTCTCGTCGACCTTCTTGAAGCAGCCGTTGGCGGTGGTGCAGGCGGGCAGGCCGTACTGGGCGCGGTAGACGGCGAGGTCGCCCTCGGCGTTGGGATCGTCGTACGCGTCGACGATGGCGACGGTGACACCGGCGCCGCCGTTGGCGGGCAGGCTGTAGGCGCTGCGCAGGTCGGCGGCGCCGTAGCCGGAGGGGGTGAGGGCGGTGGTGGTGTCGGTGACGCGCAGGGCGTGGCAGGACATCGTGTCGCCCTTGGCGAGGGTTGTGCAGGAGCGCACCCAGGACGGTGAACCAGCTTGTAAGGGAAGGGCGTTGGCGGGGGCCACAACGGCGATGGTGGCGAGGGCGGCCGAGCCGGCGAGCGCGGCGGCCGTGCGGCGGGCGAGGTGGGGGGTGAGGGTGGTGGCGCGCAACGGAGGTCCTCCGGATCGGTGGGGGCGGGGCGTGGGGGCGTTGCACGGCAACGGCTTTGGGGATGCCGGGTCGTGGCCGGGGTGGGTCGCGGCCGTGGCCGCGACCCACCCCGGCGTGGCCTCAGGAGGTGGTGAGGGCCGTGTCGTCGATGACGAAGCTGGTCTGGAGGGAGGAGTCCTCGGTGCCGGTGAACTTGACGGTGACGCTCTGGCCGGCGAAGGCGCTCAGGTCGTAGCTGCGCAGGGTGTAGCCGGCGGCCGCGTTGACGTTGCTGAAGGTGGCCAGGGTGGTGGTGCCGGCCTGGACGGTCAGCTTGTCGTACGCGGTCGAGCCGGATTCACCGGTGTCGATGTGGAGGTAGAAGCTGAGGGTGGCTTTGCAGCCGGCCGGGATCGTCACCGTCTGGGTGAGGGTGTCGGTGTGGCTGGAGCCGTAGCCGTCGAGCCAGGCCTTCCAGCTGCCGCTGTGCGCGGGCTCGCTGCTGCTGTTGTCGATGACGCCGGGGGTCGCGGTCCAGGGCGCGGCGCTGCCGGTCTCGAAGCCGGGGTTGCCGAGCAGCTGGGTGGCGGTGCAGCCGCCGCCGGTGCCGGTGACGGTCCAGCTGAAGGTGGTGGAGCCGCTGGCGCCGGTGGTGTCGGTGGCGGTCACGGTCGCGGTGTAGCTGCCGGCGGTGGTCGCGGTGCCGGTGATCAGGCCGGTGGTGGCGTTGACGGACAGTCCGGCGGGCAGGCCGCTCGCGCTGTAGCTGAGGCTCTGGCCGGACGCGGAGTCGCTGGCGTGGATCTGCAGGCTGACCGGGGAGCCCTGGGCGGTGCTCTGGCTGCCCGGGTTGGTGACGGTGACGGTGTTGCCGCCCGTGCTGCCGGAGGTGAAGGCGGCGGTGCCGTTGGGGGTGCCGAGCCCGGTCGGGCCGTCGTAGCCGGCGCCGGCGGTGCACAGGTAGGACGGGGAGCAGCTGCCGTTGGCGCCGCTGGTCACGTCGTACAGCGAGCCGGTGTGGGCGTACGGGTAGGAAGCCGGGTTGGTGCCGGTGGCCGGGGTGCCGGCGAGGGCGTAGACGGCGGCGATGATGGGGGCGGAGGCGCTGGTGCCGCCGTAGACGTTCCAGCCGGAGCCGCCGTAGGTCTGGTAGACCGCGACGCCCGTGGCGGGGTCGGCGACGGCGGAGACGTCGGCGACGGTGCGCTTGGCGCAGCCGGTGTCCTTCTGCCAGCTGGGCTTGGGGTCGTAGGCGGAGCAGCCGGAGCCGGCGCCGTTTCCGCCGGAGCTGCTGCCCCAGACCTTCTCGCTCCAACCACGGCTGGTGGAGGCGCGGTTGAGGCTGGTGCCGCCGACGGCGGTGACGTACTGGGAGGCGGCCGGGTACTCGACGCCGTAGCCGGAGTCACCGGAGGAGACGGTGATGGCGACGCCCGGGTGGTTGAAGTAACTGGCGTCCGAGCTCGGGTCGGTGGAGTCCTCGGGGCCGCCGTAGCTGTTGGAGACGTACTTGGCGCCCATCGAGACGGCGGTGTTGACCGCGGCGCCGAGGTTGTCCATGGTCGCGCTGTCGGCTTCGACCAGGAGGATGTGGCAGTTGGGGCAGACCGCGCTGACCATGTCGACGTCGAGCGAGATCTCGCCGGCCCAGCCGCTGTCGGCGCTCGGGTAGCTGGTGCCGCCGCGCTGGTCGACCTTCTTGAAGCAGCCGTTGGCGGTGGTGCAGGCGGGCAGGCCGTACTGGGAGCGGTAGGCGGCGAGGTCGGACTCGGCGTTGGGGTCGTCCTGGGCGTCCACGATGGCGACGGTGGCGCCGGAGCCGGCCGAGGCGGGCAGGTTGTAGGCCGAGGCGAGGTCGCTCGGGCCGTACCCGGACGGGTTGATGTTCGGGGCCAGCGTCAGGTGCTGGGGCACGTCGGTGCGGGCGAGGGCCAGGCAGGCCATCTGTCCGGGGTGGGTGGGGGCGGCGCAGACCCGCTTGGTGGCGGCGCCGTTGGTGGGCGCGTCGGTCTTGGCGTTGGCGCCCGGCGCGGCGATCGCGAGCAGGCCGGTGGCGGCCATGGCGAGGGCGGGCAGGGCGGCGAGCAGTCTGCGGGCTCTGGGCAGCCGCGGGCTGCTGGGGGAGTGGGAGCGCAAGAGTCGACCCTCCGTGGGGGACGAGGGCGCGGCCGGTGCCGGCATGGGGGTTTTCGCCGGTACGGGCTCGTGCCCGTGCTGACGGATCTCGGCATGTGCCGTCGGCCCCGGTGGGTGTCCACGGACCGACGTGGTGCTTGCGCTGTACGGGAGTTGGGCGTTCCAGAGGGGTGGAATGCCAGGCTCATGACAGGCAGCTGCCGGTCGATGGCCTCACCGCGCCGGACTGTCGCCGACTGGTGCGGGCCTTGAGGTTACTGACGGGTCATCGAGGGCAACAAGGCGACGGTCGCTGCCTTTACCGCCCCTTGCCCATGAATTTCCGAGGAGTAGAGCAGAGGAAGATCGTGTGACGAGGCCGGGTCGGGTGAGTGTCAGCGGCGGGCTGTGGGCCGGCCCGCGTCCGTGCCGTCACGGGGGCGTCGACCCGTGCGGCGGCCATACTGCGGTCGACGCCCTGGGTGGCCCGGCGAACCCCCATTACGTTGTGGGGAGGTTAGCGAATCCGTGCGACGAACAGTTGTCGGCCGAGGAGTGCCAGGGCGTGGTCGTCCTCGGGAAGCGTCACGACGGTTCCCGAGCCGGCGGCTGCCAGTCCTCAACAAGCTCGACCTGGTCGGTGAGCAGGAGGCCGTACGGCTGCGGGCCGCCCTCACCCGCCTCAACCCCGCCGCCCGGATCGTCCCGGCCCGGCACGGCCGGGTGGACCCCGCCGAACTGCTCGGAACCGGCCGCTTCGACGTCGAACGCGCCCAGCAGGCCCCCGGCTGGGTCGCCGAACTCAACGGCGACCACATCCCCGAGACCGAGGAGTACGGCATCTCCAGCACGGTGTTCCGCGCCGAGCGGCCCTTCCACCCCGGCCGGCTCTGGGAGTTCGTCACCGAGGACCTGGACGGCGGCGCCTACGGCACCGTCCTGCGCTCCAAGGGCTTCTTCCGCCTGGCCACCAGGCCGCACGTCACCGGCCTGTGGTCCCAGGCCAGCTCGGTCGCCCGCTTCGAACCGGCCGGCGTCCATGCGGACGGCCAGGGCCAGGAACTGGTCTTCATCGGCACCGCACTGAACGCCGACGCCCTGCACGATCGACTCGCCGCCTGCCTACTGGCCGACGGCGAGCCGATCCTGCGGGGCGGGGACCCGTTCCCCGCCTGGGAGGCGCACGGCGACTGCCCCGTATAGGGCTACTGGTCCGAGGGCGGGAGGTCCCGGTACGGGGCACGCGGCTGGGGGACGGCGTGCTGCTCGGAGACGTCGATCCGCGGCGCCGTGGTGGCCGGTGCCTCCGGGGTCGGATTCCAGACGCCGGTGAGGTCCACCCAGCTGTCGGTGGCAGGGGCCGGCCCGGTGGCGTGCACCAGGACGCGCAGCCGCCGGGCGTCGGCCGCGCAGCAGCTGACGACCAGCCGGTTGAGGTACCACTCGCCGGGCTGCGCTCCGGGGGAGACGAAGCCGGTGAGCCGCACCTTGCGGTCCGCCAGGCTCTTGTTCGGGTCGTGGCTGCGGCCGATGAACTCGGTCAGCGACATCGGAGTCGGCACCGTGACGGAGGCACCGGCGGCGCTGCCCGGGGCAGCCGGCTGCTGGGACAGGTCGGCGTACTTCGCCGGTTCGACGACGGCGTCCGTGCCCTCCCGGGAGGCGCTGAACGAGCCGAGCGGGGGCGGGGTGAGGCAGAGCAGCAGCACGGCGGGGATGGTCAGCAGCCAGGCCACGCGCGGGCCGTGGTCGTGATCGTGTCCGTGTCCGTCGTCCTTGGCGGGCCGGAGCCAGACCGCGTTGCCCTCGGCGTCCCGGCCGAACTGCATCACCGGCTCCTGCCGGTGGGCGGTCACGCGGCGCACCACGCCCGCGATACCCAGCCCGAGCAGCACGATCCCCGAGGCGATCAGCGGAATCCGCAGGCCCTCCTTGACGTACTGCAGGAACACGTCGCTGCCGACGGTGATCCGCAGCAGGGCCGCCCCGACCAGTGCGACGAGCAGGGACGGGGCGAGCCCCCGGACGGTGGCTGTCACAGCGGTGGCCTTCACAGCGTCCCTCCGATCACGATGCTGGCGAGGACGGCGACCAGGAAGGTCGCGCTGGAGAACCGGAGCGCGAAGGCGCGTCCGAAGGCGCCCGACTGGAGGGCGATCAGCTTGAGGTCGACCATCGGGCCGACGACCATGAAGGCGAGCCGGGCGGTGGGGGAGAAGCCGGTGAGGGAGGCGGCCACGAAGGCGTCCGCCTCCGAGCAGACCGCGAGGATCACGGCGAGGAAGGCCAGCACGGGCACGCCCAGCCACGGCGAGTCGGAGAAGATCCGCAGAACCGACGGGGGGACGAGCACGTTGAACGTCGCCGCGGCTGCCGCGCCGACCACCAGGAAGCCGCCGGCGTGCAGGAAGTCGTGCTGCAGGCCGCGCCGGAACTCCTCCAACGGGTTGCGTGCGCCGCCCTCACCGTGACCACCCGCACTCTTCGGCAGCCGCAGCCACTCCGGCCGGCCGAAGGCCACCCAGAGCCAGCCCATCACGACCGCGGTGGCGAGCGAGGCCAGCAGCCGGGCCAGCACCATCTCCGGCTTGCCGGGGAAGGCGATCGCGGTGGCGACCAGGACGACCGGGTTGATCGCGGGCGCGGAGAGCAGGAACGCCAGGGCGGCAGCCGGCGCGACCCCACGCTTCATCAGGCTGCCGGCCACCGGGACGGACGCGCACTCGCAGCCCGGCAGGACGGCGCCGGCCACCCCGGCTACCGGTACGGCGAGCGCCGAGTTCTTCGGCAGCACCCGGGTGAACACCCGCTCCGGGACGAACGCACCGATCGCGGCCGACACCACGGTGCCCAGAACCAGGAACGGCACGCCCTGAACCACGATGGCAACCATGACCGTCCGCCAGGTCTGCACACTGCCGGCGTCCCACACTGTTACCAGCGCGGCCACCGCCACGACCGCCGGTACTCCGATCAGCAGCGGCGACTTCCAGCGCGGCGGGGCCTCCGCCGGCGCTACTGGGACGTGCCGGACGCTGCCGAGACTCGTCTCCACCAAGGTGACCGCTCCTCAGCCCACTCGCCGCCGATCCGCCGGCGAGACCTGTCTGCTCACCGTCATGTTCGGGGAGCCGGAGACAGCGTAGCGGTGATAATCATATTCATCTAGGTCTTTCGCGCCGTTCCCGCGATCGGTAATCTGCGCGCCGAGCACGGTGGTGACCGGTACCGAGGCGACCAGGCCGATGCTGCCGACCAGGGTGCGGGCGATCTTCTCGGCCACCAGCTCGCTGGTGGCCACCGACAGCACGTCGCGGTGGGCGACCGAGAAGAGCAGCAGCAGCGGAAGCGCCGCGCCCGCGTAGGCGAGCACCAGGGTGTTGACCGTGGAGGCGATGTGGTCGCGCCCGATCCCGCCCCGCTCGGTAGAGCTTGCGGGCGCCCATCGCCGGGTCCGCCTGGTGCAGTTCCCACACGGAGCTGGTCTGGGTGACCGTCACGTCGTCGAGTACGCCGAGCGAGCCGATGATGAATCCGGCCAGCAGCAGGCCGCGGATCTCGATGTTCGGATACAGGTCGTGGATGAGGCCGCTCTCCTCCGAGGTGTTGCCCGTCAGATGCGCCCAGGAGGTGAAGACCGACCCCGTGCGGGAGAGCAGTGAGCCGGCAGGTGGGCTGGGGGGCGCCCACCTGCCGGCGTTCATGAGGCCTGGCGAGGTCAGGCCTGCGGGAGGCGGACGAGCATCTTGCCGGTGTTGGCGCCGCGCATCATGGCCTGGAAGGCCTCGAAGGCGTTCTCGATGCCGTCGACGACAGTCTCGTCGGTGATGAGCGAGCCGTCCTTGAGCCAGCCGCCGACCTGCCGGGCGAAGTCCGGAACGAGGTGGAGGTGGTCGCTGACGTTCATGCCGCGCAGGTTGATGCGCTTGCCGATGGCGAGCGGCAGGTGCGGCGGGCCCGCGGGCAGTTCGGTGGCGTTGTACATCGAGATGGCGCCGACCAGGGCGACGCGGCCGCGCAGGTTCATGGTCCGGAGTGCGGCGTCGAGGTGGTCGCCTCCGACGTTGTCGAGGTAGACGTCGATGCCGCCCGGAGCGGCGGCGGCGAGTTGTCCGGCGATGTCGCCCGCGCGGTAGTCCAGACCGACGTCGTAGCCGAAGTCCTCGGTCAGCCGCTCGGCCTTGGCCGGGCCGCCGGCCGAGCCGATGACGCGCGAGGCGCCGAGCTTGCGGGCGAACTGCCCGGCGACGGAACCGACGGCGCCCGCGGCACCGGAGATGAAGACGACATCGCCCTCCTTGACCGGGGCGACCTCCTTGAGGCTGGCCCAGGCGGTCAGGCCGGTGGTGCCGAGGACGCCCAAGTAGGCCTGGGCAGGGGCGAGGTCGGGGTCGACGAGCTGAACGTCGGCGGCACCCAGCAGGGCGTACTCGCGCCAGCCGAGGAAATGGGTGACGGTCGCGCCGACCGGGACCTCGGGGGCCTGTGAGGCGACGACGGTGCCGACGGCCGAGCCGGTCATGGCCTCGCCCAGCTCGAACTGCGGGATGTAGGACTCGCCTTCGTTCATCCGCCCGCGCATGTAGGGGTCGACGGAGAGGTAGTCGTTGCGGACGACGACCTGGCCGGGGCCCGGGTCGGGCACGGTGGCCGTCTCGAACGCGACGTCCGAGTCCTTGGGCTCGCCGACGGGGCGGGCGACGAGGTGCCATTCACGGCTGGAAGAAGACATGACGATCCTAGGGAGTAGTGCAGTGTGAGGGAGACAGGGAAGTCAGCTGCCCGCGGCAACGGTGGAGACGGGTACGCCCAGCAGACCGGCCACGAGGGCATCGGATCCCAGGGGCAGCAGGCAGTGCGCGTCCGTCGTGTTCTCCAGGCCGACCACGAGCGCGATGCAGATGTCCGCGGCCCTGGCGGGCCCGGCCCCTTCGACGGTGCCCGCCTCGGTGAAGAGTCCGGTGAGCAGGTGGCGCAGCTCGGCGGTGAAGTCGGAACATATCCCGCCGAAGAGGCGGGCCTTGTCGTCGAGGAGTTCGGCCGTGTGCGGGGAGTCACCGGACAGGGCGAGGACGAGTTCGAGCTTGGCGGCGAGGACGCCCCGGACGCGGGCGGCGTACGGAAGGGTGGTGTCGGCCGCCGCCCGGCGGGCCCGCACGAGCGCCTGCTCGTGCAGGCGCCCGGCGAGCCGCCGGAAGGCGTCGTCCTTGCTGCGCACGTACTGGTAGACCGCGGACCGGGACACGCCCATGGTGGTGGCGATGTCGTCCATCGTGGTGCGCCGCACGCCGTACCTGGTCAGGCAGTCGTACGTGGCGTCGAGGACCTCGTCGAGCCGGTCGGTGCCCATCGGGGTCAGGCCAGCCTCTTGAGCAGTTCGACGGCCAGCGGGGCGGAGGAGGCGGGGTTCTGGCCGGTGACCAGGTTGCGGTCGACGACCACGTTCGGCACCCACGGTTCGCCGACCCGGACGTTCACTCCGGCCTCGGTGAGGCGGTCCTGGAGCAGCCACTTCGCCTTGTCGGCAAAGCCGGCCTGGGTCTCCTCGGCGTTGGTGAAGGCGGCGACGTCGTAGCCGGCGAAGGCGTTGGTGCCGTCGGCCCTGGCGGCCGCCAGCAGCGCGGCCGGGGCGTGGCAGACCACGCCGAGCGGCTTGCCGGACTCCAGGGCGAGGGTGAGGAGGCGGCCGGAGTCGGCGTCGACCGCGAGGTCCTCCATGGGGCCGTGGCCGCCGGGGTAGAAGACGGCCGCGTAGTCGTCGAGGTTGACGTCTTCGACCTTGATCGGCGACTGCAGCTCGCTGAAGCCGGCCAGGGCGTCGGCGATGCGGTCGGCGTTGTCCTGCCCGCCGTTGACCTCGGGGGCGAGGCTGCCCTTGTCGACGGCGGGAACGACACCGCCGGGCGTGGCGACCACGATCTCGTGACCGGCCGCCTTGAAGGCCTGGTAGGGAGCGACGGCCTCCTCGGCCCAGAAGCCGGTGGGGTGCTTCGTGCCGTCGGCCAGCGTCCAGTGGTCTGTGCCGGTGACGACGAAGAGGATCTTCGACATGAGGTGGTCTCCGAGGGTGCGGATCCCGTACGGGCCGTAGGGATCGGGGACGGTGCGTCGCCGCCGCTGACGTTTCCGAAGCACTGACACTTCGCACCCAGTTCGTCAGTGCGGCGATGTCCTCGAAGGTAGGACCCCTACCCCATCGGAATCCAATAGGCTCGTACATGTGAGAGATAGGGATCCCAATGGACAGCCGGGAATGCCGTCGCCGCAGGGCAGCGGCCTTCTCGATCTGAATCTGCTGCGCACGTTCCTCGCGGTGTACCGCGCCGGCGCGTTCACCGCGGGCGCCCGCGTGCTGGGCCTGTCACAACCGACAGTGACGACGCAGATCCGCTCGCTGGAGAAGCAGCTGGGCCGGGAGCTGTTCGAGCGGCTGTCCCGCGGCGTCGCCCCGACCCCGTTCGCCGACGAGCTGGCCGCTCGGGTCATGGAGCCGTTGGACGCCCTCGGCCCGGTCAGCGGCGGCGCCCTCTTCGGCGAGAGCGACGCGGAGCCCGTGCACCTGGCGGGGCCTGCCGAGTACCTCACGCACTGCGTCATGCCAACGCTCGCCCCGCTCGTTGACAAGGGGGTGCGCCTACGCGTCGCATTCGGCCTCACCGACGATCTGCTCGACGGACTGCGCGCGGGCCGGCACGACCTGGTGGTGGCCACCCTGCGCCCACGCGGCCGTGCGCTCGCCTCCGTACCGCTGGCCGACGAGGAATTCGTCCTGGTCGCCGCACCTTCATGGGCCGAACGGATCGGATCACGCCTTGCCACCGAGGGGCCCGCAGCGCTGCACGGAGTGCCGCTCGTCTCGTACGCCGAGGACCTGCCGATCGTCCGCCGCTACTGGCGCCATGTCTTCGGCAGGCGGTTGACCTGCAGTCCGACCGTCACCGTGCCCGACCTGAGGGCGGTCAAAGAGGCTGTCGTCGGCGGCGCCGGGTTCAGCGTGCTGCCGCGCTACCTGTGCGCCGACGACCTGGCCTCAGGCGCCCTGGCCCTCCTCAACGATCCGGACGACCCACCGATCAACACCGGCTTCCTGGTCCAGCGCCCGGGATCGTCCACGAATCCCCACGTCGCACTGGTCCGCGACCACCTGATGCGCTCCGCCCACGAGGCCTGGGGGCCGCCGCAGCCGATCACGATCCCCTCTCACCTGCGGTGAGCTGATCCGCGATCTTCAGGGCGGCGGCGAAGTCGACCAGCCGCTCGTCCCACCCGGCCGCCGGGAAGGTCCTCGACCAGGGCCTGTTGCCGGAGGGTTCACGAAGCGGGCGCGATGGTGGCAGCGCCGCGGTACGCGGCCCGGTGTCAGCCGTCAACCAGGTCGGCGAGGCCAGAAAGGTCGAACAGCCGGGCGACGATCGGGGCCCGCACATCCGTGACCTTCAGGACGACGCCTTCCTCCTGCGCCTGGTGATGGAGCCGTTCCAGGGTGTGCGCGCCCGAGCAGTCGCAGAATCTCACCTGCGCGAAGTCGAGGTCGATGCGCCTGGGCCGGTGCGCCAGGCACTCCTTGACACGGCTCTCCAGCTCGGCGGCGGTGGCGAGGTCGATCTCGCCCGTGATCGCGACGGTGACCTGGCCGTCCCACCGGGAGACGGCGGTGCGGAAGTCGTTGCCGTTCACAGCCATGGCTCCACCTCCCACGGCCGGTGCACTATCCACTCCCAGAGGTCGCCGGATTCATCCCGCGCCCACGTCGACGCACCTGGCGGTGCGGTCCGCACCGGGCCCACTCGAACGAGCGGTCCGGTTCCTCGTGTCATCGCTCCGACGAGGGGAGTAGGCGCGGCGCGCGCAGGCCCCGCCCCACCGGTTTTCCGGACGACTCGTATGGGCACCCGTCGGCCCGCGGTCGGGGGAGGGGCCGAGGCGCGGGCGGTCCCCGGGTGGGGCCGGGCGGTCTCGCGTTCGGCGTCGTAGGCGGCTCGCAGCTCGGGATCGTGCAGGACCTCGTAGGCGGCGACCACCGCGCCGAGCCGCTCCGCCGATCCCGGTTCGACGGGGCTGGTGTCCGGGTGCAGCAGCCGGACCAGGGTGCGATAGGCCGAGGTGACCTGCCGCGCGGACGCCGTGGGTTCCACTCCCAGCACCGCATAGTGATCGCGTCGATCTCGCGATCTCGTCATGGCGGACCACCTCCCGGGTGACCCCGGCAAACCTCCTCATTGACCTGGATAGAACCTTGGCCAACGCTTGTCAAGATGCCCGAAATGGGGGTGTATGGGCTGTTGGTGGACTCCCGCGAGAGCCTCATCGCTGTCACCGACCCACAAGGAGAGTGACTAGCTCCGCCGCGAGGCCGCGGTACTGCCGGGCGAGCAAGATCCCCTCGGCCTGATGGGGTCCCCCCACTGTCGTCGGCATGACGGTCCCTCAGTACCCGGCGGTGTGATGCGCCGCGCTGGCCCCGGTCTGCGCCGCGATGTCCTGTTCGACCTGTACCAGGGATGTGTGGAGGGCTTCGCGTATGGCTTCCAGGTGTGCGAGGCAGGCGTCCATCGAGGCGATGGCGGCGTCGCTGTCGGTCCGCGTCTGGTGCCCGACGGCCGGGAGCCGGTCCTCGATCCGCCGCCAGCGCGCCTCGGCGGCGGCCAGGGGGTCAGGCGCGCCGGTGGTCGCTGTCATGGCGCAGCTGGTCGGTGTGCTGGGCGAGGTCGTCGAGGCGGTGGGCGATTTGGCGATGGCGGGTGCCGAGGTGAGGGCGGACGGCGGCCAGGGGTGTGAGGAGTTCGGTGGCGTCCGGGGCGCCGAGCGCGGTGTGGAGGCGGTCGAGGGCGGGGCGGGCCGCCGGGGCGAGGTCGGTCAGCGCGGTGACCTGGGCGGCGAGCCGGCGCAGGTCGGCGGCGTTGGCGCGGGCCCAGTCGGTGACGGAGCGCTCTGCGGCGCGGCGGTCGCGTACGGCCTTGACACGTTTGGCCCTGGTGGTGCCCGCGGTGTCGATGGCGGGTGGCGCAAGGCGCAGGTAGCGGTTCTCGGCGGCCTGGCGGCTGGCGACGCCCATGGGGCGGGCGAGGTCGGCCCAGGTGGCGCCGGCGGCGCGGGCGGTCTCCACCAGCGGGGCCTCCCAGTCGGCGAGCTCGGTACGCAGCTCGCGCAGCAGCAGCAGGGCGGCCAAGGCCTGCTCGGGGCCGGTTTGGGTGGTGGGCGGGCTCATACCTTCGGTGTCCTGCGCGGTGCGGACGGCGTCGTCTATGGCGGCGAGCGCCGCGGCGGCGGCGAGGAAGGACGCCGGGCCCCTCGGCGGTCCGCCGCCGGTGGCTGGCGCTTCGGGCCGCTTTCTCATCGGTGTCACTCCTTTGGCGACGTCAGGGTTTGTCATCGGATAGATGACATGTTAGAACGGTTTCAGGTGAAGCGCACTGGCACCCATCGATCAGTGGAGGTGTTTCGCGATGCTGATGCGCACCGATCCGTTCCGCGAGCTGGACCGGCTGACCCAGCAGTTCTTCGGCACGGCCGGTACCTGGTCGAGGCCGACCCCGATGCCGCTGGACGCCTACCGCGCCGGCGGCGAGTACGTGATCTGCTTCGACCTGCCGGGGGTGGACCCCGACGCGATCGACATCGATGTCGAGCGGAACATGCTGACCGTCAAGGCCGAACGGCGTCCCCGCCACGAGGGCGAGGACGTGAAGTGGGAGCTGTCCGAGCGTCCGCTCGGCGTCTTCTCCCGGCAGGTCATGCTCTCCGACAGGCTCGACCCCGAGGGGGTCACCGCCGACTACGACTCCGGCGTGCTGACCCTGAAGATCCCGGTCGCCGAGAAGGCCAAGCCCCGCAAGATCGCCATCGGCCACAGCGGAAACCGCAAGGAGATCAAGGCCTGACCACGTCCCTGTGCCCTTCCGTGCCGCCTGCACCCCCCGAGCGGGCGGCACGGAACCCCCGCAGCGGCTCCGCGTCCCCTGGGCAGGCATGCGCAGTGCCGGCCGGCGATGCCCGGTGCGATGGGCGGTCGGCACCGTGCGTGGTGAGGGCCGGTGGTGAGATCGACATCGCCACCGAGCCGCGGCTTCGCCATCGGCTGGGCGCCGCGTTCGAGGCGCACCGGGAGGTGGTGCTCGAGCTGCCGGAGGTGACGTTCATGGGCTGCTCGGGCCTGGGCGTCCTCGTCCAGGCCCGCAACCAGGCCGACCGGTGCGGCGGGCGGCTCGTCCTGCGCGGCGTAGACAGGCCCGTGGCCAGGTTGCTCAAGATCACTGGCCTCAGTCGCCGCTTTGCCGCCGGCCCCTGACCGGCCCCCGTACGCCCGGACCCGGCAGCGTGCCGGGACGAAGGGAGGAATGCGCGGTGACTCTTCGATGGGAGATGTTCTTGGACCGGGTCCAGGAACGCGGAGAGTACGACACGCCCCAGGACGCCGAGCGCGCGGCCCGCGTTGTGCTGGCCCTGCTCGGTGCTCACCTGGTCGGCGACGTGCGCGCGAAGCTCGCGGCCCGCCTGCCCGAGACCTTCGCCCTGATCCTGCTCAATCCCCTGCAGGCCGCCGAGCCGCTCAGTCCCGAACGGTTCGTGCGCGCCACCGCCGCCTGGATCGAGGGCGCCACCGAGAAGACCGCCGTGTGGGACATCGGAGCTGTCCTGTCCACGGTGGCCGACGCCGCCGGCGACGAATTGATGGAGCGCGTGCTGTTCCAGCTGCCGCCCGGCTACGACGTCCTGTTCGGCCGCCCCGCCCCCGGCCGCCGACCCTGACCCGCTTTCGTTCCGCCGCCCACGCTGCGGCGGCCCGTACCGGAAGGCCACCTCCATGACCCGACACCGCCGCCTGATCCAGCAGGTCCGCAGACTCGGCCGCTACCCCAGCGACGAGGAAGCCGAACGAGTCCTCGACACGGTCCTGGCCGTCCTCGGCTCCCAGCTCACCGGCGACGAGCGCTGCGAGTTGGCCGCCGTGCTCCCCGAGCGGGCCCGCGCCGTCTTCGCCTCGCAGGTCCCCCTGCCCGAACCCGTCGCCGCCCCCGCCTTCGTCGAAGCCGTCGCCCGAGGCCTGAATACCAGCCTCACCAGCGCCCGCTGGGACGCCTCCTCCGTCTTGGCTGCCCTCGCATCCCTCGGTGGCGAGCGGCTCACCGACCGCGTCCTCAACCATCTGCCCCGCGGCTACGCGCTCCTGTTCGGCCGTGCCGACCTCGCCGCCACCGCCGCCTGAACCCCGACGGGCCGGGGCCGGCGTCACTGCCCGCGGGCCTGGTCCAGGTCGGCCTCCAGCTCCTCCACTCGGGCCTGGAGCTCGAGTACCCGGCGCGCGCCTTCCAGGGTCAGTCCCTCGCTGATCAGCTTCATCAGGGCCGCGACACGGTTGATCTCCCGACGCGAGTACCTCCGCTGGCCGCCCGACGAGCGCACGGGCACGACCGCGCCCAGCTCGTCCAGTCGCCGCAGGAACGCCACCTGGGCGTGCAGCATCGCGGCGACCTGCCCCACCGTGTACAGCGCGGCATCCGCGTCATCAATGGGCAGCTCCACCACCGCGACCTCACCTCGTCGTTCGCTGAAACCTCACTTCCACGTTACAGATTTCCTCCAGCCACAAGTTTTCTACCTCCCGTTGAGGCAAGGCGGGAGGGATAGCAGGAGAGGAGGCCCGGCGATGGCACGCGCAGTCGGTATCGACCTGGGAACGACGAACTCGGTGGTCTGCGTGCTGGAGGGCGGCGAGCCGACAGTCGTCCCCGGCTGCGCGGGCCGTCCGCCGGACCTTCGGCGCGGTGCGTGCCGATCACGAAAACGGCCTGCCCGGCCCAGAACCGCCTGACCGCTCCGCGGTATGGCCATGGATGGTGCGCTGCCGGTCCGGCCGGGTGGGCATAGCGGATGTGCGCGATCCTGGATTTGAGCAGCCCATGCCGCCAAGTCGTGCCGTGTGCCCGGCACGAGGGCTGGCCTGCTGAGACGGGCCGCGCCCCGTCGTGCCCGATCGCGCGCCGCGACACGGACGTACCAGGCGCGACCGGCGACCCGAGCGGAGGTCATACGGCTGGTGAACGGCATCGAGCACGAGTCGGCAGGAGCGCGGGACACGACCGAGGGCCGCGTCTACACCGTCACCGGCGGCGACTGGGGCGAGGTGGTGGACACCGTCGCCCGCGCGGACGACGAGCGGATCATCGTCAACATGGGTCCGCAGCACCCGTCCACGCACGGTGTGCTGCGCCTGGTCCTGGAGATCGACGGCGAGACGGTGAAGGAGGCCCGCTGCGGTATCGGCTACCTGCACACCGGCATCGAGAAGAACATGGAGTTCCGTAACTGGGTTCAGGGCACGACCTTCGTGACCCGGATGGACTACCTGACTCCGCTGTTCAACGAGACCGCCTACTGCCTGGCGGTGGAGAAGCTGCTCGGGATCACCGAGCAGATCCCGGAGCGTGCGAGCGTGATCCGGGTGATGGTGATGGAGCTCAACCGGATCTCCTCGCACCTGGTGGCGCTGGCCGCCGGCGGGATGGAGATCGGCTCCACCACGCTGATGGTCTACGGCTTCCGGGACCGCGAGGTCATCCTCGACATCTTCGAGCTGGTGACGGGCCTGCGCATGAACCACGGCTACGTCCGGCCAGGCGGCCTGGCGCAGGACCTGCCCCCGGGCGCGCTGGACCAGATCCACGAGGGCGTGCAGCTGCTGCGCTCGCGGATGCACGAGTACGACAAGCTGGCGACCAGAAACCCGGCCTTCAGGGCCCGGCTGGTCGACGTCGGCCACCTGGACCTGGCCGGCTGCATGGCGCTCGGCGCCACCGGCCCGATCCTGCGGGCCACCGGCCTGCCGCACGACCTGCGCAAGACCGACCCCTACTGCGGCTACGAGAACTACGAGTTCGAGGTCGCGGTGGCCGACACAGCGGACTCCTACGGCCGGTTCCTGATCCGGCTGGAGGAGATGCGCCAGTCGCTGCGGATCGTCGAGCAGTGCCTGGACCGGCTGGCCCCCGGCCCGGTCATGGTGGCCGACAAGAAGATCGCCTGGCCCGCCCAACTGGCCGTCGGCCCGGACGGGTTGGGCAACTCGCTCGACCACATCCGAAAGATCATGGGCGAGTCCATGGAGGCGCTGATCCACCACTTCAAGCTGGTGACGGACGGCTTCCGCGTCCCGACGGGGCAGGCCTATGTGGCGGTCGAGTCCGCCAGGGGTGAGCTGGGCGTCCATGTCGTCTCCGATGGCGGCACGCGGCCGTACCGGGTGCACTTCCGCGACCCGAGCTTCACCAACCTGCAGACGATGGCCGCGATGTGCGAGGGCGGGCAGGTCGCGGACGTCATCGTCGCGGTGGCGAGCATCGACCCGGTGATGGGGGGCGTGGACCGGTGAGAGCCGTCGCACCGCGGACGCGCCGTTGCTGGCGGCGTTGAAAGCCCGACAGATTTCCCTTTGCTCGCCGTGACTGGAGCCGGTCGTGAACTGGTGACTATCGCGTCGTTCCTACCTTTATGTCTGCTCTGGCGGTCACAACTATGGTTTCGATGGTTGCTCGCCGTGATCGCAGGCTCAGTCTGACGGGTCACTCGACATGGGGGACCGCCTCACAACCAGCGATGCCATCTGCCGGATCGGCCTTCACGGCACGGAAGTTGACACGCCACCAGACTGCCTCCCACCTGCGGTCGAGCGCTTCGTGCCGAGCACCCGCGTCCACCATCCTGAAGATCTCGCAGACTTTTCCGTTATCCGCAGCTCCATGTCCGATCTCCCATACGTCGGCAGCAAACCACCCCCCTCTGCCGACGAGGAGAGAACATGACCGGCAAACGAGTGGTGCGCGGGCGCGACAACGGCCCTGTACTGGTGGGCACTTCGGTAGCGGCGAGCGTCATCGTCGCCACCCTGTCCCGCCACGGATGGTCCCCGAACTGACTGTCAGTCGACTCATCGCCGGGCCCGCGACCGGCCGGGACCAGCCATCGGCTCGGCGCCCCACAACCGACACGGGCCAGCCGCGTCAGGAAAAGTGACGAAGCATCACCTCATTTGCGCAGCCTCCCCACTAGGCCGCGCCGCACGGGTGCTGCCCCCACACCAGGAGAACCCATGAAAGCCGCACACGCCCGCAACAAGCTGCCCAAGCTCCTGATAGCCGCCGCCCTCGCGCTGACCGCCGGGGTCGGGATCGCCTCCAACGGGCCGGGCAGCGCTCACGCGGGTCTCACCAGCCCGTCCCCCGAAGCCAAGACCGACGCTCCCCGCCCAGATCTGGCACCCCAGTCGGCCACCGACGCCGTCCAGGACGACGCGAAGCAGGTGCGCCCCAAGGATCGTCGACCTCTGCCGTCCAGCAACGAGGCACAGCACCAGGACTACGGCAGCCCGACAAGGTCCGCCGCGGCAAAGTCGAAGGCAACGACCGGGGAGGCAGGCGGCCCGAAGGCGAGCGCCGCCGCCTGCTCCATCAGCGCCTTCACCACGAACACCGGCGGCGCCCTGATCCAGGCGATCCAGTCCGCCGGCCCGGACTGCATCAACGGCCTGTTCAACGTCACCGGTTCAGACGCACACCTGGCCTTCCAGGAGTCGCAGATGACCACGGTGGCGGACGCCTTGGCCGCCGCCTCCCGCAGCTACCCGGGGGACAACAGCACCCACGTTCTGGAGCTCGTGCTCTACCTCCGGGCCGGCTACTACGTGCAGTGGAACCACAAATCCGACGTCGGTACCTACGGCAGCGCTCTGCAGACCGCGATCCGGTCCGCCCTGGACGCCTTCTACGCCAACGCCCACAGCCTGGACGCCACCGACGCCAACGGTGCCGTCCTCTCGGAAGCCGTCACCCTGATCGACAGCGCCAGCCAGAACGCCCGCTACCTGCCCGTCCTCAAGAAGCTGCTCACGGGCTACAACAGCTCGTACAACAACTCGTACAACATGCTGACCGCGGTCAACAACGTCTACACCGTCCTCTTCCGCGGCCACCAGAACGCCGACTTCGCCACCGCCACCGAAGCCGACCCTTCCATCCTCACCACCCTCGAGACCTTCGCCAACAACAACCTCGGCCTCCTGGGCGGACCGCAGAGCTACCTGGCGTCCAACGCCGGCACCGAGCTGGCCCGGTTCCTCCAGGACCGCACCCTGGCCCCCACCGTCCGCCCGATGATCAAGAACCTGCTGGCCAAGTCCTCGATGACCGGCCCCACCGCCCCCCTCTGGGTCGGCATCGCCGCCCAGGCGAACGACAACGACCAGAACAACTGCTCCGACTACGGCACCTGCGACCTCCCCAACCGGCTCAAGAAGGCCGTGCTGACCATCGACTACCAGTGCGGCACGATCCACATCGTGACCCAGGCGCTCACCAAGGAGCAGCTGCTCAGCACCTGCGACAGCCTCACCGGCGAGAACGCCTACTTCCACAAGCTCGCCAAGGACCCCGGCCCGCTGCCCAACGACCACAACAGCGCCATGGAGGTCGACGTCTTCCACTCCACCAGCGACTACCAGACCTACGCCAACGTCATCTTCGGCGTCGACACCAACAACGGTGGCATCTACGAGGAAGGCGACCCCTCCAAGCCCGACAACCACGCCCGGTTCGTCGCCTACGAAGCCGACTGGCTGCGTCCGAACTTCCAGATCTGGAACCTCAACCACGAGTACACCCACTACCTGGACGGCCGCTTCAACACCGCCGGCGACTTCGCCGCCGCAACCGCCACCCCTGGCACCATCTGGTGGATCGAAGGCTTCGCCGAGTACGAGTCCTACGGCTACCGCGGCGTGACCGACACCGCGGCGGTCGCCGATGCGGCCAAGGGCAGCTACCCGCTCAGCACCGTCTTCGCCAACACCTACAGCAGCGGCACGGACCGGATCTATCCCTGGGGCTACCTCGCGGTGCGCTACATGATGGAGCACCACCGCTCCGACATCGACACCCTGCTCGGCCACTACCGATCCGGTGACTACAAAGCCGCATTCGGCCTGATCAACTCCATCGGCACCAGCTACGACGCCGACTGGGCCAAGTGGCTCAAGGAATGCGCCGCAGGTGCGTGCAACGCCCCCGGCAAGCCGCTCACCGCCACATTCACCGCCAAGGCGAACGGCCTGAACGTCGCGCTCACCGACACCACCGAAGACTCCGCAGCGATCACCGCTCACAAGTGGGACTTCGGCGACGGCACCACCTCCACCGATGCCAATCCGACCAAGACCTACGCCAAACCGGGCAGCTACCACGTCCGGCTGACCGTCACCGACAAGGCCGGCGCCACCGCAACCGCCGACCAGACGGTCGCGGTCGGTGCTTCGACCGCCGAGTGCACCGCTGACGACACCCGCCGCCTGGCTCAGAACTGCAGCCGGTCCAACCTCACCGCCGCCGCCCGGGACAACAGCTACCTCTACATCGACATCCCCGCCGGAACCAAGAACCTCACCATCACGACCACCCCCGGCACCGGAACCGCCGACCTCTACTACAGTCCCACCACCTGGGCCGACAGCACCGCCAACACCGCCTCCGCCACCGGCAACGGCCCGCACACCCTCACCATCACCAACCCCCCGGCCGGCTGGAACTACATCACCCTCCACGCCACCGCCGCCCTCACCGGCGCCACCGTGACGACCACGTTCTGACCCCGCCGGTCGCGCCGTCCCGACGTCCGGCTCTCTGCCGGTGAACTGCCGCTGTTCGACGCCGGATTCACGTTCGGGGTTCGGGTTCAAGCGATTCGAGCAGGACGGTGCCGGCGCCAGGCCGCGAAGGGTCGCCCGGCCACTCCGGTTGGGCCGGTGGGGTTAAACCCGCACAAAAGGATCGTATAAGTCTGTCATGTGACAGGCTGGCCAGCTTTGGTCAGCCTGTCGCGGACGTTTCGGAGGTTGGGTTCCGGTCCAACGGTTACTCGTTCCAGGTCGAGAGGAATCACCGGACGGCCAGTCAGGGCATGCCGATCGCCGAAATGCAGCTGTGTTCACGTTAGGCGATGGCGTCGGGGGCCGGCCGGGCCGCGAGGCCGGGCGGATCGCGGGGTGCGTCGATGAGGCTGCCGTCTCGACGTCGAGCCCTGGGCGGCGAAGCGCACAGGGCGGCTGATGGACGGCGGGTTCTGGTTGAGGAGCCTCGGCGAGAACGGCGGGCCGACTCCCGCATCGGTAGCGGCTGGGACGGTGTTGGGCGCCGCGATGCTGAACGCCAACCGGGCTGCCGCCACCATTTGTTGGTCTGCCCGTGGCCGCGACTGGTGGCAAGTGTGTCGGGCTTGGCCGCGGCCGTGGGTGTTGGGGCGGCGGGGTCAGTCGGTGATGAGTTCGGCGGGGCGGTGGGGGGCGGTGGGGGCGGGGGCGTCGGCGACTTCGTGGAGGAGGGAGAGCAGGAGTTCCTCGTAGATGGAGAGGGGGCGGGCGAGGGTCCAGTTGGTGGTGACGGTGCGGGGGGCCGGGCCGGGGCGGGTGTGGAGTTCGGCGAGGATGCCGTGGAGGAGCTCGAAGCGGACGGAGCGTCGAGAGACCAGGCTGACGCCGAGGCCGATGCGGACGGCTTCCCGGACGCTCTCGGTACCCCACAGGTCGAGGGTGCGCGCGCCGACGAGGTCCCAGGTGTGCAGGAGCTCCAGCAGCTGTCGTCGGGTCTGGGAGCCGGGTTCGAGGAGGAGGAAGGACTCGGAGGAGAGCTCTGCCGGCGTGACCTCCTGCCCGGCCAGCGGGTGGTCGGGCGCGCAGATCAACACCATGTCGTCGCTAGCGAGCTGCTCCGACTCGTACCGACCCGGGGGCAGCGGGCCGTCGGCCACGCCGACGCCGATGCGGCCCTGCTCGAGCGCGCCCGCCAGGCACTCGGGGCTATTGACGACCACGGTGAACAGCCCGTCGGGTTCGCGGCGCCGCAGCTCCCGCATCACCGCCGGCAGCAGGTAGTCGCCGACCGCGCTCGTACTGCCGACCACCAGGCGTTCGATCGGCCAGCGCGCGGCCGCCTGGACGGCGCCGACGGCGTGATCGGCCAGCGCCAGCATCTCCTTGGTCTGGGCGAGCAGGACCCGTCCGGCCGGCGTGGGGCGGATCTTCGGGCCCGAGCGGTCGACCAGGACGGTCCGCAGGGACGTCTCCAGGTTCTGCACCTGCTTGGAGACCGAGGACTGGCTCAGGAACAGCACCTGGGCCGCCGCGGAGAACCCACCACATTCGATGACCTTCGCGAAGATCGCCAGCTGGTTCAGGTTGAGTCGCATCACGGCCCCGATCGCGTGGATGTGGTGCAGGGCAACGGGCCTGCGGGCCGTGGGACAGGCTTCCGCAGTTCCTGTCATCCCCTGATGGGGGCCACAGCCTACAAGCAACCCGGAGAATACCTGTTCGGTCGGCACAATTGCGGGGGCGGACCGGCGTTCGTCGATTCGGGGCTCAACACGACTCTCCGCGCTCCGCCGTTGATCTCTCCTGATCGGAGTGAAGCGGTCCACGATCGTGGCGATGTGATGGTGCGTCAGCACGGTTTCAAAGTGTGGCGCGAGTGTCGGTCGCATGGGGTTGTGGGGGCTCAAGGGTGACCGAGGTTGCGTCAAGTGCACGTGTCGGAACGACCGTTGACGCCATCGGTGCGTGCACTTGCGGTCCTTGTGTGGCGCCGGATCCGGTGGCGGGTGAGGGGTGCGGGGTGCCGCGCGGAAGATAACGGATTGATAACGCGGCGGGACGAAACCTCTGGCGGCCCATCTCTAAACGTGTCCGGCCCGGTTGGGGCCGACGGTTTCAAGAGAGAGGGGTGTCGTCATGCGGGAAGCATGCTCCGGCAGCAGGTCGCCGGTGCCGACTCCGTACGAACTCTTCGTGCTGGGAAGGGTCGCGGGCGGAGAGGCGGCCACCGGGTCGCGGTGCGTCGGGTCGCGTCCCACCCGGGCCTTCCGGGTCGGCGCGCTCTCGGAGGGTGCCGGCGGCGGGAGTCTCGGCGTCGCGGGAAGGAGGCAGCGGTGAGCGATCTCGCCCTACCGGGGGCCGTCGACCGCCGGGAACCCGCGCAACGCCGGCTCGCCGGTCATGGGGGCACGGCGGGGATCGGCAGCGCGGTGAGTCATGGCGGCGCCGCCGGCCGTGATGGCACGGCGGGCCGGACCGGCATGAAAGGCCGCACCGGCATGACGCGCCACGGCGCCGCGGCGGGACGGACCGGCACCGGTCACGGTCCCCACGGTGGCCGGGTGCGGCGCACCGAGCCGACCACCGTCCAGGCGGTGGCGCTGTACTCGTCGCCGGGAGCGCCGCCGTCGGGCCTCTCCGGAACGGAGGTCGTCGCCGGCATCAAGGGGACGTTGCCCTACCTGCTGATCCCCGACCCGCTGCCGGGCATGCCCCGGGTGCTCGCCGGCTGGTTGGACGGTCGGACCGCCGTGGTGGGGCCGGCCGTGCCGGTCGAGGACGCGGTGGTCTCGCTCGGCTGGGCCCGCAAGCTGCTGACGATGGTGCCGCACGGAGCCTCCGGTGGGATCCACTTCGTCGAGGACCACCTGGCGACGCTCATGCTGTTCCAGGACCCGCTGCTGGCGGGTCACCTGTCGGCCAAGTGGCTAGGGCGCCTGGCCGACATGACACCGCAGCAGAGGGCGTGGACGGAGGAGACGCTGCTCGCCTGGTTGGAGGGCGGCGGCATTCTCCCGGCCGCCCGCTTGCTCCACATCCACCCGCAGGCCGTCCGGAACCGGCTGCGCAACCTGGAGAAGATCTTCGGCAGCGGTCTGCGTGACCCCCGGGCCAGGTTCGAGCTCCTGCTGGCGTTGAAGATCCAGATCATCGCGTCCGAGTACGCGCGCCTGCGCCGCAGAGCCGGGATGCTGTCCCTGCTCCAGTCGTCCGGGCCCCAGCGGAACGCCCGGACGAGCGGGCGCTGAGGCCCGCCCGCTGACGCCGGCCTATTCCACGCCGGCGACGTACGGCACCCGGAGCGCCCGGCTCCGGGAGTGTCCCCGCCGCCACAGGGCTTGAGCGCCGACGTCGGTGACGTGGCCCGCGATCAAGCACGTAAGGCCGCCCGTCACGCGTGACACGCCGCCCAACCGCGCGGTACACCGCCCGTCACGCGCTCGACACACCACCCGTCTTTCCGCCGTGGATCCAGCCGCTGATCGCGTCCGTGGTCCGTCGGCCCGGTGGTCCTGGCGGTGATCCCTTCCGGGGCGACGCCGAGCGTTCGAAGCCGGGCCGTCCCATCGTGGCAGCCGTCCCGCGCTGCCGCGTCATCCCCTCGTCGGTCGCGCCGTCCGTGGACCGCTGCGCGTGTCATCGCCGTGCGGACCAGGCAGGCCCACCCGGGCCGGTTCCGCTGGGTTCCGCGCGGCCCCGATCCTCCCGGTGCGATGGAGGAAGAGCCCCATGTCATCTTTGAGGAAGAAGCGCGGACGGGGAACGGCTGCCTACGGCCTCCCTGTGGTGAGCCGTCTTCCGAGGTCGTTCGCGACGCTCCTGATCATCGTCGCGATGATCCTCACCGCGGCGGCCCTGCTGTACCCGGTGGCGAAGTCGGCCGGTGCCTATCGCAGCGCCCCGGTGAGCGACGACCAGGGAGTGGTGCAGACGCCCACCGGGCCGCTCACCGCGCTCGACCGTGACTTCGTCAAGCGGGTGCGGCTGGCCGGACTGTGGGAGATCCCCGCCGGCCGGATGGCCCTCGCGAAGGGCACGACCCCTGAAGTCAGGGAGGCCGGACAGCATCTGATCCAAGGTCACACCGATCTCGACAAGGCGGTGTTGACCGCCGCGCAGACGCTGAACCTGGACGTGCCCAGCGAGCCATCGGCCCAGCAGCAGGGATGGCTCAAGCAGTTGGACGCCGCGCAGGGCGGGGAGTTCGACGGACTCTTCGCGAACATCCTGCGCAGCGCGCACGGTCAGGTGTTCGCGGTCGTGGCCCAGGTGCGCGCCGCCACCCAGAACTCCACGATCCGCGATCTGGCGAACACGGCCAACGGCACGGTGCTCGATCACATGAACGTCCTGGAGAACACCCAACTCGTCAAGTTCGACAAGCTCACCCCGCTGCCGACCGGTTCGGCCGCTCCGTCCGCGAGCCGCTCGCCGGCGCCCGCCGGATCGACCCGCTAGACGACGGCCCGGATGAAGGCCGTCCCCGGCCTGCTCGGCAGGCCTGATCCCGTCTGAGGAGTGTGAAATTCCATGAAGTCCCGTAAACGTGGCACGAGGAGAAGGGCCGGTGCCCTGCTGTTGGCGGTGGTCCTGGGTACCGGCGCGGCGGGAACGGTGGCGGCGGTGGCCTTCGCCGGCCAGCGGCCCGGAACCTGGAAGTCGGCGTCCCCGCAGCTCGGCACCGTCGCCTGCGCCGACGCCGGCGTGGCCCTGAACGAGGTGCCGGAAGCGTCACAGGACTCGGTCGACAAGAACCTCGCCGAGCTCGACGTCCAGGTGGCGGACGCGTACAACCGGCTGTCCGCGCCCGCCCCGGGCGACAACGAGAACCGCGTCATGGGCGATCTCGCCGACAAGCGCGCGGACACCCTGAAGAAGCTGGCGGACAGCGCCGGTCCGGACTCCGGTCTGCCCAAGGACCTCTCGGGCATGGCGAAGTGCACGGTCAGGCGCGACCTGGTGGCTCAGGACGCGGCCAAGGGGTTCAGTGCCGACGGCATGGGCGGCGCCGTCGCCCAGACCAAGGCGGCCGCGCAGGTGAAGTCCCTCCCCAAGAAGGGGTTCGTCGACATCAAGAGCGTGTCCCCGAACGTCCCGACGCCCGTCAAGAAGGGGTCGGCCACCGGCTCCTTCACGTCCCAGTGCGGGCGCAACGAGAACCGTCACCTCAACCCCGACAACGTGATCGTCGCCCCCGGTGTGAGCAACGGCGCGCACCACATGCACGACTACGTGGGGAACGTGGCCACGGACGCGTTCGCCTCCAACAACAAGCTCGCCGCCTCGGGCACCACGTGCAGCAACGGCGACGGGTCGGCGTACTACTGGCCCGTCCTGCGCGTCTTCGACGGCACCAACGAGAAGGACGCCAAGGCGCCCGGTGGTGGCAAGGACAAGAATGTGGGACGGATCCTCCAGCCGGCCGAGGCGGACATCACCTACACCTCCAACGTCGGGAACCCCGTCCAGCCGATGAAGCGGTTCCTGCGCATCATCACCGGCGACGCCAAGGCCTTCACCAACGGGCCGGCGAACGCCCATGCGTCGTGGAGCTGCACGGGTTTCGAGAACCGCCAGGTCGTCGACAAGTACCCGATCTGCCCGCAGGGGAGCAGGGTCGTTCGGACGCTGAAGTTCCCGGACTGCTGGGACGGCAAGAACATCGACAGCGCCAACCACCGGACCCACACGGCGTTCTCCGACAAGTCGGGCGCGTGCCCGAAGAACTTCAGGGCGATCCCGCAACTGACGCAGCGCATCGCCTACGACGTGCCGGCCGGGGTCCGGTTCGCCGTCGACAGCTTCCCCGAACAGCTGCACAACCCGATCACCGATCACGGTGACTTCATCAACAACATGAACAAGGACCTGCTGGACCAGATGGTCAGTTGCATCAACCAGGGGCGTCGCTGCGAGTGACCCATCCCTTCCGGGGCCGGCTCCCGGAGAGCAACGGGCGGGCCCGGAGCCCGGGAGCGATCGCGACTGCCCGCGCCGCCGGCGCCGGGATCCCGGACATCCGATTAGACAACAGGTTCAGGACGAGGCCGGAGGGCTCAGCAATGGTGAGAGGGCAGAAGCGGCGGTCACGGCGGTTCGGCCCGGTACCGCGGGGCGTCGAGCGGGCCGGCCGGGCGCGCGCGGCGGCCGGGGGCGAGCAGCCCGCGGAGGGCGGTCGCAAGCGGCCGAGCCCGTGGTCGCTCCTGCCGCCGCTGGCGGCGGGCCTGGGGGTGACGGCCGTCGTGGTCGACCCCAGACTGCAGTCGTTCCTGACGTACGCCGTCGGGGTGCTCGCACTCGTGTCGTTCACCTCCGGGGTCCTGTGGGGGCTGGTGGCGACCGACCGGCTGATCCTCAGCCCGGCCCACCGGCTCGTCGCACAGACCGTCCACCGCGTGATGGGCGTCGCGGGCGTCGTCTTCCTGGTCCTGCACGTCTGGATGAAGCTGATCGTCGGACAGATCGGTGTGATCGCAGCCTTCATCCCGTTCACCGACTCGGCCAAGCCGGTGGTGTTCGGACTGGGGACCGTCGCCGGCTACCTGTTCCCTGCGGTGGCGCTCGCCGGCGCCGCCCGCAACCGGCTCGCCCGCTCGGGTAACGCGCGCCGGTGGAGGGCCATCCACCTGTCCGCGTACCCGGCCTGGGGCGCGGGTCTGATCCACGGGCTGCAGTCGGGCCGGCTCGCGGCCTCCTGGGTGGTGATGCTGTACGGCCTGGCCGTGGTCGGCGTGATCGTCGCGCTCACGCTCAGGCTGGTCCTCCAGGACCGTTCCGGTCCGCGTCAGGCCCCCGTCCGGCCGCTCCCGCCGGAGGCCGGCGGCCCCGAGGTCACCGTCCCGCGCCTGCCGGTGGCCACGAGCCCCGAGATCACCGGCACGCGCGTTCCGGTGGCCGTGGGACAGGCCATGGCCGCCGGGCCGGGCCTGGCCGTGGGACAGGGCATGGCCGCAGGGCCGGGCCTGGCCGGCATCGGACTCGCACGTAGGCGGCAGGACGGGTGAGCGGCTTCCCCGCACCCGTCATCTGGTTCGGACGGCCGGTCCTGTTCGCCGGCCTGGAGAGCCTGGACCGGGTCGACTACCGCTCCCACCTCGTGGTCCACGGCCAGATGCCGGCGCTGCGCGCGGAGGAGCTGGCCGAGCTGGCGGAGAACGTGGACCTGCGCGGCCGGGGAGGTGCCGGATTCCCCTTCGCCCGGAAGCTCAGGGCGGTCGTCAAAGCGGTCGCCCGGCGCCGCACCCGGCCGGTCGTGGTCGTCAACGGAACCGAAGGAGAACCGAGTTGCCTGAAAGACACCACGCTGCTCCTGCGCACCCCGCACCTGGTGGTGGACGGTGCCCTGATCGCGGCCGCCGCGCTGGACGCGGAACAGGTGGCGATCGGCGTCACGCGGACCGACACCGAGGAGTCCCTGCGCCGGGCGCTGGCCGAACGGAGGTCGGTGAAGCCGCCGGTGTCGGTGGTGCGGCTGCCCGAACGGTTCGTCACGGGCGAGGGGAGCGCCCTCGCCCGTGGCATCACCAACGGGATAGCCCTGCCCCGGGGAGGCGGCGTGCGCACCAGCGACAGCGGTGTCGGGGGAGCCCCCACGCTGCTGTCCAACGCCGAGACGTACGCCCAGCTCGCCGTGGCGGCCCGGTGGGGTGCGCTGCCCTACCGGGAGATCGGCACCCCCGAGGAACCCGGCACGGTGCTGCTCACGATCGCCGGCTCGACCGTCGTGGAGACCCCCACCGGAGTCCCGCTCGAAACCGTCCTCGCGGCGTGCGGCCTGGACGTGGGACAGGGGGTCCTGGTCGGCGGTTACCACGGGAAGTGGCTGACCCCCGGGGCCGCCCGCTCGGCCGTGGTGTCCCGCCAGTCCTTCCAGAGCCTCGGAGGGGCACTGGGTGCCGGGGCCATCCTGCCGCTGCCGGAGACGACCTGTCCGTTGTGGGAGGTCGTCAGGATCTCCCGCTGGATGGCGGACGAGACGGCCGGCCAGTGCGGGCCCTGCTACCTGGGGCTCCCGGACCTGACCGCGTCCCTGGAGGACCTGGTGCGCGGCGGTGGCCAGCGCGCACTCGACCGGGTGCAGGCCGGGATGCGGGCGGTCACCGGCCGGGGTGCGTGCAGTCACCCCGACGCCGCCGCCCGATTCGTGGCCTCGTCCCTGGCCGTGTTCGACGACGACCTGGTCGCGCACTCGTACCAGGGAGGGTGCGGGCGGCCGTCGCAGGACGTCCTGCCGCTGCCGGAGGTGGAGAGCGCCGGCACCATCGTGGTCGACTGGACGCTCTGCGAGGCCCACGGCCTGTGCACCGGCGTCCTGCCGGACGTCATCCGGCTGGGGAAGGACGGGTTCCCCGCCGCGGGCGTGATGCCCGTACCCGCGAAGCTGCTCTCCCAGGCGGCGCGAGCCGTCGACCGTTGTCCCGCGCTCGCCCTGCGGATCCAGTGAGGCCGACGCGGTTCCGAGCGCTGCCGCTCCTGCCCGAACGTGGCCCGTCCGGCCCGGGGCGTTCGTGGCGGCCGGCCGATCGAGAGGTTCCGGAGGGCTATCGACCCTGAAACCCACGCCCCGTGTCCGCGGGGCCGGCGTTCGACGCCGGACCGGATCACCGGGGCACGCACACATCCACGGAAGGCCAATTCCACCGATGGAAAGGCAAGGAACATGATGACGAAGCGATACGGACTGGCCGGGCTCTGCGTCCTGCTGGTGGGACTCGTGGTGATGGCCCTGTGGGGCAGCATGAGCAGCAGCGCCAAGACGCCGTCCGGCTCGGGCCCCGGCCAGCTGGTGGGCGCGCAGGACGCCGCGCCGGCCGGCAGCGGATCCTACGGCTCGTACGACTCCTACGGCGGTGGCAGCGCGTCGCCGTCCGCCGGCGGCCGGGCCGGGGGAGCGCTGACCGTGCGGAACGACGCCAAGCTCGGCATGGTGGTCACCGACGGCCAGGGCTTCACCCTCTACCGGTTCGACAAGGACACCGCCAAGCCCCCGATGTCCAACTGCAACGACGGCTGTGCCAAGACCTGGCCGCCGGTCGCCAAGGAGGGCACGACCGCGGTGAGCGGGAGCGGGATCGACGCCGGCGTGATCGGCGAGGTCACGCGCGCCGACGGATCGAAGCAGCTGACGCTGGGTGGCTGGCCGGTCTACCGCTACGCGCAGGACACCGCGCCCGGCGACACCAAGGGCCAGGGCGTCGGCGGCACCTGGTTCGCCGTGGCTCCCGACGGCAAGAAGGCGGCCGCCGCGGCCCCCGGCACGTCGACCTACCCGTCGGAGACGCCGACCAGCGCGGCGCCGGCGCCCCAGCCGGCGCAGCCCGCCACGGGTGGGGCCGGGGTCTCCGTGACCAACAACCCGCAGCTCGGACAGATCGTCGTGGACGGCCAGGGCATGACGTTGTACCAGTTCGCCAAGGACCCGTCCTGGCCGATGAAGTCCATGTGCGAGGGCCAGTGCGCGATGACCTGGAAGCCGGCGCCCGTGGTCGACCCGAGCCAGGTCAAGGGCGTGGACCCGAAGCTGATCGGCAAGCTGCAGCGCTCCGACGGCACGTGGCAGCTGTCCGTCAACTGCAAGCCCGTCTACACCTTCGCGGGCGACAAGGCCCCCGGTGACGCCAACGGGAACGGCAAGGACAACCTGTGGTTCGCCATCAACCCCGCCGGGAAGCCGGTGACCGGTAAGTGACGGCCGGGGACTCCACCGTGGCGGCCGTCCGACCGCAGAAGGCCGTCCGTCGCACGCTCCAGTGGCTCGCGCTGACCGTCCTGCTCGTCCTGGGCGTCGTCGAACTGCTCGGCGGGACAGGAGGGTTGCTCGGCCCGCCGCGGACGTCGGCCGACGTCGCCCGGGCCACGGTGGAGGACCTGGCCCAGCGGATCGGCTGTACGGCCGACATCACCGCCGACACCACGGACCTCCGCCAGGGACTGTGCACCCTCGGCGAGGACGAGGTCTGGATCGCCACCTTCCCGACCACCGGGGCCCAGAAGGCCTGGACTTCGGAGGCCGAGGCGTACGGAGGGTCGTACCTGGTGGGTGACCGGTGGGTGCTCGTCGTGTCCGACACCACGGCGGACCTCCTGCACGCGAAGCTGGGCGGGGTGATCACGGGCGGCGCCGACCACACGGGGCACGCCGATCACGCCGACCGTGCCGATCACAGCGATCACGGCGACCATGCCGAGGAAACCGGCCACGATCCGTCCGGGGCCGGCTGACCCCGGCGAGCGTTCGACAGATCAAAAAGGTGGCGACACGACGGGGACTCCCCGGGCTTGGGCCCGGGGAGTCCCCGTCGTGTCGCCACCGCCGTCGGAGTCCGGGCGTCCCCGGCCGGGGCCGGCGTGCCCGGCTGCGGTCCCGCCGGCCGTGCAGCCGCTGACCGTGGGGACGACCAGGTCCGCGCGGGCCCACGCCGGTCCCCACGGGGGGACGGGCGGCCGACCATGCGGCCCTGGTGACTTCATCCGGGAGCGCGCCGTTTCGCCGGCGTCGCGGGCGCCAGAGCGCCGCTACGGCCGGTTCCACGGTTCCACCGCCCAGTGGGCGACAGAGGGCTGTCCGGCAGCCGTGCGCGCGGTCCGCAGTGCCCGGGCCTCTCGAAACCGCCCTCGTGGTGCGGGCGACGACGAGCCGAACTCGTGCTGGCGAAGCGACTCCTGGCGATGTGACAGATCTCTGCGGCGGGTTCCGCCCGTCCTTCACAGCCCCCTCACGAGTCCCGTCCCCGCCCGCGTGGCATCGCTCGTCGGTCACGGTGCCACCGGTTGCACGCGCTACCGAATCGCAACATGCGAAACCCGAATCCGTATTTCTGTTATACCCGCGACGCCGGACAGGAGCCTGGGACGGATGGGACCAGTGGGGTCTGCGGAGACGCGGGCCTGCGAGCGACCCGACACGGCGCGCACCGCCCGACGGGCGCCGCTCGCTATTCGGTTTGGGAATGGGCGGGCGGGAGGCGGGCATGGAGACGATTGCCCGAACGCCGTCCGGCTGATGTGCTGTGGACCACCCTGCACCGCCTCCCGACGGCACGGCAGCCGTCCGTCACCGGTGTCGTCCAACCCGGGCAGGCCGAGGGTCGACAACGTCACGTCCCCCGCGACCGGGTGCCCCCGCGCCCGTCCACCCAAGAGCCGCCAGGCGCAGCGCCGCGCCTGCCCCGCCTCGCCGACAACCGAGCCACGCCCGATCTCTCCCCCCCCGCCCCGTGCGGCCGCCGCACCCCCCGGTGCGCGCGATCCGCCCGTCACGAGGCAACCAGACCTGAGGAGAACACATTGACCGTGCGTTCCGACGACTACGGACTGGGTCTGAGCACCTTGAGCGACGTCGAGCTCTCCGCGGTCCTTCCCGCCGCGACCGCCACCGACACCTCCCGTGTCGGAGAAGTGATGGCCGAGGTCTTCACCCGCTACCACGGCGCGGTGCTGGCCTACGCGCGCGGGTACTGCCGCGATCCGCAGACCGCGCAGGACCTCGCCGCCGAGGCCTACGCCCGTACGTACATGTCGGTGGCCCGTGGCCACGGACCGCGCCATGCCTGGCGCCCTTACCTGATGGCCTGTGTCCGCCGCACCGCGATGGAGTGGAGCAGGCACTTCACCCGTCGCGTGCTGCTGCCGGAGGACTTCGAGACCTGGGTCGAACACCTCGCCGGGGACGCGGAGACCGAGGCCGCGCTGCTCGCCACCGAGGAGACCGCCCTGGTCGCCAAGGCCTACGGCTCCCTTCCCGAGCGGTGGCAGGCGCTGCTGTGGCTCACCGTCGTGGAGGGGGAGCCGGCGGCCGCCGTCGCGCGACGGATGGGGATGACACCGAGCGGGGTGCGTTCCCTCGCCGCGCGGGCCCGGGAGGGACTGCGCGAGGCCTACCTGCGCGAGGACGCGGACGAGGCGGCCGAGCCGGCGTGCCGCTACTTCACCGCCAGGTTGGCCGACGCCATCCGGCGCCCCGGCCGGCGGCGCGGCCCCGACCTGGCACGGCACCTGGAGAACTGCGAGGGGTGCGCCCGGGTGGCGGAGGAGGTCGAGCGTGCCAGCCACCGCGCGGTGGAGACGGTGTCGACGGCCCCGGGCCCCGAGGCCGCGCGCCGACGCCGGCACCCGATCCCGTCGCGGTGAGGAGCCGTCCTCGACTCTCGCACGGCGCCGATGCATCACCGTGGCCCCGTCCTGCCTCCGCGGGCAGGCGGGGTCGGGCCGCCGGATGGCTTCGCCGTTGACATTTGTCATTCGGGGCCGGTGACAGGGCATCACTACCGGCGTGGGTCGTCCGGCGCGAGGCTGGCGACCATGACGACACAGGCGGTGATGACTGCCGAGGGGCTGCGGTACCGGTACGGCGAGACCCTCGCGCTGGACGGTGTGGACCTTCGGGTCGACCCCGGGGAGTGCGTCGCGCTGCTCGGGCCGAACGGCGCCGGGAAGTCGACGCTGGTGGCACTCACGGTCGGGCTGTTCGCTCCGCAGCAGGGCTCGGTGCGGGTGGTCGGCGGTGATCCGCGCCGCGCGGCGACCCGGCGGCGGCTCGGGGTGGCGCAGCAGACGCTCGGCTTTCCGAACACGCTGACCGTCGACGAGCTGGTGACCGGCGCCGCCGTCCGCGGCGGGCTGAGGGCCTCCGCCGCCGCTCCGGTGCTGGCGGAGCTCGGACTGGCCGAGCTGCGGCGCAGGCGGGTGCCCAAGCTGTCGGGCGGTCAGAAGCAGCGGGTGCAGCTGGCGATGGCACTGGTCACCGACCCGGCCCTGCTGGTGCTCGACGAGCCGACCGTGGGCCTGGACACCTCGGCCAGGCGGCACTTCTGGCAGATCCTGGCGCGGCGCCGGGCGCAGGGCACCGCGGTGCTGGTGACCACGCACCTGATCGAGGAGTCGGCCGCGGTCGCGGACCGCGTGGTGGTGCTCGACCGGGGCCGGATCCTGGCCGACGCGCCGCCGGAGGAGCTGGTGGCCCGGCTGCCGGACCGCACCGTGACCGTCAGCACCCGGCTCGACCGGTGGGAACTCGAGCAACTGCCGGGAGTGCTCTCGGTCACCCCGGAGCACGACCTGATGCGGATCCAGACGCGCTCGCCCGAGGACCTGCTGCGGGCGCTGCTGGACCGGGACGAGCAGCTGTCGGAGCTGCGGGTGCAGGACGCGGGCCTGGAGGAAGCCGTGCTCGCGCTGACGGACAGGGCGGAGGCGGCACAGTGAGCGCGATGACGGCACGGGTCTTCGGAGTGGAGCTGCGGGACGAGCTGCGGGCGATCGTGCGCGAGCCCACCTCGCTGTTCTTCAGCATCCTCATGCCGGTCGGGTTCTTCGTGCTGTTCAACCTGCTCTACGGCGACAAGGTCACCGGGGGGATCTCGGCCGGCACGGCGATGGTGGCCACCTTCGGCACCTACGGAGTGATCACGGTGGCCGCGCTGCAACCGGGGATCGGCGTCGCGCAGGACCGTGACCTCGGCTGGCTGCGGATGAAGCGGGTCTCCGCCGTGCCGATCGGGATCAGCCTCGCCGCGAAGGCCACGGCCGCGCTGCTGTACGGGGTGGGGGTGCTGGCGCTGATGGGGGTGGCGGCCGCGGCCTTCGGCACCCTGCACGCCTCGGCCTGGCAGCTGGTGCGGGTGGCGGTGGTACTGCTGCTGGGCACCGTGCCGTTCACGCTGGTCAGCGTGGCGGTCGGGCTGAGATTCCGCACCAACGCGACGATCGCGCTGCTCAATGCGCTGCTCTTCCCGCTCGCGGTACTGTCGGGGCTGTGGATCCCGCTCCAGTTCCTGCCCGCGGCGGTGCGTCAGATCGCCAGGTTCCTGCCCACCTACCACCTCGCCCAACTCGGGCTCTCCCAACTGAGCCAGGGCAGCGTGCTGATCCACGTCCTCGCCCTGCTGGTGACGACGGCGGCGGCGTTCGGACTGGCGATGCTGGCCTACCGCCACGCCCGGACATGACCGTCCCGCGGGCCGCCGCTGCCGGGTCGCTCACCGCCCGGCTGCGGACCTGGGACTGGGTCTACCTCGGCTATCTGCTGTTCGTGCCCGCGCAGCCGTACTTCTCACCCCGTCCGGCGTGGTGGGAGTGGCCGCTGGCGATCGCGGTGTGCACCGCCACGGCCGCGCTGTACGCGGCGAAGCTGCTGCGCGGTCCGGCCGCACGTCACGTCTGGACGGCGATCGTGCCGATGGCCGCGATCGGCACGCTGGCCACTCCGTTCAACACCAACGCGAGCGTGCTCCTCGTCTACGCGGCAGCCGTCGTGGGCGACACCCTGTCCTGGCGCGAGGCGCGGCTGTGGTTCGCGGCCCTGACCGTCCTGGGCAGTGCCGCCGCCGTGGTGTCGAGGGTGCCGATGCCCTACCGGCTGTGGGGTTTCGTGTCGGCGTCCGTGCTGATCTGGGTGATCGGTCTGCTCGAACTGAGGCAGCGCGACCGGCGGCAGGAGTGGGAGAACCAGCGGCTGCGCACCTCCCAGGTCGAGCTGCTGGCGACCCTCGCCGAGCGCGAGCGGATCGCGCGTGACCTCCACGACCTGCTCGGGCACTCCCTGACCGCCGTGGTGATGCGCGCACAGCTGACCAAGGAGCTGGTGCCCGTCGATCCGGAACGGGCGCGCGCCGAGGCCGAGGAGATCGAACGCAACGCCCGCGAAGCGCTGGCCGCGGTGCGCAGCACGGTCACCGGCTGGCGGCGGACCACCGTCCGCAGCGAACTGGAGGCGGCGCGGCGGGCGTTGGCCGGGACCGGGGTGAGCCTCGGTGTGGACTACGACGACGGGCTGCTGCTGGTCGCGGCGGTCGAGCACGAACTGGGGCTGGCGCTGCGCGAGGCGGTGACCAACGTGGCCCGCCACGCGCGGGCCTCCCACTGCCGGATCGGACTGGACGCGGACGAGAAGAGGGTGCAGTTGGTGATCGCGGACGACGGGATCGGCGGCTCGGCTCCGGAGGGCACCGGGCTGACCGGGCTGCGGGAGCGGATCGCGAAGCTCGGCGGTGTGGTGCAGCGCAGCGGCTCGGCCGGCACGACGCTGACCATCACCGTTCCGCTCGAGGCGGCGGCCCGGTGATCCGGGTGGTGCTGGCCGAGGACCAGGGCATGGTGCTGGGCGCCTTCGCCTCCCTGCTGGACCTGCAGCCCGACATCACGGTGGTGGCGACCGCGACCAACGGCGACGACGCGCTGGCCGCCGTACGCGAGCACCGCCCCGACGTGCTGGTGACCGACATCGAGATGCCCGGCCGCACCGGCCTCGACCTGGCCGCGGAGCTGAACCGGATGGGCGACCCGACCCGGGTGCTGATCGTGACCACCTTCGCGCGCAGCGGCTACCTGCGCCGCGCGGTCGATGCCGGGGTGGCCGGCTACGTGCTCAAGGACGCGCCGATCGGCGAGCTCGCGGCGGCCCTGCGCCGCGTGCACGCGGGCGAGCGCGTGGTCGCGCCGGAGCTCGCGGTGGCCGCGTGGGACGCGGCCGATCCGCTGACCGACCGGGAGCGCGAACTGCTGCGCGCGGTCGCGGACGGGGCGAGCAACGTGGAGATCGCGGCGCGGCTGTTCCTGGCCGAGGGCACCGTGCGCAACTACCTGTCCACCGCGATGGCCAAGCTGGGCGCGCGCAACCGCACGGAGGCCGCCAGGACGGCGAAGGCGCGCGGCTGGTTGTAGAGCGGGGAACACCGCGCCGCGGGCCCCGCCCCGGCTCAGCCGAGGACCACCGGCCCCCGGGCCGGTCCGGCGGACAGGGCGAACAGAAGGTCGTGCAACGGTCGGCCGGTGCCGTGCCAGATGGAGAGCGCGTAGACGCTGATCGGGTAGTGGATCCAGCGCGGCGGCGCCCACACCGTGCCCCGCACGGTGGCGCCCTGGCCGTCGGCGTCCAGGCCGGAGGGCACGTCCCCGGCCTCCACCAGCAGCTCCCAGGCCCTGCGCGGCACGGCGAACTCCGCCTCGTCCAGCTCGGCGCGCAGGCTCGCACGCAGGATCGTCGTCGCCGCGAGGTCCAGCGTCAGCGCGCCGTCGACCAGCGCGCGGTCGATCTCGTGCCCGGAAGCGGCCAGCCGGTCGCACAGCCAATCGACCGCGGCCGTGAGCAGCTCCCTCGAGGCGCGTTCGGTGCCGGCGGCGCGGCACAGCAGCGCCTGGAAGTGCACCTCCTCGGGCACCACGACCCGGTCGCCGATCACCGTCCGCAGCAGCGCCATGTCCAGGTCGGCAGGCTCCCGGTGGGCGACGGCGACGTTGCGGGCGACGGCGCGCAGGAACGGGTCGGCGCAGTCCTCCAGCAGGAACGACCACAGCTGCTCGCACAGTTCGACCATGCGCACGCCGGTCGTGGCGTGGACGACGCGCAGCGCGCAGCGCAGCAGGATCTTCTGGAACAGCGTCATGGAGACCCGGAACGCCATGCCGCTCACCCACTCCTCGGCCGTCATGTCGTCGTGGGCGACGACGACTTCGGCGACGAGTTCGGGGTTGGTGACGTCGGCCGGCATCCGTCGCGTCGTCAGCTTGTGCTTGTCCTGGAAGGACTCCCGCGAGTACTCGGTGTTGTTGAGCAGCAGCAGCGGATAGATCACCGGCGAGCCGCCCGCGGTCAGCACCTCCTCGACCCCGGCCAGGTAGGAGTCGTGGGTCTCTCCCGGCAGGCCCCAGATCAGGTCGGTGTAGGTGGGCACGTCCAGCGCGCGGAACCGGGACAGCAGCCGGCGGTAGTGGTCAGTGCGGATGTTGGCGCGGTTGGCGATCTTCAGCACGTCGGGGTCGAAGGACTGCGCGGACAGGGTGATCGCGCCGGTGAGTTCGGCGGCATGGAGCATGCCGGCGATCTCCACGATGCGGTCGTTGCCGTTCTTGGCCCAGTTGGTGCTGATGATCAGCCGCTTGTCGTAGCGCCGGGTGAGCTCCACGATGTGTTCGGCGATCTGCCGGTCCCGGGCGACGATGCCGAAGTTGGCGTCCGCGATGAACAGGGTGGCGTCCGTCGGCATCAGCCGGATGAGCCGGTCCAACTCGCCGAAGATCCGGTCCAGTTCGAACTGGCGCACCTTGGAGTTGGTGGCGCCGCCCCAGTAGCAGAAGGCGCACTTGTAGGGGCATCCGCGGTTGGTCTCGTAGACGATCATCGAAGAGCCGGCGATCTCCTCGTCGGAGTAGACCGGGGTCAGGATCGGCGAGACGACCTGTTCGAGATCGGTGATCCGGTCCGCGTCCGCGGTGGTGACGACGACGCCGTCGGACCAGTAGCTGATGCCGGGGATGGTGGCGAGGTCACCCTCGGCCAGGAAGCAACGGATCAGGTCGCGGAACCGCAGCTCGCCCTCGCCGTGGACCAGCACGTCCACCCAGGGCGCCTCTGCGAACAGCGGGTCCTGCTGGTGGCTGACGTCGTTTCCGCCGAGGACGACGCGGCAGTTCGGCCAGCGCTCCTTCACCCGGCGGGCCAGTTCCAGGGACTGGGCGCGGTTCCAGAAGAACACCGTCAGCGCGACGGCGAACGGCTCGTCCCAGGAGTCGAGCAGCTCGGTCATGGCCTGCTCGCCACCGCTCTGCTCGCGCACGCTGATCCGGAAATCGCAGGCATCGTCGAGCACCGGGTCGGCGACCGCGGTGGCCTTCAAATAGCCGAGGGTGACGCTGTACCGGACACCGTGCATCGCGGTGAACTCGACGAGCCGGACGGTCTTCTTCTTCGCGGCCGCGCCGGCCGGCCAGGTGGAGGTCATGGCTACCAATCCGTGCAGTCGGCAACGGATACACACGTTCGCAGCGCAAGGTGGCTCAGTCAATAACGCGCGATTTGTATCGTAAGTATCCCGGAGGATACCGGCCCCGACCTGAAATCCTTTCCTGTGCGGCCGGTCTGGATGTTGGATATTGACGACGTCGGTGGCTCGATGTAGCGTCGGCCCGGAAAAACCCCCGGCTGGGTGCCAACTGGCCTCGGACCGTGTGGATGACCACCGCGGACGTCGATCTCGCGAATATCCCCGGATATCCCCGGGCATCCGTTTCAAGGAGTGGTGTCGGTGCGCTTCGGGCTTTCCTTCCTTCCTGACTGCACGCCCGAGACGAAATCTCCGCAGACCTATTTCAGTGACGCGCTGGAATTGTCGGTCCAAGCGGAGCTCGGTGGCCTGGATTCCATCAAGATGACCGAGCACTATCTCCACTACTACGGCGGTTACTGCCCGAGCCCGCTGGGCTTCCTCTCCGCGGTGGCCGCCCGGACGAGTTCGGTCAGGCTGATGACCGGCTGCGTCCTGCCGGTGTTCCACCACCCGATCCAGCTGGCCGCGGAGGCCGCGCAGGTGGACGCGATCAGCGGCGGCCGGCTGGACGTGGGCTTCGCCCGGGCCTACCTGCCCGACGAGTTCGACGCGTTGGGCCTGGCCATGGAGGAGAGCACCGACCGGTTCCGGGAGACCATCCGGGCGGTGCTGCGCATCTGGACCGAGGAGAAGGTGAGCGAGGACACGCCGTTCTTCTCCTACCGCGACGTGACCGGTCTGCCGCGGCCCACCCAGCGGCCGCACCCGCCGGTCTGGGGTGCGGCGGTGCGCACGCCGGAGAGCTTCACCTGGCTGGGCGCGGAGGGACTGGGGCTGCTGATCACCCCGCTGATCTCGCCGCACGAGTTCCGCGACCACCTGACCCTCTACCGCGACGCGTTCCACGCCGCGCACGGCGGTACCGGGCTCCGCCCCCGGGTCGCGGCCAGCCTGCCGCTGGTGGTCGCCGACACCGACGCGCGCGCGGAGCAGATCGCCGAGACCTACCTGCAGCGCTACCTGGACGTGTGGGCCCTGGCCGTCAACGCCTGGGACCGCAGGGAGTCCACGGCCTACCGCGGCTACTCCGGATTCGGCTGGATGCTGCGCAACCTCAAGCCCGCCAAGCTCTTCACCGAGGGCGGCGCGATCGTCGGTTCCCCGTCCACGGTCATCGACCGGATCCGCGCCTTCAACGACCACATCGGCGGCGTCGACCAGATCCTCTGGCAGATCGACTTCGGTGCGATGCCGCTCGCCGAGGCTGGGCAGACCCTGGAGCTCTTCTGCACCAAGGTGCTGCCCGAAGTGAAATCACTGTGACGATCCGTCACCCGGACTGCGAAGGGGGGTGTGAAGACATGGAGGGATTCGAGGACCTGGTGCTGGACGACGGCGCCTTCGAGCTCGTCGACCTGGGCGAGGTGGTGCCCACGTCGGTGACGGCCGGATACGGCCTGACCGAGCTGTCCGCTTCCGGCGGCCAGAGCAGCTGTTGCTGCTGCTGCCCGTGCTGCTCCTGCACCTGATCCAGGTGCCGGATTTCCGTCGCGTGCTCGACATCGAGAAGAGAAGGGGGGTGTGAAGACATGGAGGGATTCGAGGACCTGGTGCTGGACGACGGCGCCTTCGAGCTCGTCGACCTGGGCGAGGTGGTGCCCGCGTCGGTGACGGCCGGATACGGCCTCACGGAGCTGTCCGCTTCCGGTGGTGCGAGCAGCTGTTGCTGCTGCTGCCCGTGCTGCTCCTGCACCTGATCCGGGTGCTGATCTTTCCGGCACTTGTGCTCTAGCCGGTGCGTGTTCGTGAACGGGGACCGGGTGGCTCTCGGTCCTCCTCCTGACCTGTCATCAGTTCTGCCTGAAGAAGCGGTGGACATGGAAGTCAATGTCGAGCGGATCCGGCCGCGCCTGCGCGGTGACGTGTACGTCATGCGCGTGCCCGAGGGCGCCTACATCCGCAGCAACCTGGGCGGGTCGATGCTCAAGGGCGCGTCGACCTACGAGTGGATCCAGCGGATCGCACCGTTGCTCGACGGCACCAGGACCCTCGGCGAGCTGTGCGCGGCCGTACCGGAGCAGAGCCGCGCCGCGCTGGCCAAGCTGACACTGCTGCTGCTGGGCAAGGGCTACGTCAAGAACGTCCTGGACGACCGCCCGCACACCCTCACCGCCGACCTGGCCGGCACCTACGCCGCCAACATCGCCTTCATCGAGTACTTCGTGGACTCGCCGGAACTGCGCTTCGAGCGCTACCGCGACGCCGCCGTCGTGCTGGCCGGCGCGGGCCCGCTGCTGCAGGCACTGACCAACTCGCAGCTGCGCTCCGGTGTGCGCACCGCTTCGGTCGCACCGTTCGCCGAGTCCCCGTTCGACCGCGACCGCGTCGCCGAGCACCTGGCCGCGGCCCGGGCACTCGACCCGGACCAGCACGTGGCCTACCTCGACGCCGCCGCGGACGACCGGCTCGTGGCCGGCGCCGCCATGGTGCTGCACGTCGCCGACCGGCCCATGATCGAGCGCGCCCTGCGACTGCCGAGGGCCGCCCGCGCCGCGAACGCCGCGTTCGCGCAGGCGGTCGCGGTCGGTGACGAGGCGTGGATCGGCCCGGTCATCGGCAAGGACGGCGACGCCACGGCCTGGGAGTCGGCCTGGCGGCGGCTGCGCGCGCTCGCGCCGGACCTCGCGGGCGCGGATCTGCGCGACCACCCGGAGCTCGCGCCGAGCGAGTTCCTGCGCGGCCCGACCGTCGCCCTGGTCGCCAACCAGCTCTGCTTCGCGGCGTTCCGCCACCTGACCGGCATCGACCAGGGCCAGGCGCCCGACCGGCTGGTCCGGTTCGACCTGGAGACGCTGGAGACCGCGACCCACGCCTTCCTGCCGCACCCGCTGGCGCTCCCCGCCGTCCCCGACGACCCGGCCCGACTGGCCGTCCTGTCCGCCGCACCGCCCGTCGACGACGAGGAGCTGGGCCGGCGCGCGGTGGACTGCGTCGACGCCCGGACCGGCGTGTTCGCGGAGATCACCGAGCGCGACTACGAACAGCTGCCGCTGTTCGTCAGCGAAGTGGTGGTCTCCGACCCGGTCGGCCTGGCCGGCGGCCCGTTCCCGGTGCACGGCTGCGGCGAGAGCGTCGTCGAATCGCGCCAGCGGGCCGTGCGGCGCGCGTTCGAGCGCTATGCGGCCGTGATGCCCGACTCCCGCAAGGGCGAGCGCCTGCACGGCGTGGACGTGCTGACCGGTGAGCCGGTCGAGGTCGAGGCCGCGGCCGTCTTCCCGGCGCGGACCGCGGCGTCCGGGGGCGACTGGTCCGAGGCCGTGCGCGCCGCAGTGGTCGCGGCGGCCGGAGCGGGCGTCGGCGCGGCGCTCGCGACCGCGACCGCGCCGCTGCCCCGGCTCGACCTGGACGGCGCCGAGCTGACCGCCCGTGGCGCGCGCTACCGCAAGCTGCTGGCGATCGTCGACCAGCCGTTCGAGGTCTACGACCTGTCCGGACTGCTCGGCCTGCCCACCTTCGCGTTCACCACCCCGGAGGCCACCGTCGCCTTCGCCAGCGGGTTGGAGGCCGGCGCCGCGCTGGAGCAGGGGCTGGAGCTGACCCTGCTCGCCTACCAGTCCCGGGCCGCCAAGCAGCCCGGCTACGCGCCGGAGCCCGTGCCCGACCTGCCCGCGGAGCTGCGCGGGGAGCCGGACCACGGGCGGAGCGGGGCGTGGCCGGGACCGGTGACCCTGGACGACGTCGTGGCGCGGCTGACGCGCGAGGGCGGCCGCGTGGTGGCGGTGCCGCTGGACCACGATCCCGGCGTCGCCCGGCTGTGTCCGTTCGTGGCACAGGCCGTGGTCGTCCATGGCTGACCGGCCCCAGGTGCTGCTCGAACCCCATCAGGTGATCGTCGGACCGTGGCCGCCGGGCTGCCCGGAGTGCCTGCGCACCCGGCGCACCGCGGCGTCCGGCGACGACCGCACCGCCGAGCCCGCCACCGGGACACCGCGCCCGGAGCTTCCGACGTTCCTCGCGGACACCGTCGCCGAGCTGACCGGGGCCGGGCCGCAGGAACAGCGCTACTGGATCGTCGACGCGGCCACGCTCGCGCTGTCCCGGCACGCCTTCCTGGCCGACCCGCACTGCCCGACCTGCTCGACCGTCACCCCCGACACCGAGCAGGGCGCGCGGATCACCCGGCAGGCGCGGCCCAAGCTCTCCCCCGGGTCGAGCCGGGTCCGCCTGCTGGACCGGGCCGGGCTGGAGGCGGCCTACGTGGACGGGCAGAGCGGCCTGATCCCGTCCGTCACCTCCTACACGCAGCACGCGTTCCCCTTCACCGAAGCCGTGCTGGCCGTGCCCGGCGGCTCCACCGAGGCGTCCGGCTACGGCCGCACCCGCGACTTCGCGTCCGCGCGGGCCGTCGCGGTCGCCGAGTCGCTGGAACGGCTCGCGGCCTACGCGCCGGCCAAGCGCACCGGCGTCAGGGCCGGCTGGGCGGAGGTGGCCGCCGACGCGGTCGACCCTCGCGCACTCGGGCTGTATCCCGCCGACCGGTACCGCACGCCGGGCTTCCCCTACCGGGAGTTCACCGAGGACGCGGTGGCGAACTGGGTGTGGGGCTGGTCGTTCGGCCAGGCCCGTCCGGTACTGGTCCCGGAGAGCTTCGTCTACTACCGGCTGCCGAGGAACGGCGGCGAGGCCTCCTTCGCCTGCGAGATCTCCAGCGGCTGCGCGCTGGGGGGCTGCTACGAGGAGGCGGTGCTGCACGGAGTCCTCGAAGTCGCCGAGCGCGACGCGTTCCTGACGGCCTGGTACGGCTGCACCCCGCTGCCCGAGCTCGACCCGGCCGCCGTGCCCGACCGACGGATCCCGCTGGTGGCCGAGCGGATCGAGCGACAGGGCTACCGGGTGCGGGTCTTCGACAGCACTCGGGAGCACGGGATCCCCTCGTTCTGGACCCTCGCCGAGGACGTCACCGGCGACGGGCGGCCGAGAGCCGTCTCCACCGGCGGCAGCGGGCTGCAACCGGCCGAGGCGATCCTGGCCGCGCTGCACGAGCTCAGCCAGACCGTCGAGTACGTGACCCTGCTGGCGCTGGACCCCGGGTGGCGCGACCGCGCCCGGCACCTGGCCGGGCATCCGGACGAGGTCGTCTCGATGGCCGACCACCTGCTCTGCGCGGCCGATCCGGACAGCTTCGACCGGTACGCGTTCCTGCTGGACAACCCGCGGGCCTCGACCTGGCAGCAGGGACTCGAACGCTGGCGGTGGCCGCGCAACGCCGAGATCGGCGCGGACCTGGACGAGGCCGTGCGGCGCTTCGCGGCCGCCGGCATGGACGTCGTCGCCGTCGACACCACCTCAACGGAACAGGCATCGGGAGGCTTCACATGCGTCAAGGTGATAGCACCGGGCTCGGTGCCGATGACCTTCGGCCACACGGCCCGGCGGGTGACCGGACTGCCCCGGCTGGGGCGGGTGCGCAATCCGCATCCGCACCCGTTCCCGTGACGGGGCGCGCGGACGGCGTCGGCCGGGAGTTCTGGCGGATCAGCCTGGAGGACCTGGCCACGGCGATGGAGACCCGGCAGTCGGAGTACGGCAACCCGGACGAGCCGCTGAAGTTCAAGATCTACCGGGGCCTGCCGCGCCGCCCGCTGACCACCAGGCTGCCCGCCGAACTGGGCCCCGTGGACGCCTTCGACGAGCCGGCCCTGTCGACGCTGCTCCACTACGGCTACGGCATCTCCCGGCAGGAGTTCGACACCAACGGGACCTGGCCCTACCACCGGATGGTCGCCTCGGCGCGCTGCCTGTTCGGCGTCCAGCTGTACGTGTGCCTGCCCGACGGCGTCCACCACTACGACGCGCCGCACCACGCGCTGGTGCGGCTGCGCGAGGGAGACCACCGGGGGTTGCTCACCCGGGCGACGGGAACCGGCGGCCCGGTGCCGCAGGCCGTGTTCGTGCTCTCCGGACTGTTCTCCAAGATCGCCTACATCTACCGGGACTACGCCTACCGCCTGTGCACGCAGGAAGCCGGCATGGTCGCCGGGAACCTCGACCTGGTCGCCCGGGCCATGGGCCTGCGGGCACACGTGCACCACCAGTTCCTGGACGAGCCGGTCGACAAGCTGCTCGGGCTCGACGGCGACGAGGAACCGGCCCTGCTGGTGCTGCCGCTCCACCTCGCCGAGGCCGCCGCCGGCGCCGATTCGACGGGCCCGCCGGTCGCGGAGACGGCCGCGTCGCTGGCCGCGACCATCGAGGCGATCGAGCCGCCGGTGGTCCCGAGCGGCCTGCGCGTCCCCCAGGCCTGCCCCATGCTGACCAGGGTCAACCGGTCGTCCCTGTGCACCGACACCACGGGTTTCACGACGGCCGTACCGGTCGCGCCCGCCGTCTCCGACGCCGAGCCGCGGCCGTTGCCCACGACCGAGGTCCCCGAGCCGGGCCTGGCCGAGGTGCTGCGCGCGCGTGACTCGGGCCCGGGCATCTTCCGGCCGGTCGCCTCGCGCGTCGACGGAGTCGAGCTGTGGGCGCGACTGGCCAGGATCCGAGCCGGGATCGTCAGCGACGCCGTCCCTGCCGGAGCACCGGCCCCGCTGGAGATCTTCCTGACCGTCGGCGACCTCACCGGCATACCGGCCGGGGCCTACCGGCTCGACCCGGAGACCGGCGCGCTGCACCCGGTCGCCCGCGCGGAGACCCGCGGCGACGCCGCCGACGCCGGCCTGAACGCCGTCACCGCGATCGAGCGCGTCACCATCCCCGGACCGGTCTTCACGCACATGAACGCCGTCGTGCACCTGGTCGGGGACCGCGACTGGGCCTTCGACACCTTCGGCGACCGCGGCTACCGCGTGATGAACCAGGAGGCCGGGCTGCTCGCCCACCGCATCTGCGTGGCCGCGGCCGCGCAGGGCATGTCCGGCCGCATCGTCAACGCCTACCACGCCGAGGGGGTCCGCGCGGCCCTCGGCCTGACCGAGCAGCGCCACACCCCGGTCTTCCAGATCCTGCTGGCCAGGACGGGGCCGGGCGGACGCGTGATCGTGCCCGTCGAGCCCGAGGCGGTGGAGTGATGGAGAGCCTGCGAGAAGCCGCGCCGGGAGCGGCGCGGTACGCGCTCGGCCCGGCCGCCGTGGTCCGGCTCGCCGGAAGCCCGGTCGTCGCGCTGGAGGGCCTGCGCTGCGCGCGGAGCTGGGGCACCGCCCGGGAACTGGTGCGCCTGCGCGCCGAGATCTCCGAGGCGGCCGGTGAGCTGTCGGAGCTGCTGCACGCGGCGATCGGCGCCCTCGGCGACGGCGAGGCGAAGGCCAGGCTGGTCGCGGTGCGCCGGGCCGTCCACCGCAGCCGCCGCGTCGATCCCGCTCGACTGGCCGACGTGCCCGCCGACCTCACCGGCCCGTTACAGCAGTGGTCCGAGCTGCTCGCCGAACGTGACCGGCTGCAGGGGGAGTTGCCGCGGCAGCTGGAACAGGACTGGGCGGCGAGCTGCCAGGCGCTGCGCGACGCCGGCCGACTGCCGGCCTTCCAACTGGGGCTGGTGCACGCCAATCCGGACATGTTCCTGGCCCTGCACAAGTGGCTGGCCACCGGGCGCGCGCCGCAGCGCCAGAGCATGCTGCGGCTGGCCCAGTACCTGGCCCGCTCCGCCGCCAAGACCAGCCCCTACTCCACCTTCACCAGCAGCGGACTGGCCGCCTGGAGCCGGTCCGACGACATCGTCGAGCTGTCCGGGCGGCTGGCGGAGGGGCAGTTCGCCGCGCCGACCGGCACCGAGGTCAGCATCGGCTCGCTGCACCGGATCGCGCGCGCCGTCAGCGAACGCCCGGAGGTCGTCGGCGGCTGCCGGATCCGGATCAACCCGAGCGCCACGGTCGTCGACGACGCGCTGGTCTTCCTCGGCCGCCGCCCGGTCGAGCACGTGCACGGCCTGGCGCTCACGCCGACGCTGCGCCGGGTGCTCGACGTGACCACGCACGACACCACCCTGGACGACCTGCGCGGCGCGCTGCTGGCACAGGCGGCCGACGGCCACCAGGTCGACGTGTTCCTGCGCCGCCTGGTCACACTGGGCGTGCTGGAGCTGGTCCCGCCGCTCGCCGACCAGACGCCGGACCCGGTCGCCGAACTGCGCGCCTGGCTGCACCAGTTGCGCCAGCCCGGTCTGCGGAAGCTGGACTGGACCCTGCACGGCGTGCAGGAGGCGTTGTCGAACTACCCGACCATCGCCTCCGCCGGAGCCCGGGTCGACGTGCGCGACGCCGTGGTCCGCGGCCTGGACACGGCCCTGCGCGAGGCGGGCGACCACGCCCATCTGCACAACCCCAAGCTGGCCAAGGAGTTCGCCCGGTACAGCTTCTACGAGAACGCGGTCCACCCGGGCACCGCCGCCGTGCTGGACCCGGAGCGGTGGCAGCCCCTTCTGGACGACCTGGACGCCGTGCGCGCCCTGCTCGGCCTGATCGGGCCGGACCTGCCCACCAAGCTGACCCTGAGCCGGCTGTTCCAGGGCCGGTATCCGGCCGGGGCCGAGGTCCCGCTGCTGGTGTTCTACCGGGACGTGCTGGCCCAGCAGCAGACCGGCGCCCCCGCGGCCTCCGACCGGGCCGGCGCGGACCGGGACAGCACGGACGGGGACAACACGGACGAGGACAGCGCCGGGGACGCGCTGCGCGAGCTGCAGCGGCTGCGCGCCGCCGGCAAGCGGCTGCTGGGCGAGCGGGAGCCCGATCCGGACGGGGTCGTCCGCGTCGACCCGGAGGAGGTCCGCACACTGGCCAAGGAGTGGCCGAGCTGGGTGCGCACCCCCACCTCCGTGGCGGCCTACTGCCAGCTCGCCGACGCCACGCAGGGCCGGGAGCTGGTGGTCAACACCATCAGCTGCGGTTTCGGCCGCGGCCGGAACCGGGTGCGGCAGATCCTGGACGGGCTCGACCTGAGCGCCGGCGCACCGGCCGAACAGGGGCTGGCCGACGGCCACGGCGACGTGCTGTTCGCCGAGTTCGAGGCCGTGGCCAGGTCCGCGGTCAACGTCAGGAAGCCGGGGGTGCGGCTCGTCGTCGACTACCCTGGCGTGCGCAGCGTGCGCGACCCGGACGACCTGCTGCCCGTCAACGACCTGTCGGTGCGGCTCGGCGGCGACGGGCTGCTCCAGCTGATGTCGCGGCGGCTGGGCAGGCAGATCTGCCCCGTTCACCCCGGTCTCGGCGACCGGCTGCTGCCGCCCACCGCGCGGTTCATGGTCGAGGCCTTCGGCGAGTCCAACACCTGGTTCGGCGCGCACACCGAACTTCGGATGACCTCGGACCCGCGCGCCGACAGCGGGGTGCGCCACCTGCCGCGGCTGATGGTGGGCAAGGTGGTGCTGCGCCGCGCCATGTGGATGACCCGCGCGGACCGGCTGCCCCGGCGCGCCGAGGCCGCCACCGACGCGGCCTGGATGCTGCGGACGGCCGCGTGGCTGGCCGAACACGGCATCCCCGAGCGGTGCTTCGTGACCGTGCTCGACCCGGCCGTCCTGGCCCAGGGCGGCGGCCACGGCCCGAGCAACGACACCAAACCCAACTACGTGGACTTCGCGAGCATGCTGCTGCTGCTCGGGTTGGAACGCCGGCTCACCGAGCCGAACGCGATCGTGCAGATCAGCGAGATGCTGCCGGACCCCGGCCGGATCCGCGGCGAGCGCGTCGCCGAGTACATCGTGGAACTCAACGAGCCCGGAGTCACCTATGTCTGACACGTCTGCCACGCCTGCCACGTCCGCCATGGCCGACATGCCGCAGATGCCGGAGACGGCCGAACGCACCTGGGTCAGCGCCCACCTCTTCTACCACGGCGACCAGGACGCCGTGGTCGTCGGCGCCGTCCGGCCCGCCGTCGAACGGCTGCGCCTGGCCGGGCAGGCCGAGGGCTTCTTCTTCCTGCGCTACTGGGAGGGCGGCCCGCACGTGCGGCTGCGGGTGCTCACCGGCCCCGAGCACGTGGCGCAGGTCCGGTCCGTGATCGAGGAGACGGCCTCGGAGTTCTACCGGGCCTCGCCGTCGGAGTCCTCGATGACTCCCCGGGAGTACGCCGACTCCGCGCCGGGCCTGGCCGCGCTGGAGCGGATGGCCGACTACGACACGGTGCTCCACCCGGACAACTCGGTCGCGTTCGTCGACTACGTGCCGGAGACCGAGGTGTTCGGCACCGGCCGCTCGCTGGAGGCGGTCGAGCGGCAGCTGATGGCGGCCAGCGCGCTGGCGGTGGAGCTGATCGCCCGCGGCCGCAAGCCCGGGCAGCGTGCCATGGACGCCTTCGCCATGCTGGCCGCCAACCGCACCCTGTTCACCGGTATCCTGCCCGAACTCGCCTACCAGGCCCGGTTCATGGTCGAGAGCGGCGGTCAGGCGGCGCAGCTGATCGGCACGCCGGAGTTCGAACGGTACTTCGAGGCCAACAAGGCCCAGCTGCGCTCCACCCTGGAGGCGGTGTGGGCGGCCACACGGGGCGTGGCGCTGCCCGACGGGTCGGTGGCGAACGGCTGGCTGGCGAGCACCAGGGACCTGAACGACACCCTGGTCCAACTGGAGCTGCTGGGCCGGCTGGACGCCTATCCGAGCTTCGAGGCGCCCGCCGACGTGCTGGACCACATCAACCACCTGGTGCCGCAGCTGATCGTGGAGCGGTGCGCGCACCTGATGTGCAACCGGCTCGGCATCAGCCTGGCCCAGGAGTCCCACCTGCGGCTGCTGCTGACCCGGACCGCGTTCGACCTGTGTGCGGTGTGACCATGAGCGACCAGGTCACGCGCTACCAGGAGGACGTGCACACGCCGACCGAGGTGGCCGACCCGCAGGCGTTCCCGCCCCGGGTGGTCAAGAGCTACCCGGGCGCGCCGCGGCATCCGCTGCCCTGGCCGCCGGAGCGCGCCGGGCACCGGCTCGGCCGGTTGCTCGCCGACCTCGGCGGCATCACCCGCTCGCAGTGGCTGACGCCGCTGGACATGCTGCCCTTCACCGACAGCTTCGAGGCCATCCCCGACGACGACCCGCTGCAGTGGCTGGTGACCAGGCGTCCGACACCGTCGGGCGGCGCCCGCTACAGCGCCGAGTGGTACGTGATCGCCGGTCCCGACTCCGAGGTGCCGACCGGCGTCCACTACTACGACCCGGCCCGCCACGACCTGGTGCGGCTGCGCGCGGGCGACTACCGCGCCCAGGTCGCCTCCCGGCCGGCCGCGACGGTGCTCGTGCAGACCAACGTGTTCTGGCGGCTGGCCGCGAAGTACGGCGAGATGCACTACCGGCTCGCCTGTCTGGAGGCCGGCATCCAGGTGGCGCAGGCGCTGGCGGTCGCGGGCGAGCAGGAGGCCACGGCCCGGCTCTGCTTCCCCGACGCCGACCTCACTGACCTGCTGGGCCTCGACCCGCGTGAGGAGGGAGTCCACGCGCTCGTCGAGCTGCTCCCGCCGACGCCGCCCGCCGTGCGCGGCCCGTCGCTGGCCGCCTTCCCGCGCGCCCACGGCGCGCACGCGGCCGTGCTCGCACAGAGCCGTCCCGGCCCCGAGCCGCTGGCGACCTGCGCCGCGGGGGACGGCAAGCGGATCAGCCTGCCGCTGGCCGCACCCGACCTGCGGGCTGGCACCCTGACCCGGCACGCGGCCATACGCGGCTTCAACGGCGACCCGATGTCGCCCGGCGCGCTGGCCACCGTCCTCGCCGCCTACGGACAGCAGGCGCGCTGGGACCTGCCGGCCGATCTGGTCGAGTTCTACTGCGTCGTCGCCGACGTGACCGGCATCCCGTCCGGGGCCTATCGCTACCTGCCCGACGAGCACCAGCTGGAGCTGGTCGCCGAGGGCGACCCCCGGCAGCGGCTGCGCGAGGCCGCACTGGCCGCACTGACCCAACAGGGCGCACGGACCGCGAACCTGTGGCTGCTGCCGGTCGGCGACGCGGAGGCCGCCGAGGCGCGGTTCGGCGCCCGCTGGTACCGGGTGCAGCAGGCCGCCGCCGGCGCCGCACTGCACCGGGCCTGCCTGGCCGCCGCGTCGATCGACGTGGCGAGCCGGATCCAGAACGACGTGCTCACGCACCTGTTGGACCAGTGGTTCGGCCTGGAGGGGCGCAAGCGCAGCCTGCTGATGGCCCAGCTGGGCACCGAGCACCCTGCCGGGCTGCGCCCCGAGTTCCGGCTGACGTGGTGAGGGAGAGGCGTACGTGAGTGAGACGGTAATCGGCGACGGCCTGCTGGCCGACGCCGTCGCCAGGCGTCCGCCGTCGCTGCTGGTGGTGGCGCACGACGCGTGGGACACCGGGGACTGGGCCGCCGCCCACGACCGGGGCGAGCCCTGGCTGCCGGTGTGGACCGAGCTCGACCGGGTCGTGATCGGCCCGGTCGTCCGGCCCGGCGAGCCCGGTTGCGCGTGGTGCGTGCAGACCTGGCGGGCCGCCGCGCCCCGCCGCGACCAGTGGACCGCCGAACTGCGCAAGGACGAGCGGATCGCGCAGCGGCCCTCGCCCTGGCTGTCCTCCTTCGCCGCCGAGACGGTGCGCGAGCTGCTGCACACCGGCGCGGCCTCGGACTGCTGCTGGTACCTGGGCCTGCGGGACCTCTCCCTCGCCCGGCACCCGTTCCTGCCCGACCCGCTGTGCCGGGTCTGCGGGGCGCTGCCGGAGGACACCGCCGCCCTGGCCGCGATCACCCCGCGGTCGCGGCCCAAGCCGCGGCCGGGGGCCACCAGGGTCCGCGACCTGTCCGAGTCCGAGCTGACCGGCCTGTACGTGGACGCCGAAACCGGCGTGGTCGCCCCGCCGAACGGCATGCGGGACGCACGGTTCCCGCTGGCCGAGGCGGTCCTGGCCGAGTACGGCTACCGCGGCGAGGCGGGCTGGGGGCGCGGCCGCGACTACTCCTCCTGCCGGGTCACCGCGGTCGCCGAGGCTCTGGAACGCCTGGGCGGCCAGTGGCCCTGGGGCAAGCGGACCACCGTGCGCGGCAGCTACGCCGAGCTCGCGGACGACGCCCTCGACCCGCGCTCGCTCGGCCTGTTCCCGCCGGAGCGCCACCCGGACCCGGACGGCGTCTACCAGCCGTTCACCGAGGACGCGGTGGTGTCCTGGGTGTGGGGGTACTCGTTCGGCCGCGCCCGGCCGGTGCTCGTCCCGGAGAGCCACGCCTACTACCGGACGACCTGGCAGCCGGGAGCCGAGGCGGACAAGCCCTTCACCTTCGAGATCTCCAACGGCTGCGCGCTCGGCGGCTGCCTGGAGGAGGCGATCCTGCACGGCATCCTGGAGGTCGTCGAGCGCGACGCCTTCCTGATGACCTGGTACGCCAGGATGCCGGTGCCCGAGGTCGACCTGGCCCGCGCGCCCGACCCGCGCATCGGGCTGGTCGTCGAACGCCTGGAACGGACCGGCTACCGGGTGCGGGTCTTCGACACGACCCTGTCCGAGGCGATCCCCGCGTTCTGGGTGCTGGCGCAGGACACCGGCGGTGACGCCGCGCGGCCCCGGGTCGTCTGCACCAGCGGATCTGCCCTGGACCCGGCCGCCGCCGTGCTCAGCGCCCTCGGCGAGCTCGCGCCCATCGTCGAGCAGGAGCTGCGCCGCTACCCCGCCGAGGCCGAGCGGGCCCGGCGGATGGCGGCCGATCCCGAGCTGGTGCGCGTGATGACCGACCATGCGCTGTGCAGCGCGACCCCGGAGGCCTTCGACCGCTTCTCCTTCCTGCTCTCCGGCCCCGACCGCACCATCGGCTGGGACCGCCTGGGCCGCGGCCCCTGGCCGCACCACGCCGACCTGCGGGACGACCTCACCGAGGCCGTCGGCCGGATGCTGGCGGGCGGCATGGACGTGGTCGTCGTCGACCAGACCTCGCCGCTGCACCGGGCCGCCGGCCTGCACTGCGTGAAGGTCATCGCGCCCGGCGCGCTGCCGATGACCTTCGGTCACCGCAACCGGCGGATCACCGGCCTGCCCCGGCTGCGGGAGGTGCCGTACCGGCTCGGCCACGCGCCGCACCCGCTCACCGACGCCGACATCAACCCCCACCCCCACCCGTTCCCATGAGCAGCCGTCACCCCACCACCGTCGCCCCCACCTTCGGGGTCCGGGTCGCGGCCCTGCCGGCGGCCGTGACCGAGCGGCTGGTCGACAAGCGGCTGCGCGACGCGCTGCTGGCGACGGCGGGCACGGCCACCGAGCTGACGGCCCGCGCGGCCGCGCTGTCCGACCGCTGCCACGCGGTGATCGGGGCGCTCCCGGACCCGGCCGCCAAGCCGAAGCTGGTCGCGCTGCGGCGCCGCGTGCACCAGCTGCGGGACACGTCGAGACTGCTGGCCGATCCGCTGGTCGCCGCCGCCCTCGGCCACGAACTGGCCGCTGATGTCGCCGAGTTCGGGCACAGCGTGGACCGGTACCGGGCCGAGCGTGCGGAGCTGCCGGCGCTGCTGGCCGAGGCGGAGCGGGCCGTGACCGCCGCCCTGCGGGAGATCGGCGCCCACCCCCGCTTCGACCAGGGCCTCGCCCATGCCAGCCCCACCCTGCGCGAGGTGCTGCGGCGCAGGCCGGGCCGACAGGAGCTGATCCGGCTGGCCGTCTACGTCGCCCGGGCCGCCGTCAAGACCAGCCCGTTCAGCACCTTCACCGCGAGCGGCCTGGGCCGCTTCGTCCCGGACGGTCCGGCGCTGCGCTGGACCGCGACCGCACCGGCTCGGTCGGTCGTCGAGCTCGATCTCGCGGCGCTGGTCCCGCTGGCCGCAGAACGGACCGGGGCGACCAGTACTCGGGTCGGCGTCAACCCGAGCGCGCGGGTGGTCTCGGGCGCCGTCCAGTTCCTCGGCCCGGCGCCGAGGGAGGAACTGCTCAGCCTGCCGCTGACCGCGTCGCTGCGGCACTGCCTGCGGACCGCCGCCGCCCGGCCGACCCTCGCCGAGCTGACCGCCGGACTTCCCGCGCCGCCGGACCAGGCCGCCGGGTATCTGCGCTCGCTGCTGGCAGCCGGACTGCTGCTGGCCGAGCCCGATCTCGACGAGCACGGCCCCGACCCGCTCGGCCAGTTGGTGCGGCGCGCACCCGAGCTGGCTCCGGTCCGGGAGGCGCTGCGCGCCTACGCGCACGCCGACGGATCCGAGCGGGCCGTGCTCGGGGCGACGCTGTCCGAACGCCTCGCGCCGCTCGGCGTCACCGGCCGGCTGCGGGACGTGGTGACCGAGCAGTCGGTCATCCCCGGCGTGGTGATCGAGGCGGGTCTGCCGTCGTGGCAGGCGGCCCTCGACGATCTGGCCCTCACCTGCCGGCTGTTGGCCGTCTTCGACCACACGCTGCCGTTCAAGCTGGCGATCGCCTCGTTCGTCAGGGAGCGGTTCGGAGTGGGGACGCCGGTGCCGTTCGACCGGTTCTACGCCGAGCTGGTGCGGGGCGGCCGTGAGGCGATGCGCCTGCATCCGGCCGCCGTCGCCTTCGCCGCGACCGGGTTGACCGGGACCCTGGCCGCCAGCCCGATCGCGGAGGTGCGCCGACTGGCCGGCCTGATCGGCGAGGTGCGGCGTTCGCTGCCGGACCGGCGGCGGATCGCGCAGGTGCTGGATGCGCTCCCGGCCTGGGTGCGCCCGGTGGGATCGGTCGCGGTCTACGCCCAGTACGACGGCGGGCAGTTGGTCGTCAACGCGGTCAACTCCGGCTTCGGCCGCGGCCGCTCCCAGCTGCGCCGGTTGCTGAGCGCCGTCGGCGGGGATCCGCTCCCGGTCGCGGCGGTGCACCCGGGCGGGGCGAGGTACGCCGAGTTCGCGCAGACCCTGGCCACCTCGCTCAACCAGCGCGAGTTCGCCCTGCCGGAGCGCCTCGACTACCCGCCGCCCGCCCGGCTGACCGTCGGCGTGGGAGCGGACGGTCTGCCGGTCCTGCTCGACGGCGGAACGGCCGTCCGCCCCGTCCACGGCGGGCTCTCCTACGAGCGACAGCTCCCCCCCGTGATGGCCCTGCTGGTGGAGGCGTTCGGCGAGAACCCGATCCTGCTCCGGCCCGACCAGCCGCTGCAGCACGACGCCGCCGCGGGGACCGGGACGGGCCGGGTCCTGCACGCGCCGCGGCTGGACGTCGGGCGCGTGGTGCTCAGGCGGGCCACCTGGGTGGCCCAGCCGGGGACCCTGCCGCGCCGCGCGGCCGGCCAGTCCGACGCGGACTTCCTGCTCCTGCTGGCGGCCTGGCTGACCGAACACGGCATCCCGCCCCGGTTCTTCGCCTCCGTGCTGCGCCTGGGCGACGGCTCGGCCGGCTCACTCGCCCGCGACCGGGCCCGAAAACCGCTGCTGGTCGACATCGGCTCGCCGCCGCTGGTGATGGCCTTCGAGAAACTGGCTGCCGATCCGGCCGCCGCGGCGGTCTTCTCCGAGGTCGCGCCGGAGCCGGAGACGGCACTCACCGACCACGAGGGCCTGCCGCGGGTGACCGAATTCCTGATCGAGCTGAACTGTCAAGGAGATGGACGATGACGGAGTCCACCTGGCGCAGCGTGAACGTCTACCATCACGACGGCGACCGGACCGATCTGCTGCTCGACGCGGTGCGCCCGTTCCTGCGCGCCGTGGCCCCCGCGACCTCCCGGGTCTGGTTCCAGCCGCACTGGCGGCGCGGGCCGCACGTCCGCATCCCGATCCAGGCGAGCGCCGAGACCTTCGACACCGTGGTCGCTCCGGCCGCGGCGGACATCCTCGGCGCGTACCTGCGGGCGCACCCGTCCACGGCGGTGCTCGACGAGCAGGCCGCGCTGGAGCAGCACCGGCTGCTCGCCCGGTACGAGCGCGAGCAGGGGCCGTTGACCCCGTGGGCGGCCAACAACTCCGTCGAGGTCGAGCCCTTCGACCGGCGCCTGTCCGTCCTCGGCGGGCAGGCCGCGGCCGACCTGCTCGCCGACTACTACGTGGACACCAACGACACCGTCTTCGCCGTCCTGGACCGGGTCCGCGGCGGCGGTTCGAGGATGGCGCTCGCGGTCGACCTGTTCATCGCGGCGGCGCACCGGTTCCTGCCGCCGGTGACCTACGGCTACCTCTCCTACCGCGGGCACGCCGACGCCTTCCTCGCCAAGCACCCCGACGGTCTGCGCGAGCGGTTCGACCGGGTCTACGAGAGCAACGCGGAGCGCTTCAGGCAACGGGTCGTCACCATCACGGCGGCGGCCGACTACCACGAGGTGCTGCCGTTCGGCAGCCTGCTCGACACCCTGCTGCGCTACCGCAACCGGGCCGACGAGCTGATCCGGGCCGGGGAGCTGGCGCTCGACACCGACGCGAACGGCCAACCGGAGGAGTGGGGTTCGAGCTGGAGCGCCTGGTCCGACCGCAGCCCGTTCCACCGGACGCTCGGCGGCCACCGGGGGGCGGCGGACCAACTCGGCGGCTGGAACACCTTCCAGCAGTACCGGGTCGTCCTCAACTGGCTGTATCTGAACATGTACCGGATCGGCATCGGCGAGCTGGAACGCAACCTGGTCTGCCACGTGGTCTCCCGGGCCGTGGAGGACGTGAACGGGGTGACCGCGATGGACAGGATCCAGGACCTGATCGGCTTCGTCGACAGCGGCGGTCGTCTGTAGCCGGACCACAGGAGAGGGGAGCACGAGATGAACCACGCCGTCACCGTCACCGACCTGGTCAAGCGCTACCACCCGCAGGCGCCGCCCGCCGTCGACGGTCTGAGCTTCACCGTCGCGAAGGGCGAGGTCTTCGGCCTGCTCGGCCCAAACGGGGCGGGAAAGTCCACCACCGTCGGCGTGCTGACCACGCGGATCCTGCCGACCTCGGGCCGCTGCCTGGTCCTCGGCACGGACGTGGTGGCCCACCCCGCCGCGGCGAAACGCCTGCTGGCGGTGGTGCCGCAGCGTCAGAACCTGGACCGCTCACTGGACGTGCGACAGAACCTGCTCTTCCACGCGCGCTACCACGGCGTCCGTCGCGAGCAACGGCTGCGCCGCGCGGCGGAGCTGCTCGAACTGATGGGGCTCACCGACCAGGCCGGCCAGCGGGTCGAGCGGCTCTCCGGCGGCCAGGCCCAGCGGGTCGTGATCGCGCGGGCGCTGATGCACGCCCCCGAGGTGCTGTTCCTGGACGAGCCCTCGACCGGGCTGGACCCGCAGTCGCGGCTCTTCCTGCACGAGCGCATCCGCGAACTGCGCGACCGCGGCGTCACCGTGGTGCTCACGACGCACGACATGGACGAGGCCGAGAGCCTGTCCGACCGCGTCGGCATCGTCGACCACGGCCGGCTGCTGGCGTTGGACACGCCGCGTGCGCTCACCGCGGCACTCCCCGGCGGCGCCACGATCACCGCGCGGGCCCGCGTCACGCTGGGGTCTGCCGACACGATCGCCGCCGCGCTGGCGGAGCTGCCCGGCGCCGGCGCCGTCGACCACGACGCGTCTTCCGGCTGCTTCCGGGTACGCACGGAGAAGGACCCGGCCGCGCTGCTGCCGGATGTGCTGCGCACCGTCGTGGAGCGAGGGGAGGGGGCCGATCTGGTCGACCTGTCGGTCGAGCGGCCGAGCCTGCGGGACGTCTTCATCAGCCTGACCGGAAGGGAACTGCGGTGACCACGTTGGCGGAGACCGCCGAACCGGACACGAGCCCCGACGCCGGGAGGCGACCGCGGTACGACCTCGGGTCGGTGCTGCGGACCTTCCTCGCGGTCCTGTGGCGCGACGTGTTCACCACGACCCGCCGGCCGACCGCCTTCCTCGTGCAGGTGATCGTCCAACCGCTGCTGCTGTTCTTCGTCTTCGGCAAGGTGCTGGACGAAGCCGGCTACACCAGGGGCGACTTCGGCGCGACGCTGCTTCCCGGTGTGATGGCGCTCAACGCGGTGTTGGTGTCCCTGCAGAACACCGCGATGCCGCTGATCATGGACTTCTCCTGGTCCGGCGAGATCGAGGACCGGCTGCTCGCGCCGTTGCCGGGACCTCTGGTGGCCGCGGCCAAGCTGGTCTTCGGGACGCTCTGCGGCCTGTTCGCCGGGTTGGTCATGGCCCCGATCGGCTTTCTCGTACTCGGCACCTCCGGCTGGGCGCCGACGGTCTGGCCAAGTGTGCTGCTCATCCTCGCACTTGGCTCGGCGACCGGAGCCGCCATCGGGCTGGTGCTGGGCACGGTGATCGCCCCGGACCGCATCAGTGTCACCTTCGCGCTGGTTCTGGCCCCGGTGACGTTCACCGGATCCGTCCAGTACCCGTGGTCGTCCCTCGGCCACGTCGGATGGTTCCAGGTGATCTCCGCGCTCAACCCGCTGACCTACGTCAGCGAGGGGCTGCGGGCCGCGACGCTGCCCGGCCACGGGTCCATCGCCCTGTGGACCGATGTCCTGGTGCTGCTCCTCGCGCTGCTGGTCGCCGCGGCGGTCGGCATCAGGGGGTTCATGTCCCGCGCGATCGGCTGATGGTCTTTCGGAACGCAGCAATGTTGTTCAATATGACCATATATAACTGAATGCCAGCTTGCTGTGGCATGCTCATGCTTCCGGCGCACTTCCTGCCCAGTGTGCCGCGAACGTGAGGGGGAGCATCATGGCTACTTCCGAGTCCGGTGCCGCCGTGAACGGCGCCCGTCGACCCAATGACGACCCGAGCCGCCCGATCCTCGAGCAGATCGCCGACAAGTGGTCGATGACCGTCCTGGCGGTCCTCAGCGAGCCCAAGCGGTTCAACGAGATCAAGCGTCAGTTGGAGGGGGTGACCCAGCGGGTGCTGACCCAGACCCTGCGCCGGTTGGAGCGCAACGGGATGATCAGACGTCGGGTGCTGCCGACCTCGCCGGTCGGGGTCGAGTACTCGCTGACCCGGCTCGGCGAATCCCTGCGAGAGCCGTTCAGCCGGCTGCACACCTGGGCCGTCGACAACACGGACGAGATCCGGGCGCACCAGAAGGAATACGACCGGCGGATGCTCGATTACGGAACCCCCCTGCCCCCGGGGCCCGCCTCGGCTCCCCCGGGCGGATCCCCCGAAGGGCGTCCCTCGATGCTGTGACCGCCGCGTGGCGCAGGGGGCGTCGATGCCATCGCGCCCGCGCGAGGCCGGTGGGACCAACCGTCCTTGGTCGGCATCGCGCGTAGACCATGCGCGTAGAGTGTGCTTGACCTGTGGTGTTGATCGCCCCTACGGTTCGGGCATCACGCAGCCGCCACATCGGTTCGACGGGCGAGTCACGCCCTCCCGGCCTGCGGCAGAAGGAGCAAAACCCTCATGCTCGACAGCACCCTGACGTCCCGTACGCGGAAGCTGACCACCCTTGCCGTCGGCGTTGTCGCCGGCGCGGTGGTGGTCGGCGGGGGGATAGCGGCGGCCGACGCCGCCGCCCCCAAGACTGACCGTCAGATCACGAACATGACTGACGAGGTGGCCAAGATCAAGGCGTACTACGGTGACACCGTCGACGCCAAGGGCGAGCACTGGGCCTCCCCGGACAGCAACTACGCCAACCAGGTCCGGGGCATCGAGTCCCAGGCGAAGAAGTACCTGGCGCAGCGCGTCAAGCACGACCACTCCGGCAAGAAGGCCATCGTCCTCGACGTCGACGACACCTCGCTGTCCACGTACAACTACGAGCTGGAGACCACCTTCGTCTACAGCCCGGCGGGCAACGCCCAGTACATCGCCACGAAGACCATGCCGGCCGTCTTCGGCATGAACGACCTGGCGACCTGGGCAGAGCAGCAGGGCTACACGGTCTTCTACATCACCGGCCGCCCCGAGGAGCAGCGCACCCCCACGGCGGCCAACCTCGCCGCCGTCGGATTCCCCGCCGCGGACTCTTCGCACCTGTTCATGAAGAACAAGACCTCGCCCGCGCCGTACCTGCCGTGCGGGGCGAACTGCACCGTCACCGAGTACAAGTCCGGTACCCGGGCCCACATCGAGAGCCTCGGTTACGACATCGTGGGCAACTTCGGCGACCAGAACAGCGACCTGGCCGGCGGCCACGCGGACAAGGGCTTCAAGCTGCCCAACCCGATGTACTACCTGCCGTAGGCCGTTGGCCGCCGGGCCTGCCGCGCGTCGTTCCGGGGGCGGAGACGGCACGGGCGGCAGGCTCCGGCGGTCGGCACGCCGAAAGCCGGGGCGGCGGTGACGGCTGGTCGACGTCGGCGGTGATCTCCGCGGCGCGACGCCCGTGCACCGGTGGCCGCTCTGGCATGATGAGGTTTCTGTACGACCGCTTCCGCACCCGTTCGTCGTCCGCTCACGTCCGAGTCGCGGGACACGGTCTTCGGCGCGAACTCAGGGGTGGATCAGGGATGTTCAAGGGCCAGACGCTCGTCTTCGATGCCGACGACACGCTGTGGGAGAACAACGTGCTCTTCGAGCGCGTCATCGACGGCTTTCTGAACTGGGTCTCCGCTCCGGAGGAGCGCGGCCGCACCAGGACGCTTCTCGACGAGATCGAGGCGAAGAACGCGGTGTCGCTCGGGTACGGCGCGGAGATGTTCCGGCAGAGCCTGCGGGACTGCCTGGAGGTCGTCAACGGCCGAATCCCGACGGCCGAGGAGAACGCCCGCATCGAAGAACTCCTCACCCCCCTGACGGACCGTGGGGTCGAGCTCATCGAGGGCGTCGCCGAGACCCTGGTCGCACTCGCCGAGAACCACGAACTGCTGCTGCTCACCAAGGGAAACCTGGAGGAGCAGCAGCGGAAGGTGGACGCCTCCCGCATCGCCCACCACTTCCGCAGCATCCACATCGTCCCCGAGAAGAACGTGGACACCTACCGGCAGCTCACCGCCGACCTCGGCCTGGACGCCGGCCGGACCTGGATGATCGGCAACTCGCCCAAGTCCGACATCCTGCCCGCGCTCCGGGCCGGCCTGAAGGCCGTCTACATCCCGCACGAGCACACCTGGGTGCTGGAGCACGAGGAGTTCCGGCCCGAGGACGCGACGCTCGCGCTGCGCGGCTTCGCCGAGTTGCTGGAGCACTTCTGATCCACCCGCTCCGCTAGAAGCCGCAGCCGTACGGGCAGCCCCTCCTACACCTGGAGGTGCTGCCCGTCGTGCGTTTCAGAGGCCGACTCCCCGCCCGCGCGGCGGCCGGACGGCCTCTTCTCCGTCGTCGCTCGATCTCCCACCCGTACCTTCCGTAGGGCGAAGGGTGCTTCCACCCCGCGTCGGTCTCCGTCGCGGCCGGTAGGGGTGCGGTGCGGTCGGGATAGGGGTGGATCGCTGTGTCGGGGTGAGTGGGACTCCGGATTCAATGCTCCGCGGGACGGGATGGGGCGGAAAGGGCGGGCGTGGACGGGCTTCGGGTCGAGCGGGGCTCGGTGGCGGACGACGAACTCGCCGCCGTTACCGTGGTGTTGATCGCTGCGCTGCGCCGGCGCCGCCCCGCTGCGGCCGGCTGGCCGGCAGCCGGGCGGGCACGGTGGCGAGCGGTGGGCTACCGGGCCCCGGGGGCGTGGGACGAATGACGAACGGAAGCGAGGACGGGCAGTGACGACAGCGACGGAGGAATGGGTGCGCCGGTTCCACCCCGCCGACCAGGCTCCGGCCAGGTTGGTGTGTTTCCCGCACGCGGGCGGTTCGGCGCCGTACTTCTACCACGTGGGGCGGATGCTGGCCCCCGGGCTGGACGTTCTGGCGGTGCAGTACCCGGGCCGGCAGGAGCGCCGCCACGAGCCGGTGATCGACTCGGTGCCGGAGCTGGCCGACCGGGTGGTGGAGCAGTTGCGGCCGTGGCTGGACCGGCCGTTCGCGCTGTTCGGGCACAGCCTGGGCGCCGTCCTGGCCTACGAGGTGGCGCGCCGGCTGGAGGCGGAGGGCCGGCGGCCGCTCGGTCTGCTGGCTTCCGGGCACCGGGCGCCGCACGTGGAGCGGCACAACACCGCGCACCTGCTGGACGACGACGGGCTGATCGCCGAGCTGCGCCGGCTGAGCGGCACCGACGACGCCCTGCTGGCCGACGACGAGCTGCTGCGGCTGGTGCTGCCGTGCGTGCGCGGCGACTACAAGGCGGCGGAGACGTACACCTATCGCCCCGGGCCGCCGCTGGCCTGCCCGATCGTGGGCCTCACCGGCGACGCGGACCCGCTGGTGTCGGTCGCCGAGGCGCGCGGCTGGGTGGACCACACGACCGGCGGCTTCGAGCTGGACGTCCACCCGGGCGGCCACTTCTACCTGAACGATCACGTGCCGGCCCTGGTGGAGCGGATCCGCGGGTTCGTTGCACGAGAGCTCGCGAACGTCAACTCATAGACCACACGGGGGAGTTCCCATGTACCGCACCATGTTCAAGTCCAAGATCCACCGGGCCACGGTGACCCAGGCCGACCTGCACTACGTCGGATCCGTCACCATCGACGCCGACCTGCTCGACGCCGCCGACCTGCTGCCCGGCGAGAAGGTCGACATCGTCGACATCGACAACGGCAACCGGCTCTCCACCTACGTCATCGAGGGCCCGCGCGGCACCGGCGTCATCGGCATCAACGGCGCCGCCGCCCGCCTCATCAGCCCCGGAGACCTCGTCATCATCATCGCCTACGCGACCGTGACCAACGCCGAGGCCCCCGCCCTGGAGCCGCGCGTGGTCTTCGTCGACGAGACCAACCGGATCGTCCACCAGGGCAGCGACCCGGCCGACGTGCCCGCGGGCAGCGGCCTCTTCCGCGGCGACCTGGTCGCGGCCGGGTGAGCCCGGTGGTCCTGCCCGTCGCGGCCGGCCGGGGGCGGGCGCTGACCGCGCACTGGGGCCCCTGGCTGCGCCGCTACCACGGGCCGCCGGCGCGACCGGCCGCCACGCTGGTCTGCTTCCCGCACGCGGGCGGGGCGGCGAGCTTCTTCCACCGCTACTCCGAGGCCCTGTCCGCCCGGTACGACGTCCTGGCGGTGCAGTACCCGGGGCGCCAGGACCGGTACGCGGAGCGGCGGTTGGAGACCGTCGCCGAACTGGCCGACGGGATCGCCGGCGCGATCGCGGAGACGGTGACGGGCAACCGCCCGCTGGCGTTCTTCGGACACAGCATGGGCGCCGTCCTCGCCTTCGAGACCGCCCTGCGGCTGGAGGCGCACCGGGCCGGCCCGGCGCCGAGCCTGCTGTTCGTCTCCGCCCGGCGCGCACCGGGGCTGCGCCGGGAGGACGGCTTCCACCGGCTCGGCGACCAGGAGCTGCTGCGCGAGCTCAGGAAGCTGGGCGGCACGGACGCGCGGCTGCTGGACGACCCCGAGCTGTTCGCGATGGTGGCGCCGACCATCCGCGCCGACTTCGCCGCGGTGGAGAACTACCGCGCGGAGGACGACAGCCGGGTGCGCTGCCGCGTCGTCGCGATGCTCGGCGACCAGGACCCGCGGGTCGACCTCGAACAGGCCGCGGCCTGGCGGGACCACACGATCGGCTCCTTCGACCTCCGGGTCTTCCCGGGCGGCCACTTCTACCTGGCCGAACACGAGCGGGAGGTCCTGGCGACCGTCACCGCGCAGCTGGACCGGGCCGACGAATCGGCCTGAGTTATCGACTCACCTCTTGGAGAACCCCTTATGTCCCGCCGTCTGTTCACCTCGGAGTCCGTGACCGAGGGGCACCCCGACAAGATCGCCGACCAGATCAGCGACACCATCCTCGACGCTCTCCTGCGGGAGGACCCGACGTCCCGGGTCGCCGTGGAGACGCTCATCACCACCGGCCAGGTGCACGTGGCCGGCGAGGTGACCACCAAGGCGTACGCGCCGATCGCCCAGCTCGTCCGGGACAAGATCCTGGAGATCGGCTACGACAGCTCCAAGAAGGGCTTCGACGGCGCCTCGTGTGGCGTGTCGGTGTCCATCGGTGCGCAGTCGCCGGACATCGCGCAGGGTGTGGACACGGCGTACGAGGCCCGTGTCGAGGGTGCCTCCCAGGGGGACGACGCGGATGACCTGGACAAGCAGGGTGCGGGCGACCAGGGTCTGATGTTCGGGTACGCGTCGGACGAGACGCCCGAGCTGATGCCGCTGCCGATCACCCTGGCCCACCGGCTCTCGCGCCGGCTGACCGAGGTGCGCAAGAACGGGACGATCCCGTACCTGCGTCCCGACGGCAAGACCCAGGTCACCATCGAGTACGACGGTGACAAGGCCGTCCGCCTGGACACCGTGGTCGTCTCGACCCAGCACGCCTCCGACATCGACCTGGAGTCGCTGCTGACCCCGGACATCCGCGAGTTCGTCGTGGAGCCGGAGCTGAAGGCGCTGGCCGAGCAGGGCATCAAGCTGACCACCGACGGCTACCGGCTGCTGGTCAACCCGACCGGGCGGTTCGAGATCGGCGGTCCGATGGGTGACGCCGGGCTGACCGGCCGCAAGATCATCATCGACACGTACGGCGGCATGGCCCGTCACGGTGGTGGCGCGTTCTCGGGCAAGGACCCGTCCAAGGTGGACCGTTCGGCCGCGTACGCGATGCGCTGGGTGGCGAAGAACATCGTCGCCGCGGGTCTGGCGCGCCGGGCCGAGGTGCAGGTCGCGTACGCGATCGGCAAGGCCGAGCCGGTGGGTCTGTTCGTGGAGACCTTCGGCACCGAGTCGGTGCCGGTGCTGGCGATCCAGAAGGCCGTCACCGAGGTGTTCGACCTGCGTCCGGCCGCGATCATCCGCGACCTGGACCTGCTGCGGCCGATCTACTCGCAGACCGCCGCGTACGGCCACTTCGGCCGTGAGCTGCCGGACTTCACCTGGGAGCGCACCGACCGGGCCGAGCAGCTCCGCCGGGCAGCCGGGCGCTGACCCGCCGCTCCGCCGACCGTCCCCGCCGCAGCCGACCGAAGGAGCGTCATGCGGATCGCCGCCACCGGTTCCATCGCCACCGACCATCTGTTCGTCTTCCCGGGTCGGTTCGCCGATCAGCTGGTCGCCGACCGCCTGGAGCACGTGTCGCTCTCGTTCCTGGCGGACACCCTGGAGGTCCGGCGCGGCGGGGTCGCGGCCAACATCGCGCTGGGGCTGGGGCGGCTCGGGCTGTCGCCGGTCCTGGTCGGCGCGGTCGGCGCGGACTTCGCCGAGTACGAGACCTGGCTCAAGGGGCACGGGGTCGACACCGGCGCGGTGCACGTCTCGGCCGAGCGGCAGACCGCGCGCTTCGTCTGCACCACCGACGCCGCGCAGAACCAGATCGCGACGTTCTACGGCGGCGCGATGGCCGAGGCGCGCGAGATCGACCTGGCCGCGGTGGCGGAGCGAACCGGCGGGCTGGACCTGGTGGTCGTCTCGCCGAACGACCCGGCGGCGATGGTCCGGCACACCCGGGACTGCCGGGCGCTGGGCATCCCGTTCGCGGCCGACCCCTCGCAGCAGCTCGCCCGGCTGGAGCCGGCCGAGGCGCGCGAACTGGTCGACGGTTCGGCGCTCCTGTTCACCAACGCGTACGAGGCCGCGCTGTTGCAGGAGCGCACCGGGTGGAGCGAGGAGGAGATCCTCTCCCGCACCGGGGTCTGGATCACCACGCTCGGCGCGCAGGGGGCCCGGATCGCCCGGGCCGGGGCCGAACCGCTCGTGGTCGAGGCCGTCCCGGTCGCGGCCGTGGCCGACCCCACCGGGGGTGGCGACGCCTTCCGGTCCGGCTATCTCGCCGCGTACGCCCAGGGCCTGGACGCGCGGCGGTCGGCGCAGCTGGGCTGCACGCTGGCGGCGGTGGTGCTGGAGGCGGTCGGCGGCCAGGAGTACCGGGTGGACCGTGCGGAGCTGGCGGCCCGGGTGCGGTCCGCCTACGGGGCGGACGCCGTCGCCGAGTTGGACATCGTGCTGGCCACCATCCCTACGGAGGAGAAGCTGTGACTGTCAGTCAGCAGCGTCGTGCGGACGCTCTCCGCGAGGCACTGGCCACCCGGGTCGTGGTCGCGGACGGTGCGATGGGCACCATGCTCCAGGCGCAGGACCCTTCGCTGGAGGACTTCCAGAACCTTGAGGGCTGCAACGAGGTCCTGAACCTGACCCGGCCCGACATCGTGCGCGGCGTCCACGAGGCCTACTTCTCGGTGGGCGTGGACTGCGTGGAGACCAACACCTTCGGTGCCAACTTCTCCGCGCTGAACGAGTACGAGATCCCCGACCGGATCTTCGAGCTGTCCGAGGCGGGCGCCCGGGTGGCACGGGAGGCCGCGGACGCCTTCGCCACCGCGGAGCGCCCGCGCTGGGTGCTCGGCTCGATCGGCCCGGGCACCAAGCTGCCGACGCTCGGCCACCTGCCGTTCGACGTGCTGCGCGACGGCTTCGAGCGCAACGCCGCCGGGCTGATCGCCGGTGGCGCGGACGCGCTGCTGATCGAGACCAGCCAGGACCTGCTGCAGATCAAGGCGGCGCTGCTGGGCGCCCGGCAGGCGCTGGCCGAGGCGGGGGTGTCGCTGCCGCTGATCGTCCAGGTGGCGATGGAGACCACCGGCACCATGCTGCTCGGCTCCGAGATCGGCGCCGCGCTGACGGCCCTGGAGCCGATGGGCATCGACCTGATCGGGCTGAACTGCTCCACCGGCCCCGCCGAGATGAGCGAGCACCTGCGGTACCTGGCCCGGCACGCCCGGATCGGGCTGTCCTGCATGCCGAACGCCGGGCTGCCGGTGCTGGGCAAGGACGGGGCGTACTTCCCGCTGGACCCGGCCGGCCTGGCCGAGGCGCAGGAGGGCTTCGTCCGCGAGTACGGGCTGTCGCTGGTCGGCGGCTGCTGCGGCACCACACCCGAGCACCTGCGGGCGGTGGTGGAGCGGGTGCGCGGCCGGGAGATCGCCTCGCGCACGCCGCAGCCGGAGCCGTCGGCGGCGTCGCTCTACCAGGCGGTGCCGTTCCGTCAGGACACCTCGTACCTGGCGATCGGCGAGCGCACCAACGCCAACGGCTCGAAGAAATTCCGCGAGTCGATGCTGGCCGGCGACTGGCAGGCCTGCGTGGAGATCGCCCGCGATCAGATCCGCGAGGGCGCGCACCTGCTGGACCTGTGCGTGGACTACGTCGGCCGCGACGGCGTCGCCGACATGAAGGAGATCGCCGGACGCCTGGCCACCGCCTCCACCCTGCCGATCGTGCTGGACTCCACCGAGCCGGACGTGCTCCGGGCGGGCCTGGAGATGCTCGGCGGCCGCGCGGTGCTCAACTCGGTCAACTACGAGGACGGCGACGGCCCGCAGACCCGCTTCGGCCGCGTGGCCGGGCTGGCGCGCGAGCACGGTGCGGCGCTGATCGCCCTGACCATCGACGAGGAGGGCCAGGCCCGCACCGCCGAGAAGAAGGTCGCGATCGCCGAGCGGCTGATCGGGCAGCTGGGGCGCGAGTACGGGATCCGGGAGGAGGACATCCTGGTGGACTGCCTGGCGTTCACCCTGGGCACCGGCCAGGAGGAGTCCCGCCGCGACGGCATCGAGACCATCGAGGCGATCCGCGAGCTGAAGCGCCGGCACCCGAACGTCCAGACCACGCTGGGGCTATCGAACATCTCCTTCGGTCTCTCCCCGGCGGCCCGGCAGGTGCTGAACTCGGTGTTCCTGCACGAGTGCGTGGAGGCCGGCCTGGACTCGGCGATCGTGCACGCGTCCAAGATCCTGCCGATGGCGCGGATCCCCGAGGAGCAGCGCGAGACCGCCCTCGACCTGGTCCACGACCGCCGGCGGGACGGCTACGACCCGCTGCAGCGCCTGCTGGAGCTGTTCGAGGGGGTGAGCGCGGCGTCGGTGAAGGCGTCGAAGGCGGAGGAGCTGGCCGCGCTGCCGCTGGACGAGCGCCTGAAGCGCCGGATCGTCGACGGCGAGCGGAACGGCCTGGAGGCCGATCTGGACGAGGCGCTGGCGGTGCGGCCCGCGCTGGAGATCGTCAACGAGACGCTGCTGGACGGGATGAAGGTGGTCGGCGAGCTGTTCGGCTCGGGCCAGATGCAGCTGCCGTTCGTGCTCCAGTCCGCCGAGGTGATGAAGACCGCGGTGGCGCACCTGGAGCCGCACATGGAGAAGTCGGAGGACGAGGGCAAGGGCACGATCGTCCTGGCCACCGTCAAGGGCGACGTCCACGACATCGGCAAGAACCTGGTCGACATCATCCTGTCCAACAACGGCTACAACGTCGTCAACCTCGGCATCAAGCAGCCGGTTTCGGCCATCCTCGACGCCGCGCAGGAGCACAGGGCCGACGTCATCGGGATGTCCGGCCTGCTGGTCAAGTCGACCGTGATCATGAAGGAGAACCTGGAGGAGCTCAACCAGCGCAAGCTGGCGGCGAGTTATCCGGTGATCCTCGGCGGCGCGGCCCTCACCCGGGCGTACGTCGAGCAGGACCTGCACGAGATCTACGACGGTGAAGTCCGCTACGCCCGTGACGCGTTCGAGGGCCTGCGGCTGATGGACGCGCTGATCGGCATCAAGCGCGGCGTGCCGGGCGCGGTGCTGCCGGAGCTGCGCAAGCGCCGGCACGCCCGCGTCGAGGTCAAGCCCGAGACGGCCGGCGGCCCGACCCGCTCGGACGTGGCCGTGGACAACCGGGTGCCGACGCCGCCGTTCTGGGGCACCAGGGTGGTGCGGGGCATCCAGCTCAAGGACTACGCCTCCTGGTTGGACGAGGACGCGCTCTTCAAGGGGCAGTGGGGCCTCAAGCCGTCCCGCCGCAGCGAAGGGCCGTCCTACGAGGAGCTGGTGGAGACCGAGGGCCGGCCGCGGCTGCGGGCGCTGCTGGAGCGCGTCCAGACGGAGCACCTGCTCGACGCCGGGGTGGTGTACGGCTACTTCCCGTGCGTCTCCAAGGGCGACGACCTGATCATCCTGGACGAGCACGGCGGGGAGCGGATGCGCTTCACCTTCCCCCGCCAGGAGCGGGGCCGCCGGCTGTGCCTCGCGGACTACTTCCGCCCGGAGGAGTCGGGGGAGACGGACGTGGTGGGCCTCCAGGTCGTCACCATGGGCAACCGGATCTCCGAGGCAGCCAACGAGCTCTTCGCGGCCGACGCCTACCGCGACTACCTGGAGCTGCACGGCCTCTCCGTCCAACTCGCAGAGGCGCTGGCCGAGTTCTGGCACGCCCGGGTGCGGTCCGAACTCGGCTACTCGGGGGAGGACCCGGCGAACATGAAGGACATGTTCGCGGTCGGGTACCGGGGCGCCCGGTTCTCGCTCGGCTACGGCGCCTGCCCGGAGTTGGCGGACCGCGCCAAGATCGCCGAGCTGCTGCGACCCGAGCGGATCGGCGTGGTGCTCTCCGAGGAGTTCCAGCTGCACCCCGAGCAGTCCACCGACGCGATCGTCATCCACCACCCCGACGCCACCTACTTCAACATCGGAGGCCGCCCGTGAGCACGCCGAGCACGCTGAGGGAACGGCTGCGCAGCGGCGGACCGACGTTCTCGTTCGAGTTCTTCCCGGCGAGGACGGAGGCCGGCGCCCGCACGCTGTGGGAGGCGATCCGCCGCATCGAGCCGCTGGCACCGGACTTCGTGTCGGTGACCTACGGCGCCGGCGGCACCTCGCGGGACCGCACGGTCGAGATGACCCGCCGGATCGCGACCGAGACCACCCTGCGGCCGGTCGCCCACCTCACCGCGGTCGGCCACTCGCGCGCCGAACTGCGCCGCATCATCGGCCAGTACGCGGACGCGGGCGTGCGCGACGTCCTCGCGCTGCGCGGCGACCCGCCGGGCGACCCGCGCGGGGAGTGGCACCCGCACCCCGATGGCTTCCACCACGCGCACGAACTGGTCAGCCTGGTCAGGGAGTCCGGCGACTTCAGCGTCGGCGTGGCCGCCTTCCCCGAGCGCCACCCGCGCTCGCCCGACTGGGAGAGCGACATCCGGCACTTCGTCGCCAAGTGCCGGGCCGGGGCGGACTACGCCGTCACCCAGATGTTCTTCCGGGTCGAGGACTACCTGCGGCTGCGCGACCGGGTGGCCGCGGCCGGCTGCGACACCCCGATCATCCCGGAGATCATGCCGGCCACCGACGTCCGGCAGATCGCCCGCTTCGCCGAACTCAGCGGCGCCGTCTTCCCGGAGGACCTCGCGCACCGGCTGCACGCCGCCCGGGACGACCCGCGGGAGGGCCACCGGATCGGCGTCGAGCACGCCACCGCGATGGCCCGGCAGCTGCTCTCCGAGGGCGCTCCCGGCCTGCACTACATCACGCTCAACCGCTCCACGGCGACCGTGGAGATCCACCAGAACGTCCAGACCTCTAGGAGTACCGGGCATGCCCTCGCACGACACTGAGCAGCACACCGAGTGGGCCGACTTCAAGGTCGCCGACCTCGCGCTGGCCGAACTCGGGCGCAAGGAGATCGAACTGGCCGAGCACGAGATGCCCGGCCTGATGGCGATCCGCGCCGAGTTCGCGGATTCGAAGCCGCTGGCCGGCGCCCGGATCACCGGCTCGCTGCACATGACCATCCAGACGGCGGTGCTGATCGAGACCCTGGTCGCCCTGGGCGCGGAGGTCCGCTGGGTCTCCTGCAACATCTTCTCGACGCAGGACCACGCGGCCGCGGCGATCGCGGCCGCGGGCATCCCGGTGTTCGCCTGGAAGGGCGAGACGCTGGAGGAGTACTGGTGGTGCACCGAGCAGGCGCTGACCTGGCCGGACGGCAAGACCCCGAACATGATCCTGGACGACGGCGGTGACGCCACGCTGCTGATCCACAAGGGCGTCGAGTTCCAGAAGGCAGGCCAGGTCCCGGACCCGGCCACGGCCGACAACGAGGAGTACCGGATCGTCCTGGAGCTGCTGGGCCGCTCCACCATCGACTGGGCCGCGATCGCCGGCACCGTCAAGGGCGTGACCGAGGAGACCACGACCGGTGTCCACCGCCTGTACGAGATGCACCGTGACGGCAAGCTGCTGTTCCCGGCGATCAACGTCAACGACTCGGTGACCAAGTCGAAGTTCGACAACAAGTACGGCTGCCGGCACTCGCTGATCGACGGCATCAACCGGGCCACCGACGTGCTGATCGGTGGAAAGGTCGCGGTCGTCTGCGGCTACGGTGACGTGGGCAAGGGCTGCGCGGAGTCGCTGCGCGGCCAGGGCGCGCGCGTGATCGTCACCGAGATCGACCCGATCTGCGCGCTGCAGGCGGCGATGGACGGTTACCAGGTCACCACCCTGGAGGAGGTCGTCGAGACCGCCGACATCTTCATCACCACCACGGGCAACAAGGACATCATCCTGGCCTCCCACATGGAGCGGATGAAGCACCAGGCGATCGTGGGCAACATCGGCCACTTCGACAACGAGATCGACATGGCCGGTCTGGCGAAGCTGCCGGGTGTGGTGAAGACCGAGGTCAAGCCGCAGGTGCACGAGTGGCGCAAGGCGGACGGCCGCACGATCATCGTGCTGTCGGAGGGTCGTCTGCTGAATCTGGGCAACGCGACCGGTCACCCGTCGTTCGTGATGTCGAACTCGTTCGCGAACCAGACGATCGCGCAGATCGAGCTGTTCACGAAGACCGAGCAGTACCCGATCGGCGTGTACGTGCTGCCGAAGCACCTGGACGAGAAGGTCGCCCGTCTGCACCTGGACGCGCTGGGCGTGAAGCTGACCACGCTGACCCAGGACCAGGCCGACTACATCGGCGTGGCGGTCGAGGGCCCGTACAAGCCGGAGCAGTACCGCTACTGACCGAACACCAGCGAGCGCCCGGCGTCGGAGACCCCGACGCCGGGCGCTCGCGCGTTGCCGTCCGCCGGCACCGACGGCCCCGCAAGCAGGACTTAAGCCCGGTATCGGACCGTTACGCGCGTGGGGAGTACCGATCGGGGGACTCCGCCGATCAGCAGACGTCGTATCCACAGGGGGAGTCATGGCGGGGTTCCGGACCTTCACCGAGCTGATGCTCGACCGAGCGGAGCAGCAACCCGAGGCGGACGCCCACATCGAGCTGAGCCACAGCCCGGCCGGTGTGGCCGAGCGGCGGCTGACCTACGGCGAGCTGGACCGGACGGCCCGGCGGATCGCCTCGCTGATCCGCCGGCACGGCGGCGAGGGCAGCCCCGTCCTGCTGCTCTACCCGTCCACCGCCGACTTCCTCGCCGCCTACGTGGGCTGCCTGTACGCGGGGGCGATCGGCGTGCCCGCGCCGATGCCGAGCACGGGCGGCCGGGCCGCACGTGCGGTGGACCGGGTCACCGGGGTGCTCCAGGACAGCGCGGCCCGGCTGGTGCTCACCGGCTCGGCGAGCGCCCCGGACGTCTCCCTGTGGCTCGCCACCGCCCGCGCCGAGGGCGTCACCTGCGTGGTCACCGACGACCCGGACCGCGGCGACGCCGACGACTGGCGCCGGCCCCGCACCGGCGCGGACGACCTGGCCTTCCTGCAGTACACCTCGGGCTCGGTCTCCCGGCCGCGCGGCGTGATGGTCTCGCACCGCAACCTGATCGCCAACCACGAGGCCCTCCAGGCCACCCTGCGCACCACCGGAGAGGACCGCTTCGGCGGCTGGCTGCCGCACTTCCACGACATGGGCTTCATCGCCCACCTGCTGCACCCGCTCTGGCTGGGCAGCGCCTCCGTGCAGATGTCGCCGGTCGCCTTCGTCAAGCACCCGCTGCGCTGGCTGCGCGCGATCGACGACCACGGCGTGACCGTCGGCGGCGGCCCGAACTTCTGCTACGACCTGTGCCTGAACCGCATCCGCGACGAGGAGGTGGCAGGCCTCGACCTCTCCCGGTGGCGGCTGGTGCTCAACGGCGCGGAGCCCGTCCGGCGCGACACCCTGGAGGCGTTCGCGGCCCGCTTCGCGCCGGCGGGCCTTCGGGCCACCGCGATGTACCCGAGCTACGGCCTGGCCGAGGCGACCCTGCTGGTCTCCGCCGGGACGCCCGGCGAGCCGTACGGGCGCACCCCGGTGAACCCCCGTGAGCTGGAGCGGAACGTCTTCGAGCCGGTCGCGGAGCGCGCCCCGGACGCCCGCACGCTGGTCGCCTGCGGCCGCCCGGCCGGCTACGACCTGCGGATCGTCGAGCCGTCCACCGGCGCGGAGCTGCCGGAGGGCACGGTCGGCGAGGTGTGGCTGCGCGGGCCCAGCGTCGCCCAGGGCTACTGGCGCCGGCCCAAGGAGAGCGAGGAGACCTTCAGAGCCGCCTTGCGCGGCGGCGAGAGCGGCTACCTTCGCACCGGCGACCTCGGCGTGCTGCGCGACGGCGAGCTGTACGTCACCGGCCGGCTCAAGGAGGTGCTGATCCTCAACGGGCGCAACCTCTACCCGTACGACATCGAGGCGGCCGTCCGCTCGACCGCCCCGCAGCTGTCCGCCGCCACCGGCGCCGCGTTCAGCGTCGATGCCGGCCGCGAGCAGCTGGTGCTGGTGCAGGAGGTCCGCAGTGCGGGCCAGAGCGAGGAGACCCTGCGCGAGCTGTCCCGGCGCATCATCGAGAAGGTCGGCCGCGAGTTCAACGTCCCGGTCGCCAACCTGCTGCTGGTGCGGCCCGGTACCGTCCGGCGCACCACCAGCGGCAAGGTCCAGCGCACCCTGATGCGCTCGCTGTTCCTGGCGGGCGAGGTGCGCGGCGACTACGAGGTGTTGGACGGCGCCGTGCGCGCGGTCGTTCGGGCCCGGGACCGCGCGCTGGGCGAGGACCTGCTCCACCCGCAGCCGGTCGGCGGGGGAGTGCAGCCGTGGTGACCGCCCTGCTGGCCCCGACCACCCGGCCGGCCCCGACCGCTGCCGCCCGGGCCGCCGAGCTGGAGGCCCGGCTCGGCGACCCCGGCGACCCGGGCAACCCGCTCGGCTTCGCCGCCCTGCTGCGGGCCGACGAGCAGGCACGGCGGTTCGACGCCGGCGAGGACGCGCTGGACGGCTTCGGCGGCTCCGCCGAGTTCGTCCCGGTGGAGCTCGGCGGGCGGCTGGACTCCGTCCCCGGCCTGGTCGAGGTGATGCGCCCGGTGTTCCGCCGCGACGTCGCGCTCGGCATGGGCTACGGGATGACCAGCTACATGGCCGCCTCCGACGTGTGGACCGAGGGGACGCCTGAGCAGCAGGCCCGGCTGGCGAAGGTGCTGCTGGCCGGCGGCCGGGCGGCCATCGCCCAGCCCGAGACCACTCACAGCAACGACTACGTGCGCAGCCAGGTGACCGCCCGCCGGGTGGCGGACGGACTGCTGCTCAGCGGCGGCAAGCCGGCCATCAACAACCTGGACCGGGCCGAGGCGCTGGTGCTGTTCTGCCGCACCGACCCGGAGCCCGGCAGCCGCAGCCTGTCGGCGCTGCTGTTCGACCCGCGCGAGCTGCCGCTAGGCCGGGCCCGGACGCTGCCCCGGCACCTGGCCGTCGGCCTGCGCGGCTGCCGGTTCGCCGGGCTGGAGTTCGACGACTGCCCGCTGCCGGACGGCGCCCTGCTCGGGCCGCCGGGCAGCGGGATCGAGGCCGCGCTGCGCTCGTTCCACCTCAGCCGGACGGTGATGTCCGCGCTGGCGGTCGGGGCGGTGGACACGGTGCTGCGCACCGCGGCCGGCTTCGACCAGTCGCACCGGCCGAACGGTTGGGGCGCGGCCCGGGCGAGCGCCGCCCGTACCGACACCGCCGTGGCCGGCGCGTTCGTCAACGTGCTGCTCTACGACAGTTTCGCGGCGGTCGCGCTGCGGGCCCTGCACCTGCTGCCCGAGCAGACCAGCGTCTACTCGGCCGCGCTCAAGTACCTGATGCCCCGGGTGCTGATCGAGACCATGTACGAGCTGTCGACCGTCCTCGGCTCCGGCATCTACGCGCGCGAGGGCAGCCTCGGGATCTTCCAGAAGCACCTGCGCGACGTCCCGGTGCTCAGCCTGGGCCACGCCGGGACGGTCGCCTGCCAGGCCACCGTGATCCCGCAACTGCCGTGGCTGGCAAGGCGGTCCTGGTTCGCTGAGGAGCCGGCCCCGGCCGGGCTGTTCCGGCTGCGCGACCCGCTGCCGCCGCTGCGGACCGAGCGGCTGAGCCTCGCCTGCGACCGCGACAGCGTGAGCGCCGAGCTGCTGGCCGGGGTGGCGGAGGAGGCCGCCGGGCGCGGCAGGGTGCTCGCCGTGCTGCGCGAACTGGTCGCCCTGCTGGCCGAGCAGTTCCGGGAACTGCGGGAGCAGGTACTGGAGTTGGAGGAGCATCCGGCCGCGCGTGAGGTCGCCGGCTTCGCGCTGGTCGACCGGTACGCGCTGCTGCTGGCCGGTGCCAGCGTCCTCGGCGTCTGGCGGCACGCCCAGGGCGGCGACGATCCCTTCCTCGCCGACCCGTCCTGGGCCGCCGCCGCCCTGCACAAGGTGGCCAGACGGCTCACCCCGAAGGTGCCCGCCCTGCCGCCCGAGTGCGAGGCCCGGATCCTCCAGGAGGTCCGGATCCGGTTCAGCGCCCGGCACAGCTACGACCTGTGGAACACCCCCGTTTCCGGCTGATCCGACGGTCCGTCGAGGACGACCCGCACGAGACAACCCGCACGACAAGGAGCCCAGCGATGACCGCCCCCTACCGCCTGCCGGCCGCGACCTCAGGCGCGCCCCTGCACGAGTGGCTGTCGGCACGAGTGGCGATGTACCTGCGCCGGCCCGCGATCAGCATCCAGCCCACCGTGCCGCTGGCGGAGTACGGCATGGACTCGGTCCAGGCCCTCAGCCTCTGCGGCGACCTGGAGGAGGAGTTCGGCCTCGACGTCGAGCCGACCCTGCTGTGGGACTACCCGACGATCGAGAGCCTGCTCGGGTACCTCACGGACGCCCTGCCCGACCTGCCGGCCACCGCCGAGGAGGGAGTGCGTTGAGCGACGGCATCGCCGTCGTCGGGCTCGACTGCGCCTTCCCGGGGGCGGCCGACCCGGAGGCCTTCTGGGACGTCCTGATGCGGGGCGCCGACGCCGCGGGCGCGGCGTCGGGCACCCGCTGGGACCGGGCCGACCACCCCGACCTCGCCCCGGCCGGGCTGATGGCCGACGCGGACGCCTTCGACGACGAGTTCTTCTCCATCGCCCCGCGCGAGGCCGCCGCGATGGACCCGCACCACCGGCTGCTGCTCCAGTGCGCCTGGCGCGCGATCGAGGACGCGGGGGTGTCGCCGGCCGCGCTGGCCGGCACCGGCACCGGTGTCTACGTCGGCGCGATGGGCGGCGAGTGGGGCCGGCTGACCCTGGCCGACCCGGACCGGATCCGCCCACAGGACGGCTCCGGCAGCAGCGCCGCGATGACCGCCAACCGGATCTCGTACCACCTCAACCTGACCGGCCCCAGCATGGCCGTGGACACCGCCTGCTCCTCCTCGCTGGTCGCCGTGCACCTGGCGGCGGGCGCCCTGCTCGCCGGCGAGTGCGACACGGCGCTCGCGGGCGGGGTCAACCTGGTGCTCTCGCCGGTCCTGGGGTTGGTGTACGACCGGTTGGGCGTCGGCTCGCCGGACGGCCGGTGCCGGCCGTTCAGCGCCGACGCGGACGGCATCGGCCGCAGCGACGGCGTGGGCGTGGTGGTGCTGCGCCGCCTGGCCGACGCCGTCGCAGACGGGCAGCGGGTGTACGCGGTGATCCGCGGCAGCGCGGTCAGCCACGACGGCCGCAGCAACGGCGTCACCGCGCCCAACCGCTGGTCCCAGCAGAAGGTCCTGGAGAACGCCTACCGCCGGGCCGGGGTCACCCCCGACCGGGTGGCCTTCGTCGAGGCCCACGGCACCGGGACGCTGCTCGGCGACGCCATCGAGTGCGCCGCGCTCGGCACCGTGCACGGCGTGGCCCGGCCCGAGCCGTGCGCCATCGGCTCGGTGAAGGGCAACATCGGCCACACCGAGGGCGCGGCCGGGATCGCCGGCCTGATCAAGGCCGCCCTCGCGCTGCACCACCGGGTGGTGCCGGCCAGCCGCCACGCCGACCGGGAGAACCGGCAGCTGCGCCTGGCCGACCGCGGGCTGCGGCTGCTCAAGTCCCCGCTGCGGCTGCCGCCCGGCGAGTCGCTCGCCGGGGTTTCCAGCTTCGGCATGGGCGGGACCAACGCGCACGTCGTGCTCGCCTCCGCCCCGCGCGTCCGCCCGGCCCGGCCGCAGCGCGGCCGCCGGGCGCGGTGGGACGGCGGGGTGTTCACCGTCACCGCGGACACCCCGGAGGCGCTGCGCCGCAACCTCGTCGAGCAGGAGGCCGCGCTCGCCCGCCGCCCGCACGGTCCGGCGGCGGCGCTGTGCCGGCTCAGCAACCGCACCAAGACCGGCCTGCCGTACCGGTTCGCCGTCGCCGCCGGGGACACCACCGAGCTCGCGGGGGAGCTGCGGCGGGTGCTCGGCACGGCTGGCGAGTCCGGGGAGCGCCCGTGGGGCGCGCCCGTCGTCGCCTTCGCCTTCACCGGGCAGGGCAGCCAGTTCGCGGGCATGACCGCCGAGCTCTACCGGGACTCGGCGCGCTACCGCGCCCACCTGGACGAGGCGGACGCCGCGCTCGCCCCGCACGTCGGAGTCTCGGTGCGGGACCTGATCGTCGAAGGCGCGGACGACCTGCGGGACACCGGCCTGGCCCAGCCCGCCCTGTTCGCCGTCGGCTACGCCCTGGCGCGCACCCTGACCGACCTCGGGATCCGCCCGGCGGCGGTGCTCGGCCACAGCGTCGGTGAGATCGCGGCCGCCGTGATCGCGGGCGCGCTCGAACTGCCGGACGCCGCCCGGCTGGTGGCCGCCCGCGGCGCCCTGCTGCGGGAGCAGCCGGCCGGCGGCGGCATGCTGGCCGTCGGCGCAGGCCGGGAGCGCGTGGCCGAACTGCTGGCGGCGGAGCCGCAGGTGGCGCTCGGCGCCGTCAACGGGCCGGGCGACACGGTGCTCAGCGGGCCGGTCGAGGTGCTGGAGCGGATCGAGGCGGTGCTGGCCGGCGAGGGCGTCCGGACCCGGATGCTGGAGGTCTCGCACGCCTTCCACACCCCGCTGTCCGCGGAGAGCGAGGCGCGGTTCCGCGCGGCGATCCGGCAGCTTCCTGCAGGTGCGCCCGCGATGCCGTTCGCCTCGACGTATCGTGGACGGATGATCAGTGATGATCCGTCAGATGCGCTGGACGCCGACTACTGGACCGGGCAGGCCGCCCGGCCTGTGCTGTTCTCGGACGCCCTGGCCGCGCTGGTCGGATCGGCGGCGCCGACGCACCTGATGGAGATCGGCCCCCGTGCGCAGCTGCTGCCGCTGGTCGGCCGCGCCGGACTGCCCGACACCCCGTGCCTGCTGCACCCCGGCCCCGGCGGCCGCTCGGGTGGGCGTGAACTCGCCGGTGTCATCGCCGAGTTGTACCGGGCCGGCCTCGACCCGCAGTGGGAGGCGCTGTACGAGCCGGGGCGGCCGCTCGCCGACCGGCTGCCCCCGTACAGGTTCGCCACCGCGCACCGCTACTGGGCCCGCTGGGAGCCGGTGCGGACACCTGCCGGGCCGGAGCGTGCGGTGGAACGGCCGCCGGCTCCAGCGGAGTTGGAGCGGAGCCGGGTCGAGCCCGACGCGGTGCTCGCGACGGTGATCGACGCGATCGTCCAGGTCGGCGGCTACGCCGAGGACGTCGTCCGGCCGCAGGCCCGGTTCTACGAGGACCTCGCCTTCGACTCTGTGATGATCGTCCAGCTCAAGGTGCAGCTGGAGACCAGACTCCCGGCGCTCGGCGAGCTGTCGGTGCACCACCTGCTGCCGGCGCTGCGCAGCATCGACTCGCTCGCCCAGTGCCTGCGCGAACTGCTGCTGGTGACGGCGGCATGAGCGGAGTCAGGAACGTGGAGAAGGACATGGAACGCACGACGGCGTACCTCGCGGGCATCGGCACCGCCCTGCCGGGCGAGGCCGTGGACAACATCGCCCTCGGCCGGGCGCTCGGGGTGAGCGCCGAGTGGATCGACGTCTTCGTCGGCACCAGCCACCGGTACTTCGGCCGGGACCTGTCGACCGGCGAGGTGCGCCGCACGCTCACCGACCTGTGCGCCGAGGCCGGCCGGAACGCGCTGGCGGCGGCGGGCCTGGAGCCGGCCGACATCGAGTTCCTGGTCCTGGCCACCGCGACCCCGGACACGCTGCTGCCGACCACCGCCAGCGAGGTCGCCGACCTGCTCGGCCTGGACCAGCTGCCCGCCTACCAGATCCAGGCGGGCTGCTCCGGCGCCCTCCAGGCGGTGGAGCTCGGGCAGGCGCTGCTGGCGGCGGGTGCCCGGGCCGGACTGGTGATCGGCGGCGACGTCACCCACCGGCACCTGGACCTGCGGGTCGACGCGACCGGGATCCCCGGCGAGGAACTGGTCAACTACGTGCTGTTCGGCGACGGCGCGGGCGCGGCGGTGCTCACCGCCGAGCCGGTCGCGGAAGCCGTCGCCGTACGCGGCGTGCTGCACCGCCTCGTCGGCCGCGGCCGCCCGGCCGGCCAGCGGATCGACTGGTACGGCGTCACCGACCGCGACAGCGAGCGGCCGATGCTGCGGGAGGACTACAAGGCCATCGAGGAGGGCGTCCCGACCCTGGCCGGCGAGATCCTCTGGGAGCTGCTCGACCGGCTCGGCTGGCGCCCCGAGGACGTCGACTACCTGCTGCCGCCCCAGCTCTCCGGGCGGATGACCGAGCGCATCGTCCAGCAGCTGGCGCTCGACGGCCCCCGCGAGGTCTCCTGCGTGGCGCGGACCGGCAACACCGGCAACGCCCTGCCGTTCCTCCAGCTCGAACAGCTGATGGAGCAGATGGAGGAGGGCGAGCGGGCCCTGGTGCTGGCGGTCGAGTCCAGCAAGTGGATCAAGACCGGGCTCGGCCTGGAGCGGGTCGGGGGCGTGGAATGACGACCGCCCTCGCCCGCCTGCGCGAACTGCGCGCGCAGGGGCTGCTGGAACGCGAGTATCCGGCCGTCGCCGGGCTGCTCGCCGACGAGGCCCTCGCCGCCGACCCGGACGAGCTGCACCGGGCCGGCCGGCTGCTGGCCGGGCTCGACCCGGACGCGGTGCTGGCGGCCTGCCCCGGCATGGAGACGGTCACGGTGGCGATCACCGGCCAGTCCACCGTCGCCGGGCTGGTCGACCCGCTGACCGCCGAACTGGCCCGGCACGGCGTCCTGTTGCGCCCGCTGCTCGGCGACCACGGCGCGTACCGCTACGACCTGACGGAGCCGGGCGGCCGCTTCCATGGCGTCGACCGGGACCTCGCGCTCTGCCTGCTCGACCAGGAGACGGTCTTCGCGCGGCTGCCCGCCGTGTGGCGCCCGGCCGACGTCGAACGGGCCGCCGCGGAGGTGCTGGCCGAGCTGGCGGTGATCGCCGCGGCCGAGCCGGGCACCCTGGTGCTGAACACCGTCCCGCTGACCCGGCGGTACAGCCACCAGCTGATCGACCGGCATGCCAGGACCCAACTGGCGCTGCGCTGGCGCGAGTTCAACAGCGGACTGCTGCGGTTCGCCGACGAGCACCCCGGCGTGCAGGTGATCGACCTCGATCCGCTGGTCGCCGAGACCGGGCCGGTCCACGACCCCCGGCTCGCCGTGTACGCCGGGGCGCAGTACACCGAGCCGCTGCTGGCCGGCTACGCCCGCGAGGTGGCCCACCTGGTCCGCGCGCTGCGCGGGCTGGCCCGCAAGTGCCTGGTGGTGGACCTCGACCAGACATTGTGGGACGGCGTGCTCGGAGACGACGGCCCGGAGGGCGTCGCCGCCGCCGGGACGCTGCGCGGCGAGGCGTTCGGCGCGTTCCAGCGGGTCGTCAAGCAGCTCGGCTCGCAGGGCGTGCTGCTCGCCGTGAGCAGCAAGAACGACCCGGACCGGGTGGCCGAGGTGCTGCGGGACCACCCGGACCTGGTGCTGCGCGGCGAGGACTTCGTCCGGGTCCGGGCGAACTGGGAGCCCAAGGACGGCAACCTGCTGGAGATCGCCGGGAGCCTCGGCATCGCGCCCGGCGCCCTGGTGTTCGCCGACGACTCGCCGGCCGAGCGGGCCCGGGTGCGGCACGGCGCACCGGAGATCGCCCTGGTCCCGCTGGACGACGAGCCCGCGCTGCACGTCACCCGGCTGCTGGCCGACGGCTGGTTCGACTGCCCGCGGCTCACCGAGGAGGACCTGGACCGCACCCGCCAGTACCGGCTCGACGGCGAGCGCGAGCGCCTGCGCGAACGGGCCGGCGGCGAGGCGGGCTTCCTGCGCGAGCTGCGGGTCGGCGTCGAGCTGGCACCGGCCGGCCGGCACGAGTACGAGCGGTTCGCCCAGCTGACCCAGCGCACCAACCAGTTCAACGTCGCCGGCCTGCGGCTGACGGCCGCCCAGCTCGAACTGCGCTGCGCCGACCCGCGGTCGCTGGTGCTGGCCGCCCGGACGTCCGACCGGTTCGGTTCGAACGGGCTGGTCGGCGCGGTGCTCGGCCGCTGGGACGGCGACGGGCTGCACCTGGAGAACGTCTGGCTCAGCTGCCGGGTCTTCTCCCGGGGCATCGAGCAGGCCTGCCTTGCTGCGGTCCTGGCCGAGGCCCGGAGCCGCGGGGCCGCGGCGGTGCACGCCTGGTACCGGCCGACCCCGAAGAACGCCAGGACGCGCGGCTTCTACCCCTCGCTCGGCTTCGCGACGGTGGAGGAGCACCCCGACCGGGTGCTGTTCCGCCACGACCTGGGCGGGGAGCTGCCGGAGATCCCGGCGCACATTTCCATGACGTCTGGCGAGACAGTCCCATCATTTGTGCGGGACACGTCAGAAGGGTCAGAAAGCGAGGAAGCGAGGTGAATCCGGTGGATTTCGAGGCATTTCTGGATCTTCTCCAGGAGGAATTCGGCCTGGTCCCGGAAGGCCTGGAGAAGGAGACCGAACTGGCCGTGATCCCCGGCTGGGACTCGTTGTTCCTGCTCCAACTGGTGGCCCTGCTGGAACGCCGACAGAAGCGGAATCTTCCGATCCGCGCAATGATCGAGGCCCGCACCCTGGGCCGACTCCACGAACTCGTGACGGAGGTCCGATGACTGCCCCCGGTGACTCCGCCGTCGGACCCCCGCTCGGCGCGCCGATCCAGGTGCGCGGCGACTCCGACACCGCCTGGGAGGAGGTCGGCCGGCACCTGCGGGAGTACGGCACCGCCCTCGTCCACGCGGAGCTCGCCGAACTGCTGCCCCTGATGCCGGCGGACGACGAACTGCGCCGGGTGCTCGGCCGGGACTGGAGCCGCTATCTGGAGCTCGCGCACTCGGACGTCCGCGCGCGCTACGCCGCGTCCCGGGTGATGCTCAAGACCGCCGCGAGCAAGGTGCTCGGCGGCGACCCGGCGGCCCTGGAGCTGGCCTACGGGCCCACCGGGCGCCCGTACCTGCGCGGCTACGACCAGATCGACATCAGCCTCAGCCACACCGAGGGCCTGCTCCTGGTCGGGCTGACCAGGCGCGGGCTCATAGGGGTGGACGCCGAGCGGACGGACCGGCCGCTGTACAGCAGCGGGCTCAGCCGGACCGTCTGCACGCCGTTCGAGCTGATCTCCCTGGCCTCGCTGCCGGAGAGCGGACGCGACGCCGGGCTCGTCCGGCTGTGGACGCTCAAGGAGGCGTACAGCAAGGCGATCGGCCAGGGCATGCAGTTCCGCTTCACCGACTTCGGGTTCGGCCCGGACGGCAAGCCGGTACGGGTGCAGCGGCCCGACGGCACCACCGGGACCGGCGACGAGTGGGCGTTCCGCACCTTCACGCTGGACAGCGGCTACTGCGTGAGCGCCGCCGTCTACGACGCCGGATTCGGGGCGACCGCCGACACCGTCATCACCACCATGCTCGACCAGGACTGGGTGGACGCCATCAACGACTCCCTGGAGAGCGGTCGGTGACGTCCCGCCGGCTACCCCGCATCCGTGTCGACCGGCGGGCCCAGGTGCGGCAGCTGCAGCGCCGCCACGTTGTAGCCCGCCTGGAACCGGCTGGTGGCCTGGAGGTCCTCGGTGATCTCCGCGATGTGGCGCCGGCAGGTGCGCACCGACATGCCCAGCCGGCGCGCCACCATCTCGTCCTTGTGGCCCTGCACCATCAGCCGCACGATGGCGGTCTTCAGGTCGTCGGCCACGGCCGGCGCCTTGGTGGACTCCGCGGTGAACGGGCTGCCGTTGTTCCACATGTAGTCGAAGACCGAGCACAGGAAGTTGACCAGGACGGGCTCGCGCACGATGGCGGCCCCCGGCGCGGCCTCGGGGCCGCCGGAGCGGTCGGGCAGGAACGCCACCTCGCGGTCGTAGATGAAGATGCGGTCGATCAGCTCGTCGCAGGTGCGGAACTCCCCGCCCAGGTCGATGATGTCGCGGACGTAGGCGCGGGTGGGCAGGTCGCTGCGCGCGGTGTGCTGGTAGATGGTGCGCATCTTCACGCCGCGGGAGAGTATCGAGGTGGCCGAGTCCCGGGCCGCGGACAGGATGTTCGCCGGGCGGGGGCCGCCGGGCTGGACCATCAGGACCTCGGAGCGGCACTTCTCCCGCTGCTCGTCGATCATCGACTGGACCAGGTCGGCGTCGTTGACGATGTCGAAGGCCTCCAGGCTGTTGCGCTCCCGGCGGCCCTCGAAGTAGGTGGGCATGAGCGAGATCAGGGTGGAGCGCACGCTGGTGACGGCCTGTTGGAGCTCGCGGATCTGCCGCTCGGCGTCCCCGACCAGGTCGGCGGCGGCGACCTCGGGGCCGATCGGGACCAGGACGTCCCGGCGCCCGGGCATCGGCTGGAGCAGCCTCAGGTTCCGCAGCACCGCTTCGGCGCGCTCGACGTCCCTGAGCGGCACGTTCATGCGCTCGGCGATGACGTCACGCTCGAACTCCCCGAGGCGCACCGCCTGGCCGTAGGCCGCGGCGCTGGTGTCGTCCAGCTCCGAGAAATGTGAAAACGAATCCCGCTCAGCCACCATCCCGGCGGCTCACCCCCCGATAACCGACCGCACACGCTGTTTCATGCGTACTTGTTGCCATGCAACAGTACGCCAGCGGCGACGCCTTGGTTATCCGTCGTACCTCCCAGCAATATTGCTCATGCCTCCGGAAGCGGTCGGAACCCCTCCGGAGGGAGTTTGGTTGAAGACCGGATTAATTTGAGTCTCGGGGGAGACAAAAATGCGATTCAATGTCGGCTTTGTGCGCACTGCAGCTGGTATGGCGGTCGTGGCCGCGGCTTGTGTCGGTGTTCTGCTGGGTGGTGGGTCCGCATCCGGGCCGAGCGCTCCGACCGCGGGCACGGTCGCCGGCGTCACGCCGCCGCCGGCCCCGACGCCCCACCCGACCCCGGCCGACGATCGGTGGAACTGACGCGGATCGGCTGACAGGTGACACCGAGTCCAGGCGACGACCGCTGGAACTGACGACAGTTGAACTGACTTTCCAGCACATGATGACCCGCCGCACCCGGTGCGGGCCGGCGGGTCCGGAGCCTCTCAGCCCCTCACGAGCACTGCGTGGGGGGCCGAGTGCCGTACCGGGGCGGGGACGGTCAGCGCGATC